>JBCDCU010000508.1:0-1558 GCA_039181265.1 Pseudomonadota bacterium | reverse complement strand
GCCGTGATCTCTGGTCACAACGCTGTCGCCGACACGCAAATCCTCGATCGGTATGCAGCCACGAGATGTGCAAATCTCCGACCCTGTCGTGAAGCAAGGGACAATGGGATCAAGGTCGCTCACATCGGCGTCCTGATCTCCCTGCAGGTCAATATCTTCATCAAGCTCGTCAACGGAGGGAATGGTCCCGTCGGTCGGCACAAAATAGGCAAGAAGCTCGCCGCCGACCTCAATCTCGACATACCAACCGATGACCTCTCCAGCATTCTCCAGTTCAAGAATGCTTTCGTCTTTCATCGTCTCGATGATCTCGCCTTCGAGCAGGTCTTCGTTCTCTTCGCTGATGAGATCATCATCATTTTCATCGATAAACGTGATTTGAACCGGCAACGCAGTACTGCCTTCCTTGCCCGCATCGCCGCTGAGGCTGCCAAGGAAATATGCGTTTACTGTATATGACATAGGCATCAGAAGATTTTACCTAGGTTCAAGCGTGAGCTTGTTCAGAGTTATGCACGAGCGCGACCATCCTAGACGTGCGAACACGGTTTGCTCCGACTGCAAGGTAATCTGAAAAATGCTTGGAAACCAATTCTCCGCCGCGGTCGTTTCTCAATCATGACCAATGCGTTGTGTATCGCATGATTGTCGTTCAAAGCGAGTGTTTCGAACGACTTTCAGTGGTCAAACGGGAGATATCGACTCAGATCTTCCGCAAGTTTTCGGGAATCTTATCAAAATTGTAGCTGCTCAAACGCGATTTTGTATTGCAACAAAAGCGAGGATGCTGCGGCGTTCGATGTCAAAATCGGGACAAGCGGTTATCAGTTTAGCTATGCTCTTTCAGCAAACGCTGCTTCTGCCGGTTCCAGTCCCGCTTTGCCTGGGTTTCGCGCTTGTCATGGGCCTTCTTGCCCTTGGCAATCCCGATCTTCATCTTCGCGATCCCGCGGTGGTTGAAATAGAGCACCAACGGCACGAGCGTCATGCCCTTGCGCTGCGTATCGCTCCAGAGCCGTGCCAGCTCCTTCTTGGACACCAGCAATTTCCGCCGACGCCGTTCCTCATGGCCAAACGTTTTGGCCTGCTCATAGGGCGCAATGTAGGAATTCACCAGCCATAGCTCACCGTCTTCCACGGCCGCATAGCTTTCCGCGATATTGGCAGAATTGACGCGCAAACTTTTGACTTCCGATCCCTCAAGGATCATCCCGCACTCAATATCGTCCTCGATCGCATAGTCGAACCGCGCCTTCCGGTTCTCGGCGATGACCTTGTAGTTTGGGTTGTCCTTTGGCTTGGCCATCGGTCTGAGTCTCTTGCGAAATTTGAAGGTGGATAGATAGGCTCTTTGGCCTTGTGTGAAAACCCTCATTGCGATTCTCCACTGCGACACTTGGGCTGAATGGGCGACGCACTGCTGTTCATTCTGCAATTGCGAGGAAAACGCTTACATTTTGAGAGCTCCTTGTTTTTTGGCAGTTAAATTCTCGCGAAACGCGAAAGACTTTGCGATTCCGCAAGTTCCATTCGCTGCGCTGCAGAAAACAAAATCCTT
>JBCDCU010000507.1:0-1562 GCA_039181265.1 Pseudomonadota bacterium | reverse complement strand
GCGACATGTGCTCGATACGGCCAAGCACATTGCCGAGCGTCGGATGGTCTTCGAAGATCACCGGTGCGCCTTCACCCTCGCGGTCTGCGACGATCACATTGACGCCGTAGCGGCGGAATTTTGCCGCCCCCTGTTCCGGATCGCTCCGGCCCATCAGTGCGATCAGATTGGGCTGTTGCTCTTCCTTCATGAAAAAGCTGATGTTGTCGATCATGTCGGCTTCCGCCGCCTTTAGATAGTCAAGGATCGGCTCGACCGCCTGGAAGGAAGCGGCGACTTCCGCAATCGATGCGCCGATGGCAGCGGCCGCCATTTCCTGATTGAGTTCGCGCACCTTATTGCGCCGCTCTTTTTCGATAAGCGGCATCTTCTGTAGCGTCTCTTCTAAATCCTTCTGAAGCGCCTCGATGACCGTTTCAATCCGCTCCTGTTCCGACTTTTCGAGCGCCCGGAAGACTTCCGGTTTGATCACTTCGCCGTTCTTGACCGGTGCAAGTGCAAAGCCCATAGGCGTCTTGAGAATGGCGATGCCCTCCGCTTCCGTCTTTGCTCGGAGCGCCTCGAATGCTTCTTCCTGTTCGTGTTGGCTGTCTTCGGCAAGAACCCGCATCCGCGTTTTATAATCGTCGCTTTCGAAGAGGCTCGGGATTGCGATCTCAAGATCCTCGATAAGCGCCTCCATTGCCTTCTGGAAGGGAAGGGCTGTGTTGTGCGGCAGGCGAAGCGCCTTCGGATTGCGCTTTGCTTTGAAGTTATTGACATAGACCCATTCATCGGGCGGCGTTTCATCCCTGGCTTTGTCTTCCAAGAACTGGCGGGTCGCCTTGTGGCGGCCAAAGCCCTGGCTGCCGATCACGAAGAGATTATAGCCCGGCCGGTCGATGGCCGTTCCGAAGGCGAGCGCCTTGCGGGCGCGCTCCTGGGCAACCAGAACATCGACCGGTTCGATCTCGTCCGTGGTTTGAAAGCCGAGGCGTTTTGGATCGCATTTCCTGCGGAGCGCCTCAATCACGATGGGTTTGACCATACTCACCCTGATCACCACTGCTGTCCGTTTTTTCCCTCATGCATAAAACCACTTGAGGCCGCAGTTCGGTTGACTTTGGTCAAGATGCGGTGCGGAAAGAGAGGCTCGGATCGCGCCCTCACGCGTGGGATTATGTCCTCAGGACATCCCGGTGTTCGGGGAAGGCATTGACGAAGGCCTCGTCGGATAAGAGCACGCCCTCCGGTGTGTAGGCCTGAACCGCATGATTGTGTCGGATCAGCACGGCGACCGGTTCTTTCGAGGCTTGCAGATAGCCACGACCGGCAAGCTCATCATGGATCGTTTGTTTGACGATGACCGAAAGTGTGTAAGGGCCAATTGTCCGTGCATCTTCAAGCCTGATCGTTATGCGCGCCATGCCGCCACCCGTTTAGCAAAGACAAGGATTGGCCAGAAGAAAGCGGCGGGTGTGAACCGCAAGGCGGCGTCGATCTCGCCGGAAAACCGCTCCCGCATGAAATCCGGCCTTATCGTGATATCGATCCGTTCGCTGTTGGAGGTAAGCATGGCAGGC
>JBCDCU010000506.1:0-1577 GCA_039181265.1 Pseudomonadota bacterium | reverse complement strand
TCTCCGTCGCTGATACGTCTTAGATCCGCAGGTTCCTTGATTGTATCGAGAAGTGGGGTCTCGGGCGCTTGCGGGGCAGGAGGGTTCGTCATGATGTCACACATCCAATCGGTTACTATGATCGGGGCACCTTAGTGTTGCGGCCCGCATTCACAAGCCTGCAACGTAGCGTTGATCGCACCCGTATTGTTTGGGCGCGCAAATATTCGAAGCATTTCTAACGGGAGAATTGCACAAAGGCAATTTTGTTTGCCGTCAGCCCAAGGGTATAAAGATCGTGCTAAAATGTCGCAATTTCAATGGTAAAACACCGGATCGACACTTTACGCATAATAAAGGGTGTCAAGAATTCAGGATCTTATTCAATGTCAACTGAATCTTTACCTTCAGCATCACCGCGCGCCGAAAGTCTAATTTTCTCGATCTTCATCTCAGCGGCCGATAACAATTTCTCGCAGTGTCGCTTTAATGCCTCACCCCGTTCATAGAACTTGATCGATTGTTCAAGATCGACATCGCCTTGTTCAAGTCGGCTTACAATTGTTTCAAGTTCTTTTAGAGCTTGTTCGAAGGCAAGGCCCGATAAGCTCTCGTCCGCTTCCAACGGTTGAGTGGTGCCGGTCTCGCTCATCATTCATCCCTTCATCAAGGTTTCGACATGGGCTGCCGTCGAAACACTGAGGCCTTCGAGGTCATAGCCGCCCTCCAGCGTACTGACCACACGATTGTTGCAAAAGCGGCCAGCCAGTTCCATCAGTTTGCCAGTTGCCCACCGGAAATCATCGGCTGTGAAGAGAAGATTGGCGAGCGGATCGCGTTCATGGGCATCGAAGCCTGCCGAGATCAGGAGGAAGTCCGGTGCGAAGTTTTCGATAGCCGGGAAAACGCGCTCGTTCATGGCTTGTTTGAAGTGACCGCCATCATCGCCGGAACGCAGCGGCGCGTTGCAGATCGTGCCTTTTGTGCCGGTTTCGTTGAGGGCTCCCGATCCAGGAAAAAGCGGCATCTGGTGGGTTGAACAAAAGAGCACGCTGTCGTCGTCCCAGAAAATGTCCTGCGTTCCATTGCCATGGTGGACGTCGAAATCAACGATGGCGATGCGCTCGAAACCATGTGCCTTTTGCGCGTGGCGGGCAGCAATCGCAACGGTATTGAAGAGGCAAAAGCCCATCGCGATAGCCTTTTCAGCGTGGTGTCCCGGTGGTCGCAGCGCACAAAAGGCATTGTCCGCTGCACCCGCCGCCACCTGATCGACCGCGCGGCATATTCCCCCGCTGGCACGGTAGGCGGCTTCGAGACTGCCAGGTGACATGTAGGTGTCGCTGTCCAGTTGGACGAGATGATCCTCCGGGCTCGCCTCTTCGATTGCTTCGATGTAGTGATCCGGATGAACCAGTGCGGGTTGGTTTGCATCGCCCATCGGCGCTTCTTCTCTGACGAGATCGGAAAAACGGTCGTCGCCAAGGGTCTTCATCACGGTTTTGATGCGATCGACACGCTCCGGATGGCCGGCGGGTGTTACATGGTTTTCAAAAGCGTCGTGATGAATCAGAAGGGTGGCCAATGAAATACTCCAG
>JBCDCU010000505.1:0-1587 GCA_039181265.1 Pseudomonadota bacterium | reverse complement strand
GAGGCCGAGGACCTGGCTCTTTTCAGGGTGGAATTGCGTGCCGATGAGATTGTCGCGTCCAACAATCGCGGTAATGTCTCCGGCATAATCCGCTGTCGCAAGTGTCACGGCTTCATCCGGCACCATGTGATAGGAATGCACGAAATAGGCATGCAGTCCGTTTGGTCCGGTTGGTATACCCTGAAGCACAGGGTGGTCGGTTTTGAGCGTCAGCGTATTCCAGCCCATATGCGGAATCTTGAGCGTCGCGTCTGACGGTGTGATCATCGTGACATCGCCCTTGATCCAGCCGAGCCCTTCAGTTGTCTCTTTTTCAAGGCCGCGCGTTGCCATTAATTGGTGACCAACGCAGATGCCGAAAAACGGTCGGGCGTTGCGCATGACGACTTCCTCGAGCGCTTCGATCATGCCGGTGACGGCATCAAGGCCGCGCCTGCAATCCGCGAAGGCGCCGACGCCCGGAAGAACGATCCGGTCTGCGTTCAACACTTTTTCCGGGTCATCCGTCACTTGGATTGTGGCGTTGAGATCGTTCTCGCGCGCGGCGCGCTCGAACGCCTTGGCGGCTGAGGCAAGATTGCCGGAGCCGTAGTCGATAATGGCAACGTTCATGGTCGGCGGCCTGCGGGCCGGGGTCTTACTGGAAATGACCCGATAACAGGAGGTTGCTTCTTGTAGGCAGCAGTCGCCCGCAAAGGTGTTTCGGGTCGAGCCTCGGGTATTGGTCGGTCGATTGTCTTTTGTTGTTGGCGCTGAAGGTGGCGATCCAGTGCGCGCGCTTCCGCTTCCATGCTGTTTGCAGCGACGACGTGATCGACCTCCCGCCAACCGGTTTGTGTCAGTTTATCGGCCCGGAAAGTTGCGGCCTCAAAAGCGAGAAAAAGCCCGACGAGGAGATTCAGAAAGAAAGGAATGGCCGGATCGATGGTCTGGCCAGCCATAATGATCAGCGCCGACACGAAAATATAGAGCAGGAGGCCAAGCCAGAGCCGGTGCCAGAGCAGATAGAGCGCGGGCAACGCGAGAGCGAGGATCGAAAATCCGTCATAGACAACCGTGAGATCGTCGCCGGTCGCCTTCTTTTCCTCTGAGGCGTCCTCCAATTCAAAGACGCGGTAAGATGCCATGGTCTTTTGGTCTCGATGCTGGAACGTGTTTTGAGATCAAGCGCATTGCGCGGTTTTCTGCCTTTAAACCGCAATCGACGGGCAAGGTCCAGAGGGTCTGCGCCCTAGCCGCCCAGCTGGCCCTTCGTTGTCGGCAAGTGGTCCGCGATCCGCGGATCGATCGAAACCGCGCTTCTGAGCGCTCGCGCGACTGCTTTAAAGCAGGTTTCCGCGATATGGTGATTGTTCTCGCCGTAAAAATTTTCAACGTGAAGCGTGATTGCGGCATTCTGCGCAAAGGCCATGAAGAACTCCCGGAAGAGCTCCGTATCGTATGAGCCGATCTTGTCACGGGTAAACGTGACCTTCCAGACGAGATAGGGGCGCCCTGAAATATCGACAGCTGCCCGCGTCAATGTCTCATCCATGGGAAGATCGATCGACGCATAGCGCGTGATGCCCTTCATGTCGCCGAGCGCTT
>JBCDCU010000504.1:0-1594 GCA_039181265.1 Pseudomonadota bacterium | reverse complement strand
GGAACCGCGCCGGAACAACGAGAGCTTTCGCAAAGGCTGAAACAAGCGCGCCCAGAAGCGAGAGGATCCGTTTAACCTCATCTATGCCGTCTTTCAGGCTCTCCGCGACCCTATCGAGCACGCTTTCAGGCTTTGTTCGAACGGGCTCCAGATCACCGACCGCCTCGCTCGCACGTGCAATGCGCTCAAGAAGAACGGTATGTTCTTCGCGCGGCTCGACAAAATCCACGTGGACACCACGCGCTGCATATTGATTGCGCAAAGTACAAAGAAGCCACGCACCGGACGTGTCGAGAATGGCAAGATCATTGAGATCGATTGCGACCTTCTTCGGCCCGGCAGCAATCATCTTCGGGAGCGCGTCATAGATTGTGTTCGCATGCCGGATCGACCAGCAGCCTACGGCCCTGTAGACCTGCGTGCCGTCAGCCAAAGGTGCACTTTCAGCCAGCGTACCGGCGGTTTGTTCGACGAGTGCGTCCATAGCCCGCATATATACATAAGAACGGAAAGCCAGCATTGTCTTTTTTGCCGAAGCGGTGGACAAAGCGCAGCAGGAGCAGAAACTATCACAAAGGCTTTCGGTCGCCATGAGAGACTTGCAACTGAATGTGAGAACCGCGCAATGGCGGTTGAAAAGTCCGTTCAGAATTTCGCGTGGCGTTAAAACACACGCCGAGACCATCATTGTCGAACTGACCGATGGCACGCATGTCGGGCGCGGCGAGTGCACTCCTTATGCCCGATACGGCGAAAGCGTTGAGAGTGTCGGCGGGCAGATAAAAGACGTCCAGGCAACACCAGACTGCCTTGCAAATTCCAATAGTCTACAGAATGCCTTGCCCCCAGGAGCCGCTCGGAATGCGTTGGATTGCGCGCTGCTCGATCTTGAAGCAAAAGCAAGCGGTGTGCGTACGGCGACCCGATTTGGGCTTCAGCCAATACCGGTCACAACCGCCTATACGCTCAGCCTTGATAGTCCGGAGGCTATGTTTGAGGCTGCCCGCGCCGCCGCTTCAAGGCCCCTTCTCAAAATCAAACTCGGAAGCGGGCCGGAAGACGAGGAAAGGCTAAGGTCGGTGCGACGAGGAGCCCCTGATTCAAGGCTGATAGTTGATGCAAATGAAGGCTGGTCGGAAAACGATCTGGACCGCAATCTTGCCATTGCCGTCGCGTGTAAGGTCGCGTTGATCGAGCAACCCTTACCAGCCGATGGCGACGAGGTTCTTGAGCGCTTCTCATCACCAATCCCTTTGTGTGCGGATGAAAGTGTGCATACCCGTGAAGATCTCGACCGCCTTGCCCGGCGCTACAGCGTCATTAATGTGAAACTTGACAAGACCGGCGGTTTAACGGAGGCGATGGCCTTGATTTCAGAAGCGCGTGCCCGCGACCTCACCATCATGGTCGGCTGCATGGTCGCTTCCTCCCTCGCGATGGCGCCTGCTGTTCGTGCAGCCCAAGGAGCCGCTTTCGTGGACCTCGACGGTCCGCTCCTCCTTGCCGAGGATTTCGAGCCCGCGTTGCGATTTGATGGCAGCCTCATTGATCCGCCTGATCCCGCACTTTGGGGCTGAAAAACATCAGGAGCGGT
>JBCDCU010000503.1:0-1601 GCA_039181265.1 Pseudomonadota bacterium | reverse complement strand
TTCTCAGATCAACATCACTGAGAAGGGTTTCTGGGGACGCGGATAGATCGGTAAGTGGGGTATTAGGACATAATCCGGTTGCTCGATCACATACATGAACGCTTTTGCGATATCATCGGGACGGAGTGCAGTGGGTTTTGGCGTGTCGAAAAACGGAGTGTCTGTCATTCCCGGATGCAGACAGGTAACGCGCCCGCCGGCATCACCGAGTTCCGCACCAAGATTATCGGCATAGCCGCGGATGAACCATTTGGTGGCGGAGTAAACGGATCCCCAGACAGTGCCCTGTGCGGCAAGCGAGCCAACCAGGACGAGATGACCTTTCGAGGCTTTGAGATGTGGAAGCGCGTATTTGGCTGTGAACGTCACACCCAAACAATTGACGTCAATCATCTCACGAAAGCTCTCCGGATCGCCCGCTTCGGTTCCTCGCGATGAAGCACCGAGGCCGGCATTGGCGAAGACAACGTCCAATCTGCCGAAGCGGGAAACAGCCTTTTCAACCATCTCTTCCTGCTGGGTGGCATCCGTGACGTCGCAACTGATAGCGAGCGCGTTGTCCGAACTCAAATCACCAACCAGTTGATCGAGCTTTTCTTTTCGACGTGCGGCGAGGGCAACCTTGTGCCCCGCCTTAACGGCATAGCGGGCGCAGATTTCTCCAATGCCCGATGATGCGCCGGTAATCAGTATGATCTTAGACATGATTTTGTCCCTGGTTCACGATGCCAGCCGAGACGTGTCTTCGCGAATGGCTTCCATGACCAGGCTGGCCGTTTGTTGTGCTGAGGCCGGATTTTGACCTGTAACGAGGTTTCCATCGCGCACGGCAAAGGCTTGGAAATCAGGTGCCGAAACATAACGCGCGCCCAGCTCCCTGAGACGGGTTTCGAGGAGGAACGGCACGGCGTCCTGAAGCCCGACCGCGTGTTCTTCGCTATCCGTGAAGGCTGCAACCTTGCGCCCCTTCACAAAAGCGGACCCGTCACTTGACTTGGCCGCAACCAAACCGGCCGGGCCGTGGCAGACGGCAGCGACGATTTTACCGTTGCGGTCGAACGCTTCGATGAGGCTAGCGAGCTCTTGACTGGTTGGATAGTCAAACATCGTGCCGTGGCCGCCTGGAAGGAAGACCGCGTCGAACTCACCCGAGGCATGATCCATGAAGGATTGTGTGTTCTGGACCGCGTTTTGAAGCTTGGCATCTTTCAAATAGCGTTCGACTGATGCGTCGTTTTCACCCTCCGGCGCAACGCTGCGCGCATCGATTGGAATAGCGCCGCCGCTCACGGATGAGAGCGTCACGTCCGCGCCGCTGTCGAGAAACGCGTAATAAGGCGTCGTCAATTCTTCGAGCCATACGCCGGTCGGCTCGCCATTATTCATTTTTCCGGCTGATGTTGCGATGATGAGAATCTTGGCTTTGTCCATGAGGTGCTCCTTTGTTCGAATGGAGCGATAGCATCATCTTGACATCAGTTAATCTAAGAGTATTTGCAGTGTGCCATAAAAAAAATGATGGGTGAGTATGTCCCTCAGAAATCTTCGATCCTTCCTGGAGGTTTATCGCAGCCGCTCGATAAGCAAGGCCTCTCGAAACC
>JBCDCU010000502.1:0-1607 GCA_039181265.1 Pseudomonadota bacterium | reverse complement strand
CGCAACCGGCGAAATCAGCCAAAGTGTCAATCAGGCGGCTGTCGGCACGGAAACCGTCGTTGAGAATATCGGCGGTGTCACGAGCGCAACGGCGGAGACAGCCCAATCTGCACAGGATGTAACGGAAGCTGCAACAAGCGTTCAGCAAGAGACCCGTCATCTCAATGATGTGGTTGCACGCTTCCTGAAAGACGTTGCAGCGGCTTAGGTTCGCATATCAAACACTCTAAAACGAGGCGGCCCGCCGCGTTTCCGCGTCTCCAAACGTGGCGCTCTGGGCGGCATCGAGTGCGTTCGTCAGGTCATGAATTAGGTCTTCGGTCGCCTCCAGACCCACAGACAAACGCACCATGCCATCTCCGATCCCAAGTTCGGCACGATCTTCGGGTGTGAGGCGCTGATGGGTTGTCGTTGCCGGATGGGTCACCAGGCTCTTGGCATCGCCGAGATTGTTGGAAATCTTTATAATATTTAGCGCATTGGAAAACGCGAAGGCAGCGTCCTTCCCACCATGAAGATCAAGCGCGATCAATGTTGAGCCGGCCTTCATCTGTTTCTCGACGAGTTGACGCTGTGGGTGGTTTGGTAGTCCTGGATAAATCAGATTTTGCAGTTGCGGATGATCCTTGAGACTTTCCGCGATCTTCAATGCCGATTGGGTCTGATGTTCGATCCTAAGAGGAAGCGTTTCGAGACCCTTGAGTAATACCCAGGCGTTAAAGGGGCTCATGCTCGGGCCGGTATGCTTGTTATAGGCAAACACCTTATCGATGTAATCCTGGTCGCCCAGGATGATCCCACCGAGGCAACGGCCCTGCCCGTCAATATGCTTGGTTGCGGAATAGACCACGACATCAGCTCCGAAATCTCTCGGGCGTTGCCACAATGGCGTGGCGAAGACATTGTCGATAATGACTTTTGCGCCGACCGAATGGGCAAGGCGTGCGACCGCTTCAATGTCAACGAGATCAAGGGTTGGATTGGTCGGAGATTCAAAGAAACAGACTTTTGTGTTATCGCGGATTGCGGCTTCCCAGGCAGCTGGATCTGTTCCGTCGATCAGCGTTGTTTCGATGCCGAACCGGGGTGCGAGATCTTCAACAATATACCGGCAGGAGCCGAATAGCGCTTTGCCCGCGACGATATGATCGCCCGCTTGAAGAATGCTCATCATCGCAGAGTGAACCGCTGCCATGCCGCTTGCTGTCGCCATCGCCGCCTCGGTTCCTTCCAGAAGCCGCATCCGCTCTTCGAACATGGCGACGGTTGGGTTCGCATAGCGGGAATAAACGAAACCGTCTGCATCTCCTGCAAATCGTGCTTCAGCGGCTTCCGCATTTTCGTAGACGAAACCCTGCGTCAGATAGAGCGCCTCGCTGGTTTCGCCGAAGGACGATCGCATCTCGCCGCCATGGACAAGATCCGTTGCCAAACTCGTTTGAAAATGGGGAAGGGAGCTCTTCCCGGTCTTGTCGCTCATTGCGCCAGTCCTCAACAAAAAACCCGACCGCAAAACGCTGGCCGGGTGCTCCGATCCAACCGTTTAGCGGATTATTTTACGTGGCCGCAAGCTGGTCGCTCAAATCACCACGGGATAAGCAAAATAT
>JBCDCU010000501.1:0-1608 GCA_039181265.1 Pseudomonadota bacterium | reverse complement strand
TTCGTTCTGCTTTCAGAGGATGATCTCGCACTTGCAGGCCTTTTGAAGAGCCCGCTTATAGGACTGAGTGAAGACGATCTTTTCACTTTAGCCCATGGCCGAAAGGGCACGTTGTGGCGGGCACTCTACGAAAAGGCCATGAGTGAAACCGCTCCATTTGTTGAAGCATACAAGCGTCTAGAACGCTGGCGGTCGGAAGCCGACTTCACACCTCCCTTTGATTTCTTCCTGAACGCACTGGCACGCGACGGCGGGCGAAGCCGGTTTCTCGCACGCCTCGGCGCGGAAACGGACGATGTCATCGACGCCTTCTTGAACGAAGTCCGAGCTTATGAAGATCGCCATATTCCAAGCCTGCAAGGTTTCGTTCATTGGTTCCGATCCGGGTCGACCACGATCAAACGCGACATGGAGGGTGCCGGTGAGGATATCCGGGTGATGACCGTTCACGGTTCAAAAGGCCTCGAAGCACCAATCGTATTTCTGGTCGATGGTGGGCGTCCCTATCACGCAAGCCATCAACCCGATCTCGTGGCTTTGTCCGAGAACGGGCCACCATATCTCTGGAAAAGGAGAAAGGACGATGCGCCGCGTGCTCAAGCTGCGGCATTGGCGCGGGCCGAGGACGCGGCCCTTTCTGAATATTACAGGCTTCTTTATGTGGCGATGACGCGTGCGCGCGACCGGCTTTACGTTGCTGCGACCGGAAACAGCAAAGGCGAAGCGGACAGGAACGGCTGGTATTCCAAAATCTCCGATGCGCTCCTCGCGTCGCCTCATACGACAGAGATAAAGGACACCACAGGAAATGCCTTAGCATGGCGGTTTCGGTCTTCAGATGCGGCGCCTGTGCCGCCACAAGAGATCGAAACATCAGTTCAGCCCCATCTAGAGATTCCGGCGTTCCTGTTTGAAAAGGCTAAGTCGCCACCAGAAACTGTTCGACGTCTTACGCCGTCAGACAGCGAAATCGACGACCATCCGGAATTGAATGATGAAACCGGAGATCATGATCTTCCCGGCCTTGCCGCGACGGACCGGGGGGTTCTTATGCATACCCTTCTGGAACGACTGCCCGAGCTCAGCGAAGATCAAAGGAGAAGCGCGGCAGAACGGTATCTCAATGACCAAGCCCCCACAACGCTTGCCACGACGAAAGACAGGATGATCGAAGAGGTCATTAACGTTCTGAAAAATCCGCGAACTGCGCCGATTTTTCAGGAAGTCAGCAGTCGCGCGGAAGTCGCGATATCCGGACAGCTCGTGCTCAACGGGCGATCGGTGGACGTCAACGCGGTGATCGATAGACTGATCGTTTCCGCCGAGACCGTTCACATCGTAGACTTCAAGACGAACAGATCGGTCCCATCTCGCCCGCGGGACGTGCCTTCTGCTTACACTCGACAACTTGCAATTTATCGTGCGCTTGTGCGTCGCCTTTATCCGGATCATTCAGTGACCGCGTCGCTTCTCTGGACCCGGACCGCGGACTTGATGACCCTTGATGATGCGGCGCTGGATGCTGCCATCTCAGCAATTTGAGCAAAGAGGTTTTCAACAGGGCTTGCTTTGCGAAACGCCTCTTTCTTGTAATTTGGACAATCGCGC
>JBCDCU010000500.1:0-1627 GCA_039181265.1 Pseudomonadota bacterium | reverse complement strand
TTGCCCGCTGAAGCCGTCCAGAGTCACATGCTTGCCCACGTTAGCGCCCCCGCTTTTGCGTGAAAGTCATTTCTATCGGCATTGCGACTTCATTCTCAATGGATAATAATCACAATCTATACCCGTATGGGTATAGACGTGGCGTCATGAAAGGATGGTTGGAACTGTGAGCTTCGATTCATTCGGAAACGAAGTATTGAACTATCTGGAAACGGGTGATTTTGAGGCCCTGACGGAGGCTTTTTGCCAGGGCCGAGCAGAAATGAGCGCCTTTTTGGCCTTTCGGATGCAAGATCCGACGTCACCCATGTTCCTGGGTTCTGAACGCGTTGATCCCGAGCTTGTTGATGTCATGCGCTCGCATTATCTGACACCGGAAAGTAATCCGGTGATCGCTGCGTTGCCCTATGCTCTTCCTGGAAAACTGCTTCATAAGACGGAACTGGTAAGTGCGGACAACTTCGACAGGCAGGGTGTCTACGACAATTTCGTGAGGCCATCCGACACCGATCACTTCGGAACTGCTCTTTACCGGGGAAACTCCGGCCTCTTCATGTTCACGATCGGGCATTTATCGGCGTTCGACTGGATGAACGAGAATGAGGCAACTCAAACATCGCTGATGCTCCAGCAAATGGTGCGCGCGGTTGATTTACGTCTTAGGATGGAAATCGGATCGTGCGCAAATCAATGTGTGGTTTTGATCGACCAGGCGGGCGTGATCCGGGTCATGGATGACGTGGCAAGAGCGACCATCGAAGAATGCTTCAAGATTGCGAATGGCAGATTGTGCCCAAAGCTGAAAAAGGATGTGCGCCGGTTTGACAAAGCCATCGAGCGGGCACTCAGCGGACAAAACAATACGGTGTTCCTGTCCGACAGAAACGGATACGGCGTTTCCGTCGCCCTCAGCCGTGGACCGGACTTTCCTTATGAGAAAACCGTTCGCCTCGAACTCGGTCCGTTAAAGCGCGCAATTTGGGATGTTGAAGGGCTCAGGGCCGCTTACAATCTGACGCATGCTGAAGCTGTCGTGACGCTAGCCCTTTTGCAAGGACTCGATGTACGAGGCATTGCAAATCATCACGGTTTGAAGCCCGACACCGTGAGAGTTTATCTCAAGCGCGTCTACCTCAAGACCGGTAAACACGGACAGGCCCAGCTCATCAGTCACCTGCTGAATTAGCAACGCCTGCCGCCAGTTTGGACCGAGCCCCTATGAAATCTGGTAGCTTGGTGCGCGCCTGCGCGCGGAATAGTTTCATTGCTGAAATCCTGAGACCCGATGGCGGACGTCTTTCAATCGAAGACCTGCCCCAAATCCTGCGATGCCAGAGTGAGTACGCCAGTTTAAGGACTTAACGAGATGGAATTTCTGATCATTATCCTCCTGTTTGCAGCCGTGATAGGGGGGTATGTCTATTGCTACAACAGTCTGGTGACCGCGAAAACGAAAGTCGACGAAGGCTGGTCCGGAATTACAGTTCAGTTGAAACGCCGGCATGAGCTGGTTCCAAATCTCGTCAGTGCAGCCCGCACCGCGATGAGCCATGAAAGTGGAATTCTGGATCGCATCCTTGACGCGCGAACCCAGGCGCTTGCAGCACTTGCCGGAGGAAACCATGAG
>JBCDCU010000499.1:0-1635 GCA_039181265.1 Pseudomonadota bacterium | reverse complement strand
TTATATCCGAATGTGGCGGCTGCATAATAACTCAGAAAACTTTGATATGGGTGCAGCATTTCGGCATCCATGTGTAACATTATTGCTGATGGAATGCGTGAAAAAACCGCGCCGGTGAGGCGCGGTTGTTCTCGCTTCCAGAAACGCCTCGTCAGGCCGCGACGCGGCTTTCCAGCACATCACCCACCTGCTTGGCCGCCGCCAACTCGTCCCCACCGCTCACGGCAGCGACCTCGCGGGTCAAGCGCTCGAGTGCGGCTTCATAAAGCTGCCGCTCGGAATAGCTCTGCTCGCGCTGATCATCGGTGCGGTGCAAATCGCGCACAACCTCGGCAATGGCGATCAGGTCACCCGAGTTGATCTTCTGCTCGTATTCCTGTGCCCGGCGCGACCACATGGCCCGCTTGACCTTGGCCTTGCCTTTCAGCGTCTTCATCGCATGGCCGATCACATCCGGAGAGCTCAGCGCCCGCATCCCGATCTCCGTCGCCTTGTGCGTTGGCACCCGCAGTGTCATCTTGTCCTTCTCGAACGAGATCACGAAGAGCTCCAGCGAGATCCCCGCGACTTCCTGCTCCTCGATCGAAAGGATTTGGCCCACGCCATGCGCGGGATAGACAACAAACTCGTTCGGACGGAAATCAAGTTTTTTCGATTTGGTCATTCAGCATTCCTTACAACTGGGCACTCTGGTCCTGGCGTTCGACAGTCAAAATCACACTGAGCGTTGACCTTTCGGCCGCGCGTCCGAGTGTGACTGGTTCGAATTTTCTGTGCCGGCGTCCTCTGCCACGCGCGGCGATGAGCGGTCCCGTTACTACTTTGTGACGGGAATATAACACAAAAAAGGGCTGCAAAAAAGCGAACCCTGCGTCAGATGACGAAAAACACCGCAAAACAAGCCGGTTAAGGCCCGTATCTCAGTGAAAATTGCCTCGAATCGGCCCTTATCCGCCCTCTCCAGGAGCCTCGGAGAAGTATTTTTCGAGCTTCCCAGTCTCACCATCGCGCTCATCAGCATTGGGGAGCGGGTCTTTCTTGGTGATGATGACGGGCCACATCTCGGAGTATTTGCGGTTGAACTCGACCCATTTCTCCATATCCGGCTCGGTATCCGGGCGGATCGCATCCGCCGGGCACTCGGGCTCGCAGACACCGCAATCGATGCATTCGTCGGGGTGAATGACCAGCATGTTCTCGCCCTCATAGAAGCAATCCACCGGACAGACCTCGACACAGTCGGTGTATTTGCAGGCAATACAGCTGTCGTTCACGATATAGGTCATCGGACCCTCTTTATCCCCAATCTCACAAGGTTAGCTAAATGAGCCAACCCGATCATTCAAGGGAGCGGGCCTTAGAAAGATCAAGGATACGACGATCCTTCTTTGTGGGGCGACCTTTTCCTTCAAACGCGGGGTTTTCGGGGGCCGTTTTCCGGGTTTTCGCCTCGGGCGGGGACAGATCGGTATAGAGGGTTTGCGCTTCCGTGGCCGGGCCGCGGCGTGTGCCGATGGCGTTGATGCGGATCACTCGAATGTGATCGCCCTGGGCGAAGGTCAGAACGTCGTCCGGGCCCACCATCTGGCTGCGTTTTTCGGTGCGGGTGCCGTTGACCCGGACATCCCCCGCCGC
>JBCDCU010000498.1:0-1647 GCA_039181265.1 Pseudomonadota bacterium | reverse complement strand
TGCCATAAAATACAGTCCCTTATTCGGTGTTTATGACAAAGCACAGGACCGCGAATCTGCTTATGAAGTCCTAAAAGAACGGGCTCAAAAGAAGGCGGAACTTGAAGAACGTCAGCGTGAAGCAGAAGAACGTGAGCGCGAGGAACGTGGCCGGATGCGGCGCTCGCGCACCGGTTATCAGGATGATGACGGTTATCGCGACGACCGTCCAACGCGTTCGTCCCGTAAACGCTCGACCCGCAGACGGTCCAACCGTCAATCGGTTGCCGAGGCTGCGATGAAATCAGTCGCCCGTTCGGTCGCCTCGCAGCTTGGCCGTGCGCTGGTGCGTGGTATTTTGGGAAGTCTCAAAGGCGGGCGATAATCCGGTCTCGGTGAGACAGAGCATTTGAAGAATTCATCGGCGGTGAGACAAGTGCACAGTGCTCGCCGAACGCAAAGACGGCACAACGGAGGAAATGATGAGCGGAATTGAAAAGGTTCTCGAAGCCGTCGACAATGGGATCGATGAAAGCCTTCATCGGCTTTTCGAACTCCTCCGCAAGAAAAGCATTTCAACCGATCCAGCCTATAACGACGATTGCCGTGAGGCTGCTTTATGGCTTGTCAATGAACTCACCGGTTTGGGGTTTGATGCGGGCTTGCGCGAGACGCCCGGTCAACCAATGGTCGTTGCCCACGATAAGAGTGCGGGCGGACCGCATTTCCTCTTCTATGGCCATTATGACGTCCAACCTGTCGATCCGATTGAACTCTGGGATGCCGATCCCTTTGACCCCAAGATTATCGATAATGCCGATGGGACAATGCGCATTACCGGGCGCGGTGCGGCGGATGACAAGGGTCAGCTCATGACCTTCGTCGAGGCTTGCCGCGCCTACAGGCTCGTGCATGGCCGGCTTCCCTGTTCCGTCACGATCTTCTTCGAGGGAGAGGAAGAATCCGGTTCGCCATCAATGGACGGCTTCCTTGAGGAACATGGCAGTGAACTCAAGGCTGATGCCGCGCTCGTTTGCGACACCAATATGTGGGATCCCCATACGCCGTCGATTACCACGACACTGCGTGGTCTCCTGGGTGAGGAAATCACGGTGAAGGCCGCTGATATGGACCTTCATTCTGGCTATTTCGGAGGGGCTGCGGCCAATCCGATCCGGATCTTGACCGATATTCTCTCAGATCTGCGCGATGAAACAGGCGCCGTCACCATTCCTGATTTCTATGACGGCGTGGTTGAGATCCCCGATGATGTGAAAAAGATCTGGGACGGGCTTGGCTTCGACGCCAAAGACTTTCTGGGTGCTGTCGGCCTTGCGGAACCTGCCGGTGAAAAGGATCGCACTGTTCTTGAGCAGGTCTGGACCCGGCCGACCTGCGAAATCAACGGGATCTGGGGGGGCTATACTGGGAAAGGCTTCAAGACGGTTATTCCCGCGGAAGCCCACGCGAAAGTGTCATTTCGCCTGGTCGGCACCCAGGACCCGTTCAAGATCAGGGAGAACTTCCGCGCCTTTGTGAAAGAGCGCGTTCCAGCGGACTGTACCGTCGAATTCGAGGACCACGGCGCGTCGCCCGGGACCATGCTTCCATTCGACAGCCCGCATCTTCAAAAGGCGCGCAAGGCTCTCGATGCGGAATGGGGTGTAC
>JBCDCU010000497.1:0-1661 GCA_039181265.1 Pseudomonadota bacterium | reverse complement strand
CCTTCGCTGGTCTTTCTCGATATCTGGTTACAGGGGAGCCAGATGGACGGTTTGGCTGTGTTGGATGAAATTAAGAAGCACCATGATGACGTTCCGGTCGTCATGATTTCCGGCCACGGCAATATTGAAACCGCCGTTTCCGCCATTCACAAAGGGGCGTACGACTATATTGAAAAGCCCTTCAAAACCGACCGTCTTCTTCAGGTTGCAGAGCGCGCGCTCGAAGTCTCTATGCTGAGATCACAGATCCAGGACCTCAAACAGAAAACAGGTGAGGAAAAGCTGATTGGGCAGTCACTGGTTTTCCGGCAAATGGTGCAAACAGCAGCGCGCATCGCCCCGGCAAACAGCCGGATTATGATTTCCGGACCCTCGGGATCTGGAAAGGAACTCATTGCACGCGAGATCCATGCGAAATCTCATCGCAGCAAAGGGCCTTTTGTCATCCTCAATACCGGCGGGATTGAGGGCGACCAGATTGAAGAAGAGCTCTTCGGATCGGAAGCCGCAGACGGCAGCCCCCGGCGGACGGGTGCACTGGAAAGGGCCCATGGCGGTACGCTTTATCTCGACGAAGTCGCAGATATGCCGATGGAGACGCAGAACAAGATCCTCCGCGTGCTGATTGATCAAGGATTTCATCGTGTGAATGGAGCGACTCCCGTTAAGGTCGATGTCAGATTCATTTCGTCGACGGCGCGAAATCTGGAAGCCGAGATCGAGCAGAAAACTTTCCGGGATGACCTGTTCCACAGGCTTGCGGTCGTTCCACTCCGCGTTCCTGCCTTGTCGGAACGGCGTGACGATATTCCCCATCTCGTGGAATATTTCATGGCACAGATTTCGGATAGCCAGGGGCTGCCGGTGCGCCAGATCGCTGATGAGGCGATGGCCGTCCTGCAGGGGCATGATTGGCCGGGAAACATTCGTCAGCTTAAAAACAATGTGGAGCGCTTGATGATTCTCACCCAGGGCGACCCGGATAGCGAGATAACCGTAGATCTCCTTCCGTCTGAGATCGGCGCCTATCTCCCACACGCGCCGTCGGGTCATAACGGGGGCGAGCAATTGATGGCGATGCCGCTGCGCGAAGCACGCGAAGTGTTCGAACGTGAATATTTGCTTGCGCAGATCAGTCGTTTTGGCGGTAATGTGTCGCGTACGGCCGATTTTGTCGGAATGGAGCGCTCCGCCTTGCATAGGAAACTGAAATCGCTTGGGGTGAGCGGTAAGATGAGCGGTGGCCAGGGCGCTAAGAACGTGAATTCCGCGGCTTGACGAAAGACCCGCACGGTATTGATGACGTGCGCTGTTTGAGGGGCAGGGGTAAATGAAGGTGGTCATCTGCGGCGCCGGGCAGGTCGGCTTTGGTATTGCCGAACGCCTTGCCGAGGAACGCAACGACGTTACGGTGATCGATTCTTCCGAGACGCTTGTGAAGCGGATTCGCGAGACACTTGATGTTCGCGGTTTTGTCGGTCACGGCGCCCATCCCGATACCTTGCAGCGCGCCGGCGTTCCGGACGCTGACATGCTTGTCGCGGTCACACTTTATGACGAAGTGAACATGGTCGCCTGTCAGGTGGCCCATTCCTTGTTCAATGTCCCGACGAAAATCGCGCGTATTCGGGCACAATCCTATCTTAAGCCGCATTGGCAGG
>JBCDCU010000496.1:0-1671 GCA_039181265.1 Pseudomonadota bacterium | reverse complement strand
TCCGTGCTTCGCCACAAGGGCGTATGCGCCGCTTTCTGAGCGCGCCTGAGCACCACAATTACCGCGACATGTGTTCGAATTGCGGCTAGGGTCAAGTCGTAAATGACAGGAAAGAAGCAGAATTGTCGAGCACGGAATGACCTTTGGGACATCAAAACGCAGTGAGATACAGCCGTTTCTGGCAATGGATGTCTTAAGCGCCGCCAATGAAGCGAAACGGGCAGGGCGGCCGGTCATTCATATGGAAGTCGGGCAGCCTGCGGCAGCCGTACCTGAGAGCGTCATTGCTTATGCGCGCTCGCATTTTCACGGCGGCAAGCTCTCTTATACGGACGCGCTCGGCATTAAACCTCTGCGCGAGCGGATTGCTGAACACTATGCCGCTGATTACGGCGCGACCGTCGATCCACGACAAGTGGTCGTGACGACCGGCTCATCAGCCGGTTTCATGCTCACCTTTTTGGCGGCCTTCGACCATGGCGACAAAATTGCACTCCAGGCACCCGGCTATCCGGCCTATCGCAACATCATGAAAGCCCTCGGCCTGGAAGTGGTGGACCTCGTCGCCGGACCGGAGGACCGCTACACACTGAGCGCGGAAGCGATTGAAAAGGCGCACAGCGAGCACGGCTTAAACGGGGTTCTTCTTGCAAGTCCTGCCAATCCGAGCGGGACAATGATCCAGCGTGACGCGCTGAAAGCACTCTGCGACACCTGCGAACGCCTCAAGATCCGATTCATTTCCGACGAAATCTACCACCGTCTCGTCTATGAAGGCGAAGCGGAAACAGCCTTGTCGTTTTCAAACGAGGCTTTTGTCATCAACTCATTCAGCAAATATTATTGCATGACCGGTTGGCGGATCGGTTGGATGATTGTGCCGGAAGACTTTATCCGGCCCGTTGAGCGCCTTGCACAGAATCTCTTTATCTCTGCACCTGAACTGTCCCAGTGGGCAGGGGTTGCAGCATTCGACGCAACAGAAGACTATGACCTGGTTTTATCCGAATACAAAAAGAACCGGGCCCTTTTGACGGAAAGACTGACCTCAATCGGTCTCAGCTCTTTTTGGCCCGTGGACGGCGCGTTCTATTTCTACGTCGACATGGGCGCTTATACGAACGACACGCTCGCATTTTCACGCCGCATGCTCGATGAGATCAATCTTGCCGCAACGCCTGGCGCAGATTTCGACCCTTACAGCGGCAATCGTTTTATCCGCTTTTCATTCGCAGGCGCGAATGCCGACATGGCCACCGCCATGGACCGGCTGGGCGAATGGTTGCCCAGCCTCTAGCCCTCGGTAGACGACTCCGCTTGAAACCTAACGGCGCGATCAGAAGAACGAGCGACGCTGCCACCATCCACCACGGGCTGGTTTGTCAGGCTCGGGCTCGCTTTTCTCAGCATCGGATGTGACTGCCTCTTCAGCGCTGCCATTTGCAGACGCTGATTGACCGTTTGCGCTTCCATTTGAGGCAGAGGTTTCGGCAGTCGAGGAAACCTCTTCTTCGACAGCTTCGACCGGCGCATCGGTTTGTTGGTCTTCATCAGTTGCCGAAACGATCTCCACTTCCGCCTCATCACTCGCCTCTAACGGTTCCGAGTCTTCTTCGAGAGGCGATGCTTCATCGCTCGTCGCAATCTCTTCGGCTTCAGACGCTTGGTCAC
>JBCDCU010000495.1:0-1692 GCA_039181265.1 Pseudomonadota bacterium | reverse complement strand
CCGAGAACAGCCCGGAACCGTTGGACCGGGACGGCCACCGACACGACGAGTTGGCCCTCCTCCCGGATCCTGACAACGCTTGCCTCATTCCCAAGAAGCGCTGTTGCCACTTCTGGATAGGCCCGTCCGTTTCTTCCTGCAATGTCCTCATAAACCGGGAAATTGGACGGCTTCATGAAGCCTTGGATGTATTTTCGTACCCGCTCGAAGAGCGATGGGTTTTCTTCTGCAATTTCAGGAAGGTCGAAGCGAAGGATTTCTCCGCCGCTATAGAGAAACTGAGAATCGAGGATCAGTTCACCCTGACGATCATAAATCCGAGCGCGAACCTTGGCAGGTGATATCAATTGCCTGAGCACCGGTGCGACGGCCTGAGGATTGATCGGAAAATCAAGGCCGTCCACGCGTGGCACAATCGTGTTGTCGGGTGTGCCCACCTCAAGTGCCAGGAGACGGTCTGGATCAATCGTGATCGCGTTGCGTTCAACTGTCGCCGAAGCAGATATCGCGCCAGCAATGATCTTGCCTTGTGTGAGGAGGCTTTCAACGCGTGCGTCGATCAATCCGGCACGGAACTGGTTGAGAAACTGAATGCCGGCGACGAGAACGAAAAGCGCCACCATGTTGAGAACCACGATACGGCGCAATAGGCTTGAAAAGGCCAGTGCCCGCATCCATTGGACTATGCCGCTTGAGTGTTTCGGTTTTGGTTTGTCCGAATTCCGGAGACGGAAGGGCCACGTCCGCGAAGGGGCAATATTTTTTGTGGTGTTTTCTGGAGCCTGATCGCCGCCGATGGTGCGTTGCGTTTGGCGACTGTCGATTCCTTTAGCCCTGCCGCGCGATTTTCGGCTTTCGGTTCTGTCGCGCAGCGGCGAATCGGGCGTTTCAATCTCGGCGGCCATAAGCAAAGAGCCGGGATCAACCGGCACTCTCTGTCAGATGCTTGTGCAAATTGCGTGATCCGACGGTTATAGGAGATTTCTATGGCCGGGTCTAATGCTCTTTAAAGCGGTATCCAACGCCATAAAGCGTCTCGATCATCTCGAAATTGTCGTCAACCATCTTGAACTTCTTCCGCAGCCTTTTGATATGGCTGTCGATTGTGCGGTCGTCGACGTAGACCTGATCGTCATAGGCAGCATCCATAAGCGCGTTGCGGCTTTTGACGACGCCGGGGCGTTGCGCGAGCGCATGGAGAATCAGGAATTCAGTTACTGTCAAAACAACATTGCGGTCTTTCCAGGTGCAGGTATGGCGTTCCGTGTCCATCGAGAGGTCGCCCCGGGTGAGAACGGTGACTTCTTCTTCCGTCGGTTTGGCGACCACGCCCTCTTTCGGTTGGGACCGCCGCAGGATCGTTTTCACGCGCTCAACCAGAAGCCGTTGGGAAAACGGTTTCTTGATAAAGTCGTCCGCCCCCATTTTGAGGCCGAACAACTCATCGATCTCGTCATCCTTCGACGTCAGGAATATGACCGGCATGTCGCTTTGCCGCCGGACACGCCTGAGGAGTTCCATGCCGTCCATGCGCGGCATTTTGATGTCGAAAATGCCGAGATCAGGCTGGTCACTGCTGAAATGCGAAAGCGCCGCTGTGCCATCTGTGTAGGTGTCGACTTTATAGCCTTCTGATTCGAGAGCGATCGACACCGAAGTGAGGATGTTTCTGTCATCGTCGACAAGTGCGAT
>JBCDCU010000494.1:0-1733 GCA_039181265.1 Pseudomonadota bacterium | reverse complement strand
TCTTCCCTCAGCCTGGCTTCAATCCACTTAAAGCGGGATTCAAATTTAAGGTTCGCGTCGCGCAGTGCAGCTTCAGGTTCTGTGTTGTGATAGCGCGCCAGGTTTACGGCGGAAAACAACACGTCACTAAAGGGCATGGACGAAGTGATGGGAGATATCGTCAAGATCTACCCGCTGCCACATCTGCCGGTCGTAAAAGACCTCGTGCCGGATCTGACAAACTTCTATGCACAGCACCGCTCAATCGAGCCGTGGCTTCAAACGGCAACGACAGAACCGGAAAAGGAATGGGGGCAATCCCGAGATGATCGGGAGAAACTCGACGGCCTTTACGAGTGCATCCTGTGTGCCTGCTGCTCAACCTCCTGCCCGTCTTACTGGTGGAATTCCGACAGGTATCTCGGACCGGCAGTTCTTTTGCAGGCTTATCGCTGGCTGATCGATAGCCGGGATGAAGCAACTGGTGAACGGCTCGACAATCTCGAAGACCCTTTCCGGCTCTATCGCTGCCATACAATCATGAATTGCGCGCAAACCTGCCCGAAAGGCCTCAACCCGGCAAAAGCCATTGCCGAGATTAAAATGATGATGGTGGAACGCCGAATCTGATCTTTCAGGAGAATGCTCGCAATGCGTTTGATTGCCGCCTTTTTTGCACTGCTCATGTCAGCGGGCGTTGCATTCGCACAAACATCGGCACCGGACGGTTGGGTGATCAAAACTAGTCCCCATTCAGTTGATGACACTGTCGAAAAACTGACCACAGCAATCGAAAAAGCAGGCGCAACTGTGTTCGCAGTCGTCGACCATTCTGGCGGCGCCGCCAATGTCGGATTGGAACTTGCACCAACCAAGCTCGTGATTTTCGGCAATCCGAAGATCGGCACACCGATCATGCAGGGCAATATCCATGCTGGCATCGATCTACCTGTACGCATCCTCGTTTTCGAGGATCAACGCGAGACAAGGATTGGCTACTTGAAGCCGAGCGCTTTGAAAGCCCGTTACCAAATCGCGGGGGCAGATGCGTCATTGGATCGCATGACCGGAGCCCTCGATAAGCTCACCGACGCGGCACGAAAATAAGATTTTCTCGCAGATCGTATTGGCGGGGTCTGCATCATGTGAGTTTTTTGTTTCCTACCCACGATGAGTGACCGACCCGTTAATATCGTGGGGGATTCACAAGTTCACCAAAGCAAAATCAGCATGTGACTGTACTTGAGTTTGCGTACATGTTAGAGCGGCTTTTGTTTCGCATGCTAGGTTTGTCTGCGAAAATGATTGACGTTTTTTAGAATAAAACTGCGAACACCCGAGTAACTGCCATTGTCTGAGCTTGAAAACCCATCGGGATCCAGGGTCGCCGCATCACCGGTTCTTGCGCTGACCATCTTGTGCGGTTTGCTTGCCGGTTGCGCTTTCAGAAGCGATGACAATTTCGAAACACCACCACCGTTGACGCCCGCTCCGGTTGGATCGGTTTCTTCGTCAGACCTTCCCCCACTTCAGCCTCTTCCAGGTCAGGACGGGGTGCAAGGCCAGGAACAGGCACTCGTTCCCGGCAGTCCTCAAGACCTGCAGGCCATTCCGGATACAAGAAACACCGGGGTGGTTGCATCGCAGGATGTCCGTGTAAGCCCAACGCTTGCGTTCGACCAACAGGCAGTACTCGGCCTTTGGAATGTAGCGGCGAACGGGGATGTATGCGCACTCAGCCTCAATCTCACGAC
>JBCDCU010000493.1:0-1833 GCA_039181265.1 Pseudomonadota bacterium | reverse complement strand
TGAAGAAGGTGCGGTTGATGGGATTCAGGATCAGTACCGTTTCACGCGTATCATGATCGAAAGGATCCTTGAGAGGTACCGGGGCATCGGCGGTGCCGCAGGTGATACAGCCGAGGTTGATGAGATACTCTCCATGCTCAGACGTTTTGCTTCAGAGACGGCCCGCGATGCAGCGCGCGATTATGTGCAGAACCACATCAATCTGCCGGATGAGCATCCCGCCCGACTGCCCGAGGCCAGACTGCAGATAAGCGCAGCTTGAACTGAGTGTTTATTCTGATCGGCGGGGGCGGAAACGTTTTTGAGCCCCGAGTTAGATCTCTCAAAATTTCACAGAAGTATGACGGAAAAACCTGATGCACCCTATTGGCGCATCAGGCAACGAAGACCTTTAGATTGTGCAGTTTCTAAAGAAAGTCGGCGATGCGGCGACCTGCTTTCAGAAAGTTTGCAGGGTCTTTAGCCTTGCTGCGGATACGGGTCTCATAGTGAAGGTGCGGTCCGGTACTACGCCCGGTGCTTCCAATTGTGCCGATTTGGGTGCCCTGGGCGACTTTCTGACCGACTTTCACCCGGATTTTATGAAGATGGGCATAGCGCGTTGTGATCCCCCTGCTGTGGGCAATCTCAACCATTCGACCATATCCGCCATTCCAAGAAGCCCTGACAACCTTTCCAGGTGCGGTTGCGTAGACCGGTGTCCCCGTCGGGGCTGCGTAGTCGATCCCGGAATGGAACGCAAAGCGCTTCAAAAACGGATCCACTCGCCGACCAAAGTTACTGCTTTGGCGTGCATTCTTGACGGGGCGGCTGAGAGGAAGTCCGGCAACTGACTTACGGTATTTTGTGAGACGTTCAATGTTTTCTTCGAACTGAACGATGGCGTGATCAAAGGCGAGAATGTCTTCCGCCCTGTCTGGTTCATAAGGACCGCCAACAGCCTCGCGCTTTGGTTTGCGCATGTTGAAGCCGAGAGACTTCATCGCCGACCTGATTTCTTCTGCAGCTTCCTCAGTCTTTTTATTCAAGAATCGGATCGTCTTGATCTGGTGCCGCTCTTCGCGTCTCAAGCCCTGCTCGATTGCCGTGAAATCCACTTGGGCGACGTCCCGCTTCGTCGGTGCGGGCTTTTCCACAGACGAAGTGGGCGTTTTATCAACTCCGCCCAAAACAGCTTCGAACTGGCGTCCAGGCGTGGCCGCAAGCGCGTAGGCCGTGGCTGCCGTTTCGGGTATCGTGCCATTTGCCGCCTGGTGTGTCTGACGGATCGGATTGGGCCTGGGGCTCGGAGCGAAAATTGGCGCTGTAATTCCAAAACGACCCGCAGCTTTGTTCACTGCCTTCATGGTTGCATTGCGCTCGTCGAGCGAAACCCGAAGACCCAACAAACGGTCAAGTTTGTCTTCCACCGACCGTTGATCAAGCATCTGGCGACTCGCTATGCGATCAATCTCAATCCGCATTGCCGCGAGCCGGTCTTCATACGCGTTTCGCATCTCAACCTTCTGCACGCGCGCAGTGTTGATGAGATCGTCGCGAAAAATCAGATAGCCGGTAGCTCCGAGATAGCAGATAGCAAAAAAAGCCGCCGTAAGACCTATGAGGCCGGCAAAAAGGGGATGAACAGAAAGGCTCGTAACCCTTTCCCCTTTCGCAATGATGATTCGATGTCCCGCATATTTCTTATGATGGCGGCTTGGTTGCGCTTGGCGACGGGAAGTCAGGGCCATTTCGGCAAACCCTTCGTTGCAATACTCTTTCTACTTCGCGAAAACTATTGCGCCGTATGGTTAATTTTTTGTTGAAGGGTGTGTTTCAGATCGCTGTCAGGCC
>JBCDCU010000492.1:0-1866 GCA_039181265.1 Pseudomonadota bacterium | reverse complement strand
CCGCCACCCACATCCAACACGCTGACCTGAGGATAATAAGCCAGCATTTTCAGCGTTGCCGCCTGCTGTACGCCCAATAGCCATGTCCCGCTCTTGCCCGCTTCTTATCCGTCTGACGCAGGCCAGAGTGCGGTTTTGGGGTGGAACTGGGACCAGGCAAACCAGAAGGCCTGGTGGCTGCCAAGATCGGTACCGTCGGCATCGACGGCCCTGATACCACCGGCATCAAGCTTCAGCCGGACATTTTCAAACGCGATCTCTTCGCCGCGCTGAAGGGCAACAAAGGCCTGGCTGCGCTGGAACGCGATTGGTTTGCCGGATGCGGTGATCGCGCCGATGATGTCTTCATGAACCGGCAGGCGCGGGTCGACATCGCCGACCGGGAAAATCGGGCCGTTCGCGTCACGCGTGTTGCGAAAATCGGGGTCGCGGCCAAGCGCATAACGCTCATGGAGTACGGTCGTTGCCGGGTGCGCTTTCTTCCATGCACCCCACGTTGTTGTGACGACAGTTGCCTGCTCAAGCTTAATGCCTTTTTCGGCAAGCGGTCCTGTCTGGGCATGACCGAGGAAGGTGTCAAACACCGAGTAAGTGTTGAGGTCGTACATCACCTTGTTGGACCGGTTGAGAAGCCCGGAGGTGCGCAGGATCGGCCGCTCAACACCGTCCGGCTGGCGGTCGGTAAAGAAAGCCTGCGCGGCACCGCACAAGGTGCAATAGGGAATACCGAGGTGACGGCCGCCAAGCGTATCGTTCACCATTTCACGCACTTCCATGATCTGACGCGGATAGGCGCGGGCTTCGCCATTGATTGTGATGCCAAAGATAACGTCATCGTCTTTCGGCCATTTCGCATCTTCTGCTTTCACGACTTCCGGATTGTCGGCAGCCGGAATGCAATTGCAGACATCATCGGTCTTGTCATGTGGGCGGTCATCAATCAGAACACCACCCCAGGAAACGAGACGCCAATCGACATTGCCTTCAGTGAAGATCTTGTCCCAGCCCGGAACGATTGTCGTGTAGATCGCACGTTTGGCCCGGAGATAATCGGGCGGGGCAGGGATATTCCAGGCAATCAGGTGGTCAGTCACAGTGCCCCATGGATTGCGGCCCTGAAGATCTTTCCCAAGAAGCTTCGATGCAGTGTCTGCGAGCGCGACGTTGAGCTGCGGCTGGGCCACAAAGCGCAGGAGGTCGCTGATCAGCCAGACAACGCGCGGATCTTTCGAATCCGCGATTTCGGAAAGGGCAATCGATTCATCCCGTCCCCAGGTCCCGTTCTGCATGGATTTGATGAAGGCGGTTTCCACGGCCCGCTCAAGGCTCTCGGAATAAGGACCATCCGGAATAGCCGGAGGCTGACCGAATTCCTTGATCACGAAGTCCGAAAGCTTGCGCGGTTCATCCGCCTTCGTGGAGGCGATGAAGGCGAATGAGAATGCGATAAGTGAGAGGATGAAGAGAAGGCGGGCGGGAAACCCGGTTGCCGATGCCATGAAAGGACCTTTCCTGTGCCGGTTTCATCGCGGAGTATGCATAGATTGAGCGTGACTCGGCGCACTCCGTGTTTGTGCTGAGAGTCACCAAAAACCGACTTTGCGGCCAATCAAGAACAATCAGCAAGTTGTGAACGCCGTGACAAGGCCGGAAAATCCGCCAAAACCGGCAGAAAGCGGGGATATCGAGCGGTCAAAGCCTCACGGCACGAACAGGCGGATGTGAAATTCTTGCCGGTTTTACTCAATCGCATGTGAATTTTTGTGACAGGGCTCGCTCTAGAAAGGTGTGACCTAGTCGGCCATATCGTAAGGCACCAAATCCTAAAACAAGGGGAACCCTCATGAACGTCTCTCGCCGTCACTT
>JBCDCU010000491.1:0-1888 GCA_039181265.1 Pseudomonadota bacterium | reverse complement strand
TCTCTCCGGCAATAAGGATGTCTGCTCCTTGATAGGTTGGCTTGTTGAGCACGAACTCCGGATCGGGTGTGCCGTCCTGATGAGTCTTCAACTCGTAGAACAGCCCCTCAGAAAGCCCCGTCCGTTCCGTCGTCTTCAGGAACTGTTTCGGAATAATCATGTCGGTATCGACATTCGCCATGGGACTTCCGCCCTCTAGGAGCGGTGCTGCAGTGGTCGTCAGGGTTTTGAATGCTTTCATGAAAGCTGTTTATCGAGGCTCGTGCGCAATGAAAAGCGTCGGCACATCAAGCGTCCCGTCTCGAACGGTGAAGACGCGGCTGCCCTTCTTCCGGCCCTTGCGAACGTCGGACACATCGAAGCCGCCCTCGCTAAGCCGACCGTGTGCGCCCTCAATATCCTTCACCAACCAGGTCAATCCCCAGATAGAATCACTCCCTGCCGGATCATGGTCCTGGCCGAGACGATGGATGACCTCAAACGTCAAACCGCCAGTGCGAAAAAATAAAAACCGCGTTTTCCACTCCTCAGCGGTCCGATCAAGGCGGAAATCGAGACCGAGACGGGTGCCATAATGAGCAACAGAGCGATCAGGGTTCGGCGTGGCAATGACGATGTGATCGAGACCGCTCACTGCGCCCGACGTGGCATCTGCTAGAGGCAGGTCTTCACGACTTTGCTCGATCACAAAGGTCTTAATGCCGGCACACGCCTCGTCCGCACATCGAAACCGCTTCCAGACCCTTTTTGCGCCCGTCTCGGCGCTAACACTTTCTCCAGCGATGATATCGCTTGGGGCAAGTCCGCGTCGCCCTGCAAGGTGATGATCCGTTTCGATATCATTGGATGCAAACGCCAGACTGGTCAGCCCCGATCCTGAGGCCGAAAGCATCTCACGCAATCGGTCGCCAACCGCGCCCTCACCGCTGGGAGCAATCAGTTCAAGTGCCGTGTTTTCCAGTTTGAAAAGCGCTGTGGCCGCTCCGTCGGCTGCGACGCTCAGCCAATCTGGAGATCGGCCAAGCAGCTTCGAATAAGCATCTGCCCCGGCCTCAAGGTCGGGGCAGATCAATACAAAATGGTCGAGTGCAGTGATCAAGAGCCGGAAGGTGCCGGTGCAGCTTCGATCGCCGTGATCGTCGCCGTGCCGCCAACGCCGGTATTCGTCGTATAGGCAGAACTCACTCCGACCGCAGGCTCGGTTTCCGTGTCGGTGAAGGTCGCGCAAATTTCTCCATCAGGAGATTGACCACAGATCGTCGCGGCGGCTTCGTCATAAGCGTATGGTATGCTGTTGCCGTCCCCGTCAGTTGCCATGCCCGTTTCATCGTCGAAGGTCATGGTAACAGTTGTACCGTCGTCGGAGGCAAATTCGATGGTTGTCTTGGTGGCAAAAGCTGGCGCAGCAGCAAACGCTAAAGCCGCTGAAACGGCGATAAGTCTCTTCATGGATCCATCATCCCTTTATGAGTTTCCCCCCTCGGTAATGTCCGAGGATGGTCGAAGATTAACCATGTGGAAGCCCGTGGCAATGGATTTGGCGAGTTTACCTTGGGACCGCGATGGTAATTTCCTTCCCGCCATGGCCGTGCACAAGATCGTGCGCCCGCAGCGAAACCTCTTGAACATCTATCGGAATTTCAATGCCGGACTTTGAGCGAATAAAGGGCTGCTCATTTACATGAGGATGGGCGAGGACACGGGTCGCCAACACCGTACCGTCTGGAGCGAGCACCTCCCACCCATCGGCATAATGGTCCCATCCATCATCGGCGTGCTCCACCTCCACGCTGATTGTATAGGTGCCATTGGCGTCGAGACGGATATCCGCCGAAAGAACATCAGCCTCACCTGCGCTGACGGGCGCAGCAAAGCCGATCGTGAAAAG
>JBCDCU010000490.1:0-1902 GCA_039181265.1 Pseudomonadota bacterium | reverse complement strand
CCGCGATGCCAATCTTGCCGCCCGCGAGATCGGCCAAAGTCTTTGCCGGGCTGTCTTGAGGGACGACCACGCCTCCGACCGCTTTTGAATATGGAATGAAGCTGTGGTCCTTGCCAGCAACCATCTGCCGCGCGAGCCATATCCAATCCGACACCGCAATGTCCGCCTGATCACCTTCCACGGCGAGACGGGTCGCGTTGTTATCCGCATATGGTTTGACCTCTAGGCGAAAGCCGTGCTTTTCATCCAGCCCGTTGGCCTTGATCGTCTCCAACTCCCAGTTGACCGTCCCGATTTTAAGCACAGCCACCCTGATGGTCAGGCGGTCATCCGCGTTGGCGGCAACCGCGATGCAAGGGATTATGAGCAGCGAGAGGACCACGTATGCCGTTCGAGTGAAGACATACATTTTCCCCATCACGAGGCGCACCCGTTAGTCATCAACCGGGCCATCATAACTCATGACCATCACTTTGAAGCGCTCGTCCAATTTGATGTCATATTGGCCAGCTTCACACACGGCATCATCCAGCTCAAAAAGCGTGTCGCTTTCCTTCTCAACCTCATCCGGGACTTCACAGTTGAATTTGGCGATCTCGGCCGCGATTTTGGCAACCTCGTCATCGCTTGCCAATTCTTCGCCGTGATCATCCGACCAGACTGGACCAGCTACCAGTGCAGCGGCACAGGCGAGGCATAGATAGCGCATGAAAAAGTCCTTTCTATTTGTCTAGAGTGGCAGACTTTACTCGGCGCGACGGCCCACCTCATTTAGGTCTTTGTCGAGTTCAATGTCGAACTGATTGCCGCCTTTGCAGATCACGTCATCAAGCTCAAACCCGTCGTCTTCCACTTCGATATCATCTGGGTCCATCTGGCATTCAACAGATGCAAGATAGGCCTCGATTTTCTCGACAGTTTCGGCGTCAATTTCCTCTGCAGCGTATGTTGGAACGGCCAAAAGGGCTGCGATCAAAAAATAAAAGCTCCGTTTCATGGGTACGTATCCTCCTGTTATTGAATGCTGATGTTGACACGCTGCGACTCGCCCGATGACCCCGGGATGCGCAGAACATGGGTGCCGGGTTTGATCGCGATGAACGACAACTCAGCCACCCCGGCCTTGTCAAACTCGATGGAATCAATCGCCATCGGGCGGATTTCGATCTTGTTGATCACGATCTCATTCATCCAGATGGCGCGGAAGAAGTCCGGACCACTGACAGCCAGTTCAGCAGAGCCATCTGCCGTGATCTGCAGCTTGTAATAGGCCCCCGATTGCAAGACCACATCTTCGCCCAGCGGTTGACCGGAGGCGAGGGTCAATTCGATCGTGTCACCCCGATTGCATTTCGCAAGCAGCCCGGCAAAGCCCAGGTCATCACACAGAGGTGCCGCAGCGAGCGGTCCTCCGAAACAGGCCAAGACGGCTGCGATCAGTCGTTTTTTCATAGAGCTAAGCCCTCCTACTTTCGGTCAGTCGATTGTCACCACACCCCATGGCTGCTCACCCACTTGCACGGATCGCACGGCCTCTTCTTTGGCGACGTCGATCACGGTGATGTCGTTGGAATTTCCATTGGTGGTGAGAAGGTATTTTTCGTCCGGCGTGAAATCGAGCTGCCAGACGCGTTGCCCGACCAGGATGTAATCGAGCACATCAAGGCTTTGCGCATCGACCACCGCTACGCGATTGGCCGGGCCGAGTGCCACGAAGAGCCGCTTGCCATCAGATGTCACCTTGGCGCCAACGGGCTGTAGCCATTCCGGCTGTACGCCTGGGACTTCGAAGCTGATTTTGCCCACGACGGTCGGCGCGCCATCTTCGGCGATGTCCATCACGGACACTGTGCCACCGATTTCCGAGGTCACGAAAAGACGACTGCCATCAGCGGTGTACTG
>JBCDCU010000489.1:0-1902 GCA_039181265.1 Pseudomonadota bacterium | reverse complement strand
GGGATCTATGCCGAAGCGGACACTGCGATTACCGGGAATGTCATAGAGAACGCTCCGCAATCCGGGCTTCATATCGGCTGGGGCCGGTTCTGCCGGAATGTGACAGCAGCCCATAATGTCGTCCGCGGCATGCCCTACGGCGCAACAGCCAGCATTGTCGATGAAGCGGGGCCAGTTGCGATTACAAATAACTTTTTCGGCGATATCGGGCGACAAGCGATCACAGGTTTCCGGTTTGCTGAAGCAGCAACTGGCGAACTTCTGGGCCAACGCCGCAGCGGCTTTGACCATCTGACGATTTCCGGAAACAGGCTCAATTCCTGAGGGCTTCGAGCACGCCGTCTTTCAACCGCACCGTGCCGACGGGTGTTTGATTGCGATCGCGCACCGTGACATTGCAGAACGGATTGATGTTTTCTTCTTCATCTTCGAACAGAGCGAGAAGAACGCCTGCCATGATGACTTCAGACGCGCGGGTCGCGCCGTCATCGCATTTCAGGGCAACGCCGAGCCCAAGATCGGGCAAAACGGCGCCATAAACCCCTTCGGCACCCGTTTTGACCAGGGCCAAAGTACCGAGCGCTGTCATGAATTCAGTATCGAAACGGCCCGTTCCGGCAACGAGATGCGGAGTATCAAAGCAGGCCTCGACAATTGCGCGTGACGCCTCTCCGCGGCCTGGTGAGAGCTTGTCTGGTGCCGCCATTTTCGCCATCCCAAGCGCCATGTTTGCAAGCGGAACCGCATAGGTCGGGATCGAGCAGCCATCCGTTCCGACCGGCGAATCTGCAAAATTAAGCGCCATCATTTCTTCAAGGATACCGCGAATTGCCCCTTGAGCGGCATGGCCTGGCTTGATGTAATCCTTCGTCTCTTCACCGAGATGACGGGCTGCTGCCAGAAAACCGGCATGTTTTCCGGAACAATTGTTGTAAATCCGGCCAGGCGACCCACCGCTCTTCATCAATTTTGCGCGGTCCGCGTGAAGACGCGGCCATTGCGTCCCGCATTCGAGATTGTCTTCACCGAGCCCCGCGGCGGAAAGCATGGCGGAGACGCCGGACCGATGCGCCTCTTCACCGTTGTGGGACGAGGAGGCGAGCGCAAGCGCTGATTTCTCAAGCCCGAAACCGTCAACTGCCCCGCTTTCTGCAAGATAGAGCGCCTGTAAAGGTTTGATTGCGGAGCGCGGGTAAATCGGTTCGCAGATATCACCAAGGCACGCGACGAGCTTTCCGTGGGGATCTGAAATTGCTATCGCGCCGGTGTGGCGGCTCTCCACATAGTCCCCACGGGTCACCTCGACGAGTACCGGATTTGCGGCCATTTCTTCCTCCCCGTAACCACGGCGATACAAACGCCGGATCCGAGGATAAGCCTTACGCCCGGCAACGACTGAGAGCAATCATGTATGCTCCCATAGGCGTGTTAATCGGACTCTACGTAAGTGACGAATAACGCGCTAAAACACTAGACGCGCATCACCATTTCTTCCTGAGGAAGTCCTTCCAGAATGTCAGAAAAGACCTTGTTTTTCTCCGTGAACACGCAAGTCTTATCGTCTGACGTCCAACGGGCGTGGAGCTCCGATGCCACACCCAAGTCTTCATAATACGAAATGATGTCGCGCGGCGCGCTTTCGAAAGACGGTACCGTGGTCACCGCACGGAAATAGTTGGTCTCATTGGAGAAGTACCTTTCAAGATCAGAGTGCGCCATATTGATGATCCCTGCACTCGCCTCCGCGGCAGAAGTCGGCAACGACTGATAACGCAAACACACATTCAGAATGATCTGCTCGCTGACCAGTGTATAGAACCAGATGCCGGTTACACCTCTTGTCAAAAACCCGAAAGCAAGTCCCACTGGCGGCCATTCTTTAGCGACCATCTCGGCAATATC
>JBCDCU010000488.1:0-1926 GCA_039181265.1 Pseudomonadota bacterium | reverse complement strand
TTGATCCGGCGATCATTTGAAGAACCGAAGACTTTTCGTGCGAGCGCGCCAAACACCATTGGTATATCCTGTCAAAGCTCATGCACCGGTTTTATCATCCTGCCTGAAAGGCGGACATTTTCAATCCGGAAAGTGCCACCCAGATCCGCTTCTGAGGCAGATACGCCCTCACGGAACCTCGGAGTGGTTTGATTGTGTAGTCCGATTCAAGAAAAGCCGCCGAAAAAGACAAGCAAATTGCTGGACTCGGTCCGCCAGACAGATAAGTGGGGCAACCGGTGATGTCAACGCTGCGATGAACCGAAGGCTTGCGAGTGTCTTGCCTGCGAAGCGGCGTTTTTTCCAACGATATTGAAACCGGCATTCCGCGCATCCGTGTTCTGCGCCCTGACCGACAGAAGTCGCGATAAATCTACGGCTGCAAATGTTAATCCATCGTAACATCCGTGACGGCTTGTGGACACATTCCCGGCATCCGATATTGCAAGGCCCGGGGAATGGTTTAAGACACCCGGCAGAAGTGATCGCAAGGATCACAAATTGCGAGAAACACAAGGATTGGAGAACCCGATGCGTCCTTTGCCAGTCAAAAGCACTTGCCGAACGGTCCGCGAACCCCTGCTAAGAATTGCTCTATTCGCGGCGCTTTCCGCATTCCTGGTGCCATCGGCTGCTTTCGCACAGGAACAACAGGCCGACCAAAATGCTTTGCTCGATGAAGTTGTTGTGACGGTGAACGGCGTCACCTACACAAATCGCGATCTTCGCGTTGCTTCAGTTGATTTTGCCGAAGAGCTCGTCAACGTTCCGCGTGAGGAGCGCCGCGAGTATCTCATTAATATCCTCATTGATATGCAATTGCTGGCAGCAGAAGCCCGCAAGGAAAAGCTCGACGAATTACCACTCTATCAGCGTCGTCTTGCCGAACTTCAGGCGCGTACCCTCCGCAACGCCTATCTCCAGGAAAAGATGATCCCGCTTGTCACCAACGAGATGGTTCAGGATCTTTATGTCGAAGAACTTGCCAAGTTCGAGCCTGAAACCCAGGTGCGTGCAAGGCATATCCTCGTCACGACCAAGCAGGAAGCGGAGAAAATCATTCAAGACCTGAATGACGGTGGAGATTTTGCCGAACTCGCGCGGGAGAAATCAACCGGACCAAGTGCACCGAACGGGGGAGACCTCGGATTTTTCGGTCGCGGGAGAATGGTGTCATCGTTTGAAGATGCGGCCTTTGCCCTCAAAGCGGGCGAGTTTTCGAAAGAACCTGTCGAAACCCAATTTGGCTGGCATGTCATAAAGGTTGAGGAGACCAGAGATTCCGAGCCGCCGACCTTTGCGCAAAGTGCACCACAGCTGCGCGGCATCGTACTGAATAACATTATTGAAGAGCGCGTCGCTGAACTCAGGAAAGGCGCAGAGATCGAAGTAGTCCCGCAGCCCGAAGCCCCCAGCGAATAGGGTTACGATCCAATCGTTATGGACCTTGCTGTTTCCCCTCTTGCTCCAAAAATGGTGCCGAATGCACCCGCGCTGGCCGGGGTCGGGTTATATGCGGCCGAGGCGGGCATAAAGTATCGCGGCCGGACGGATGTGCTGCTGATCACCTTCGATCGTCCTGCAAGGGTTGCTGGCGTGTTTACAAAATCGCGCTGCCCGTCGGCTCCAGTTGATTGGTGCCGACAGGTCCTTCCACATGGAAAAGCCCGTGCGGTCCTCATCAATGCTGGAAACGCCAATGCCTTCACAGGCATGAAGGGCTGGGAAGCGGTGAGACTTTCCGCCGAGATGGTGGCAGACACCGTCGGGTGCCCGGTCAACGAGGTTTATCTTGCCTCAACCGGTGTCATCGGCGAACCGCTTGACGCAGCATCGTTTGAAGGTGTTTTGAGGCGTATGGGGAACGGCGAAGGCAAAGCGGATCTC
>JBCDCU010000487.1:0-1961 GCA_039181265.1 Pseudomonadota bacterium | reverse complement strand
CCATGCGACCATAGGCGGCTTAGAATAGTAGCCCCAGGCCAGCGTTTGACCCCAGCGCCAATATTGCGCCTCGTCTGCATATAGCTCGAGCGGCGAGATCACCACCAAGAACAAACGCACCGCCAAAAGCCCGAAAATCAGGGCCAAAGCGATCCGTGTATAAGTGTTCGATGGCAGGGAGGTCGTGGCCATGTGACCCCCATAATCGGCTTCCCAAAAGACATAAACCCTTCGCAACACGTGTGGCTTATTTGCAATGCCGATTTACCGATTTGCTGGTGTCACGTTTGTCTAACGAAGCTGTCACATTTCTGTGATGCACCGCACCTAATGCCAGCCAAAGTAGTGTTGCGGGCGATCCAGCCCATCTGCTTTTTTTGTGGCAAATCGAGGGAAAAAAATGTCCAACTGGAAACTCCTATCCGGTGTGGCCGCCGCCTCCATTATGACCGCAGCGATCATCGCTCCGGCCGAGGCACAGGTCACAACGTCAAGTATCCGTGGTAACGTTACGACAGAAGCCGGCGCCGCTGTGCCGGGCGCGACGGTAACAATTACGCACACGCCTTCTGGCACCTCCTCAACGGCAACCACTAGTGACAGTGGTTTGTTTTCGGCGCGGGGTCTGCGCGTGGGCGGACCGTACACCGTCGCAATCAGTGGAGATGATATTGCGCCAGTTGAGGTGACAGATATTTACCTCTCGCTAGACCAAACTCTGTCGCTCCCCGTTACGGTATCAGATGCACGGACAATGGACACCGTCGTTGTGACCGCATCACGCTCCCTCGCAGGCTTTACGAATGAAGGGTTGAGTACATCACTGGGCCTTGAAGCGCTTAATGAGTTAACTTCGATTGACCGCGATATTACCGACGCCGCCCAGCTCGATCCATTTGCGACGGTGAACACCCAGTCGGGAGGGGCGAAAGAACTTTCCATCGCTGGCGCGAACAACCGTTTTAACTCGCTGACCATTGACGGCGTCGCATTGAATGACCGCTTCGGTCTGAATGCTAACGGCTTCCCAACGCAGCGGTCTCCGATCTCGTTCGATGCGATTGAATCGCTCTCTATCCAAACCGCACCCTTCGATGTTGAGTTCAACGGGTTCACGGGCGGCACAATCAACGCCGTGACCAAGTCGGGTACAAACGAGTTTCATGGCTCTATAGGATACTATTACACTGACGATGGTCTCATCGGCGACAAGAGTAAAGACGACGATTTTGACTTCACGTTTGAAGAAGAAACCATCGTAGCCACGCTCGGCGGGCCGATCATCAAAGACAAACTTTTCTTCTTTGTCGCTTACGATAAGTTCGAGGAAGTCGCGCCGCTTCAGGACGGGCCAGCCGGTTCAGGAGCGCTCGACACAATTGATAGTATCAGCCAAGCGCAAGTCGACACGGTCGGGTCAATTGTCAGTAGTGTTTATGGTTTCGACATTGGCGGTTTCTCAAAGGATCCCGCTGAAGATGAGAAAATTCTTGCCAATATCGACTGGAATATCAACAACGATCACAGAGCGAAGTTCACCTATATCCTGACTGAAGGCAACACGATACGGGAGCAAGACGGCAACAACTTTCTCACGGGTGGTGACGTTCTAGGGGCGTCGTCAGCCTGGTATGACCGTTCGGAAAAAACCGAGAGCTATATCGCGCATGTGTTTTCGGATTGGACACCAAACTTTTCAACCCAATTCAAGATCGCCAGCACGTCTCAAGCGACAGGTCAGGACTCTCTAAACGGCGCTGAATTTCCATCATTCGGTATCCGCTTGAATGATGAAGACAACTTCTTCAATATCGCAGAGGATTTCGAAGAAGACCCAAATGGCGATGACGCTTACCTTGCAATTGGTCCCGACCGGTTTCGTCACGGAAATGAGCTCGATCAAGACTTTTTCCAAATCAAAGCTGTCGCAGAATATACCCTGGGGGATCACCTGTTTAAAT
>JBCDCU010000486.1:0-1980 GCA_039181265.1 Pseudomonadota bacterium | reverse complement strand
CGATCGATGAACACGCTGACCGGAAAGGCGATTGCAGACATTATCGCCATTTCGAAAGAGGTCGCAGAGAATGATGCCATCAAAGGCCTTGTTATCTCCTCCGGCAAGCCATCTGGCTTTTGCGCCGGAGCAGATCTTGGTGAGATGAATGAAAGCGCCGGTGGTGGCAAATCACCTGCCGATATGTCAGACGCCGAACTGAAAGCTGCACAATTCGAACGTGGCTTCTCCCTCAACAAAACGCTCCGCGAGTTGGAAACCTGCGGTAAGCCAGTGGCCTGTGCGCTGAACGGACTTGCGCTTGGCGGCGGTCTCGAAGTGGCCCTTGCCTGCCACTACCGCGTTGCGGCGAACGACAATCCGAAAATTCAGTTCGGCCTGCCTGAAGCGAAGATCGGTCTTTTGCCCGGTGCCGGTGGAACCCAGCGTTTGCCGCGTCTGATCGGTGTTCAGGCCGCGCTGGAATATATCCTCCAGGGCAAATCCATGCGCGCGGACAAGGCCGCGGCCCTTGGTGTGGTCAATGAACTTGTTCCCGGCGATGAGACCGTAGCCAAAGCCAAGGAATGGGTGCTCGCCAATCCGAATGCGAAAGCGCCATGGGACAAGGACGGCTTCAAAGTTCCAGGCGGTGTGGTGCACAAATCACCCGGTGCCGGCCAGGTGGCAACCATGGCAAACGCCATGCTGGCCGCCCAGTCCTACGGCAATTATCCGGCCCAGAAAAACATCCTCTCGTGTGTGTACGAAGGTCTCCAGGTGCCGATAGATGCCGGTCTTCGCATTGAGACCCGCTATTTCATCAACACCCAGCAGCGGCCCGAAGCCAAGGCCATGATCCGCTCGCTCTTCCTGAACATGCAGGCGCTCTCCAAAGGCGGCAATCGTCCTGCGGGTTTCCCGAAAACCGAGTTCAAGAAGATCGCCGTGATCGGGGCCGGTCTCATGGGCGCGGGCATTGCCTACGTGCAGGCCAAGGCTGGCATTCCAACCGTGCTCGTTGATATCTCGAAAGAAAATGCCGAGAAGGGTAAGGACTATTCCCGCCGGTTGGTGGAGAAGGCCGTATCCCGTGGTAAGTCGACCCAGGAAAAGGGTGACGCACTCCTCGACCTGATCACCACGACGGACAATTATGATGACATCAAAGGTGCGGACCTGGTCATTGAGGCCGTTTTTGAAAATCCGGAGCTGAAGGCGAAGATCACGGCGGAGGCCGAAGCGCAGCTCGAGGAAACGGCCGTATTCGGATCGAATACGTCGACCCTACCAATTACGGGTCTTGCGGAAGCCTCATCTCGCCCGGCGAACTTCATCGGCATCCACTTCTTCTCTCCTGTGGAGCGGATGGGCCTTGTTGAGATCATCATGGGCGAGAAGACGAGCCAGGAAACGCTGGCGAAATCCGTCGATTATGTCCTGGCGATCCGCAAGACGCCGATCGTCGTCAATGACAGCCGCGGCTTCTATACATCGCGCTGCTTCGGCACCTATACCCAGGAAGGCATGGCCATGCTCGCAGAGGGCATCAAGCCTGCGATTATCGAGAATGTCGGTCGTCAGTCCGGCATGCCGATGGGGCCGCTGGAAGTATCCGACAGTGTCGGCCTTGATACCGCACTGAAGGTTGGTCGTCAGATGGCCGAAGCCGCGGGCATGGATTACGCGTCCAATGAACTCGGTCAGCTGATGGCCTGGATCGTTGAAGACAAAGGCCGCGTCGGTCGGAAGGCTGGCAAAGGTTTCTACGATTATAATGAGAAGGGTAAACCCGCGCGCCTTTGGCCAGATCTGAGCTCTCAGATTGAGGTCAAGGTCGATGAATGCCCGCCAGCGATGAAGGATGAGATCAAGAATCGCTTCCTCGTCCGCCAGGCCATCGAGGTGGCGCGCTGTTTTGAAGAGGGGGTTATCACCGATGCCCGCGACGGTGATATCGGCTCGATCCTCGCTTGGGGATTTGCTCCGTATACGGGCGGG
>JBCDCU010000485.1:0-2010 GCA_039181265.1 Pseudomonadota bacterium | reverse complement strand
GTTTCAACGCCTTTCTTAACGCCACAAAATGTGTTAGCCGCGCGGTATTCCCTTCCATAAAGAAGACGCGGCAACTGCACCGTCCGCGATCAGAAAGGCCAATCCGCTATGGCTGTAAAGGCAATCTCGTTCGATGTGCCTGACATTGTTCCGATAAAACGAGCTCTCCTCTCTGTTTCCGACAAAACCGGGCTTGTCGATTTTGCGGAAGCCCTCGCGGCTAAGGGTATTGAACTCATCTCTACCGGCGGAACGGGTCGAGCGTTGAAAGAAGCCGGTCTGGAGGTCCTGGATATATCCGATGTGACCGATTTTCCGGAAATCATGGATGGCAGAGTTAAAACGCTTCATCCAAAGGTGCATGGCGGTCTTCTTGGGATTCGTGGGGCCAGCGACCATCGCGAGGCGATGACCGCTCACAATATTCCCGAAATCGATCTTGTCGTTGTGAACCTCTATCCGTTCGAGCAAACGGTTCGGGGCGGCGCGGACGAGGCAACAGCCATTGAAAACATCGATATTGGCGGACCGGCTATGCTGCGTGCCGCCGCAAAGAACCATGCCTATGTCACAGTACTCACCGATCCCTCCGATTACGCCAAAGTCACCGAAACACTGGAATCCGGTGGCGGTATCCCTTTCTCGCTTCGCCGCGATCTAGCAGCCAAAGCCTTTCGGCTGACCGCCCATTATGACGCTGCGGTTTCGAATTGGTTTGCAAATACGCTTGAGCTTGCAATGCCGGAAAAGCGGGCATTTTCCGGGACTCTCGATGCTGTCATGCGGTATGGCGAGAACCCGCATCAACAGGCGGGTTTTTATAAATCGGGAGAGCAACGTTTTGGTGTTGCGACAGCAACCCAGGTTCAGGGCAAAGCGCTGTCTTTCAACAACATAAACGATACAAATGCTGCGTTCGAGCTGGTTTCCGAGTTCAACAACGCGGATCGACACGCAGTAGCGATCATCAAACACGCCAATCCCTGCGGCGTTGCAATGGCCGATCAGCAAAGTACAGCCTACGAAGACGCTTTGCGCACGGACCCCGTCTCGGCCTTTGGCGGGATCATAGCCCTTAACACTCCGCTCGAAGCGGATGCCGCAAGAGAGATCGTCAAAACCTTCACGGAAGTCATTATCGCTCCCGAAGCGAGCGAAGAAGCGCGTGCGATCATTGCGGAAAAGAAAAATCTACGCCTTCTCACCACTGGCGGCCTTCCGGATCCGAGCGCTCCCGGCCTCGATATTCGCAGCGTTGCCGGCGGCTATCTCATTCAGGATCGCGATAACGGTTCGATTGAAACGCTGGATCTCAAAGTGGTAACCGAACGCCAACCCGATGAGCGTGAATGGGCTGATCTGAAATTTGCCTTTAAGGTCGCGAAACATGTCAAATCGAACGCGATCGTTTACGCACGCGACGGTGCAACGGTCGGCATCGGGGCAGGTCAAATGAGCCGGGTGGATTCCTCAAGGATCGCCGCCCATAAGGCCGAAGATGCACGCGTGGCCGCTGGACTTGCCGATAGTCTGGCTCAAGGAGCAGTGGTCGCATCGGATGCATTCTTTCCGTTCGCCGATGGTCTGCTGGAAGCCGTAAAAGCGGGCGCCTCCGCCGTAATTCAACCCGGTGGATCGATGCGCGACGATGAAGTGATTGCAGCGGCGAACGAAGCCGGGCTTGCGATGGTTTTCACCGGCATGCGCCATTTCCGCCATTAAGGCGCACTTGCTCAAAAAGGATTAAGCCGGATGAGTGACGATAACAAAACGGATGTCAGCGGTCTTACCATGCTTGGCGGGCAGATCCGTCAGCCGGAAAGCCCCGATGAAGCAGTTCTTGAGCGGGTACCCAACAATAATCAGGGCACACCTTATCTGGTCCGCTTTGTGCAACCGGAATTCACATCCATCTGCCCGATGACAGGTCAGCCCGACTTCGCCCATCTGGTGATTGATTATGTTCCGGATGGTTATCTGGTCGAATCGAAATCGTTGAAGCTTTTCCTC
>JBCDCU010000484.1:0-2024 GCA_039181265.1 Pseudomonadota bacterium | reverse complement strand
CGCAGCCAGAAACCGGGTCTTGCCGAGGTTTGCTTCTTCTGCAGCGGCTGTCGCTTTGATCAACTGTTGATTGAGGTGTGTGAGTTCCTCCGTCCGGGTCCGCACGCGTTCTTCCAGCTGTTCGCTGTATCGCGTGAGCTGTTCCTCATTTTCCAACTGCTGTGTGATATCGTTAAACGTCAGGAGAAAACCGTTGCCATCGGGCATGGGTTTCGTGCGCACCTCTATGGCCCGCTGGCTGATTGCAAGCCGTTCGGTGATGCTGGCCGGCTCCCCGGTGTATGAGGCGATCCTCTTCGCGATCGCACTTTCAATCGAGCCGAGGCCGAATTCTCCGCGTTCCGCAAGATAGCGCAGGATCTTTCCAAGTGAGGTCCCAACCTCTCCGAACTCCACGGGAAGATCGAGAAGCGTACGGAGGTTGCGGTTCCAGCAGGTTAGTCTCAGATCGGCATCGAACACAGCAAGTCCCTGGTCGACCTCATCGATTGCGACCTGGAGAAGCCCTCGATTGTACTGAATGGCGGCGGTTGCTTCGTCGAGCAACTGAACCGCTTCCTCCGGCGCCGCGCGTTGCCGGTTAATCAAGAGTGTCATGACGAGCCGGGCGGAAGCCGCACCGATCGCGGATGCAAGCTGCTGTTCTGCAAAACGCAACAAAGGCACAGCGGCGATATCATCGTTCTGCAGGTCAAGAGCGTTTTCCCGGGCAAACCGTTCAAAGGACCGTGTCGTGCGTTCCTCTCCCAGATAGTGGCTCACCGTTTCCTGGAGTTCGGAAATTTTAAGCGGTGTATGCCAACGCCGATAGGCGGGGGATGGCCGCAATTCACGAGCCGTGAACGTATCGGCCTGTAACCGGTCAACGGGGCTTTGTTCGGTCAGGATCGAGACGGCAACAAACAGCACGGCATTGACACCAAGTGACCAGATCGTGCCGTGCATCAGTCGTGAGAAATCCGTTCCGAATAAAGATTCTGGTCGAAGCGCAGTTATGCCGAAGGGCCCGTTGTCGAGGAGCGCTTGTGACAACAGGCCGGAATCGACGAATGTCGGCAGGAGCAGGGTGTAGCACCAGACCAGGAAGCCCGCTGCCATGCCGGCGACCGCGCCTTTTGCGTTGGCCCCGCGCCAAAAAAGCCCGCCGAAAAATGCCGGCGCGAGCTGGGACGTTGCAGCGAAAGACAAAATGCCGATGGAGACCAGCGCGGCGGAATCTCCCGCGATCCGGTAGTAGAGATATCCAAGGAAGATAATGATGAAGATCGCCGAGCGCCTGAGATTGAGGATCAGGCCGTACATATCGGCATAGGGCTGGATCCGCTTCGACGAGCGGCGGACAAGCCACGGCACAATCATGTCGTTCGACACCATGATCGCGAGCGACACGGTCGCCACGATAACCATTGCCGTTGCTGCTGAAAGGCCACCGATAAAGGCGAGGATTGAGATCAGTTGCGCGCCCTGATTGATCGGAAGCGCAAGCACGAAAGAATCCGCATTTGCGGTTGTGCCGAAGGTAACAAGACCCGCAAGTGCAATCGGTGCAACGAAGAGGTTGATCAAAATCAGGTAGAGTGGAAATGCCCAGACTGCGCGCCGCGATTCAGCGGGTGAATTGCTCTCCACGACCATAACGTGAAACTGGCGGGGTAGTATAAAGAAGGCGAGCGTTGCAAGGATAATGAAACTCACCCAGATTCCATCGCCTTCTTCCGGGAAAAGCGATTGGCTTAAGACGCCGGTTGCCGCCGCCTTTTCAAAAAGTTGGGTGGGGCCATCGAACATGAAATAGGTGACGTATATCCCGACCACGAGAAACGCGATCAGCTTGATTACCGATTCCATGGCAATGGCCAACATCAGACCCTCCTGGTGTTCCGTCGCATCGGTGTGACGGGCACCAAAGAGAATGGTAAAGGCCGCCATCGCGAAGGCGACCATGAGCGGAAGGTCGTTGAAAATCGGCACCGTGAAACTGTCGGTCAATGATGCTTCGTTGACCTTAATGGTGAGCGACGCTG
>JBCDCU010000483.1:0-2037 GCA_039181265.1 Pseudomonadota bacterium | reverse complement strand
GCGCTTCCGATGATGAAGGAAAACGGCTGGGGCCGGATCATCAATGTGGCATCGGCCCATGGATTGACCGCCTCGCCGTTCAAGTCAGCCTATGTCTCCGCCAAGCACGGGATCATCGGCCTCACCAAAACAATCGCCCTGGAGACAGCGGAAATCGACATCACGTGTAATGCAATCTGCCCGGGCTACGTTCTGACGCCAATTGTCGAAAAACAGATCCCAGAGCAGATGGAAGTTCACAACATGACCCGCGAGGAAGTTATCAAGAACGTCATGCTGGATCGCCAGCCATCGAGACAGTTTGCCACAACAGAGCAAATGGGCGCGACGGCTCTTTTCCTGGCATCCGATGCTGCAGCGCAAATCACCGGAACATCGATCTCCGTCGACGGCGGCTGGACAGCGCTCTAACGGGCCCGCTTCACAAGGACGAATGAGGAGAAGGTATCCTTCTTCTCATCGTCTCTGAAATCGAGTGCAAGATCGACGCGCATGCGCAGGTTCATTGGTTCAACAATCAAATAGCGGTCGGCGGTGAAGGTGGCGAATTTGGCGATGAGCCGGCCGCGGTCGTCAACGCCAGCCGTTACCCATCCCCATGAACAATCGCGCGGGTGGCACTTTTCAAAGGCCCTGATCCTGACCGGGCCTTCCTCGCCCGCTTCACAATCGCGAACAATTTCAATTCGCGAGAGAACATTCGTCTCCTGCCGGACATTCTCCCAATGCCCTTCCTGCGCAAGAGCGGGACAATTCTGGGCGTCGGCATCCTCTGGAACAACGAAGAGGAATGCGGCAAACAACATAAGGGCTAGACATCTCATCATGACGTTATGACTTTGCTCTTGGATGGGCGCGGTGGTAGACCGCGTTCAGGTGTTCGGTGTCGACACCGATATAGATTTGTGTCGTCGAAAGGCTGGCATGGCCGAGCAATTCCTGGATGGTGCGAAGATCACCGCCCCGGTTCATGAGGTGCGTTGCAAAGGAATGCCGGAGCGCATGGGGCGTGGCGGTTTGCGGCAGGCCGAGGGCACCGCGCAACCGTTGCACTGCCTTCTGCACGACACGGGCATTGAGCGGCCCGCCGCGCTGACCGCGAAACAATGGTTCACCGGGGTCGAGAGCGAAAGGGCAAAGGCGCATATAGTCGGCAATCGCCTCAGTGATTGCCGGAAGCAGCGGAACAATCCGCTCTTTATTGCCCTTTCCCATTACCCTCAGCGTCCGCGCTGCCTTTAACGGAACGGCACTGGCGGTGAGTGCCAGAGCTTCTGAAATCCTGAGCCCCGCACCATAACAAAGCGCTAGAACGGCAGCCTCGCGGGCCCGGATCCAGGGTTCATCATGGAGCTGTTCACCTTCATCGACGAGGCGTTTGGCATCTGCGACCGGAAGCGGTTTTGGAAGGCTCTGCTTGCGTCTTGGGCTTTTGATCGCGCCGAAGGCCGATGCATCGATTACTCCCTGACGCTCTAGAAACCGGGCAAAAGAGCGAATTCCCGATAAGGTGCGCGCAAGTGAACGCGCCGAGATCAGCTCGCTCTTGCGCCGGGCAAGGTAAGCGCGCAGATCCCGTGGCGACAATTGGTCGATATCTTTTATGCTCGGCGGCCCGCCAAGATGTCCGGTGAGAAAAGTAAGGAACTGATTAACATCACGTCCGTAAGCCTCAATCGTTTTGGGTGAAACCTGACGCTCTCGGGTCAGGTAAGCGCACCACTGCGAAAGCGCGTCCCGTAGATCGGGAGCGGCATTCACCAGGTAAGCTTGGGCGTCATGCTGTCGCATGGTCGAATACTGACTCAAGCGCGTTAAAGAGCTGTGAAGCTTGGCCCTTTGCAAGGCCTCGTTTTCGTAATGAAAGGTAACATCGCTTGACAAGAACCTCTTCTACAAGAAAAGAAAGTAGACCCCCGGTCAACTACGATTGCGCGACGAAATGGCAGTGAGTAAGATCGCGATTCACAGTACTGGGATGTTTAAGCTGATCTGGAAATGAACCATGTACGAAGCTGTCACAAAGGATATTCGGGT
>JBCDCU010000482.1:0-2057 GCA_039181265.1 Pseudomonadota bacterium | reverse complement strand
CTGACGCTGGCGATTTCGCAAGGATCGCTGCGGCGCGGTTCGGCGGCGTGCTATCTCGACATCAGTCACCCCGAAATCGAGGAATTCCTCGAAATCCGCAAACCTTCGGGCGATTTCAACCGCAAGGCGTTGAACCTGCACCACGGCGTGCTGGTGACCGACGAATTCATGGAAGCGGTGCGCAACGGCGACAAGTTCGACCTCAAATCGCCCAAGACCGGCGAAGTGCGCGGCGAAGTCGACGCTCGCTCGCTGTTCCAGAAGCTGGTTGAAACCCGCCTCGCGACGGGTGAGCCCTACATCGTCTTCAACGACACCGTGAACCGCATGATGCCCAAGCACCATCGCGATCTGGGCCTCAAGGTCTCGACCTCGAACCTGTGCAGCGAGATCACGCTGCCGACCGGGATCGACCACCTGGGCAACGATCGCACCGCCGTGTGCTGCCTCTCCTCGCTCAACCTCGAAAAGTGGGACGAGTGGAACGGCGACAAGATGTTCATCGAGGACGTGATGCGCTTCCTCGACAACGTGCTGCAGGATTATATCGACCGCGCCCCGCCTGAAATGGAGCGCGCCCGCTATTCCGCCGAGCGTGAGCGTTCGGTCGGCCTTGGCGTTATGGGCTTCCACTCCTTCCTTCAGCAGAAGGGGCTGGGCTTTGAAAGCGCGATGGCCAAGGCGCACAACCTGAAAATGTTCCAGCACATTCAGGCGAAAGCGTCCGAAGCTTCGATGTTGCTCGCGCAAGAGCGCGGGCCGTGCCCCGACGCGGCGGAAATGGGCGCGATGGAGCGCTTCAGCTGCAAGATGGCGATCGCGCCGACCGCGTCGATCAGCATCATCTGCGGCGGCACCAGCGCGTGCATCGAGCCGATCCCGGCCAACATCTACACGCACAAGACGCTGTCGGGCAGCTTCATCGTGAAGAACCCGTATCTGGAAAAGATCCTCGACAAGAAATCGAAGAACTCGAACAACGTCTGGAACTCGATCCTCGAGAACGGCGGCAGCGTGCAGCATCTCGATTTCCTCAGCGAAGAGGAAAAGGCGAGCTTCAAGACCAGCTTCGAGATCGATCAGCGCTGGCTGCTCGAATTCGCCGCCGACCGCGCGCCTTACATCGATCAGGCGCAGTCGCTGAACCTGTTCATCCCGGCCGATGTCGACAAGTGGGATCTGATGATGCTCCACTTCCAGGCGTGGGAGAAAGGCATCAAGTCGCTTTACTACCTCCGCTCCAAATCGGTGCAGCGCGCCGGATTTGCCGGTGGCGTCGAAGCGGACAACACCGACGAGAAACTCAAGATCGAGCTTTCCGCCTCGGCGGGCGAGCAGACCGATTACGAGGAATGCTTAAGCTGCCAGTGATCGGAGATGAATTCATGAGTTTCCGGTTTCACTAGCCGGAAAGAGCTGAGGCCCGGACCAGTTGCACCTGGGGCCGGGCCTCTGACTACCAACCCTGAGGGCGGCTGTCGTTGCAAGGCCACATTCTGAGAAAGGCATTCAACAGTCAATCCCTCGGATACTAAGAAGGCCTTTCAAAATGTCACAGTACACAGATGTTCAACTCAGTTATATTTTTCGCAATACGACCCGCCCGATGCGTGGTCTCGGCGGAAGTCCCGCGCAATCAGACCTAGCGATCGACGAACTCGGCAATACAATCGCGTTCTCAGAGTACGGGCGAGTCCATTCTCAATACGGTTGGGAAGTAGACCATAGGAACGCCTTAGCGCTCGGAGGCTCTAACAACCTCGCAAATCTCCGCGCACTTGCCGTGAAAACCAATCGAAGGCTGGGCGGCTTGCTTGGTGGGAGGCGCTAACGATGGCGAAGAATGAGAAATCCGGCTCAAAAGTCGGAAAGATCGCGAGCAAGGGTCTGAAAGATCCCAAATCACTCACGCAAAAAGAAATCAAGTCGCTAGCGGGGTCAGTGCTGACGCAACGGCCTGACAAACCTAAAAGACGCAAATGAACTGGCGAACAATTCTGGCAGGTTGGTTGGCTTTCGGGCTGACCAACCTGCTTCTCGTTTTTGCGCTGTTTCAG
>JBCDCU010000481.1:0-2060 GCA_039181265.1 Pseudomonadota bacterium | reverse complement strand
TTGACGGATCGCCCGGCGCAGGTCTTGCTTCGCTTACGAATTGTCCGGCCATTATGCGGTCCACGGGTTCCTATCGAGACGGATCACCTCAACGGAAAGCATCACGTGCTTCCACCAAGAACGTCACGAACGCGGTTTCTGCAACCAAGTCAAATTCTTTTTGAAAAGAGCCAGTGATCGAGCCCTGTTAGTTTCGGTAGTGGTAAATCGAAATCGTTTTCGTAGTTTGGTTCGAGATCGTTAAAAGTAGCTATGTTGTATCGCGAATTCGTTAATCGCCGGTCTATTCTCGAAACGTCCGGGCTATCTGTGTTGTGAGCGGGTCGACGAGATAAGAAAGTACGGATCGGCTTGATGTCTGCACAAACACCTCCGCCGACATCCCGGGCAGAAGCACCTGTTTTCCAAGCTTTTCATATTCACCGGCAGCGATCTTCGCTTCAATCCGGTAAATTTGCTGTCTCGTGAGCGGATCCTCAACGAGTTCTCCGGAGATGTAGGAGACTTCCGCTTCGAGGTCTGGCGTCGTTCGTGTGTCGAGCGCGCTCATGCGAAGGCGTGTGGGCTGACCGATATAGACCTGATCGATGTCAACCGGTCTCACCATCGCCTCGACAATCAGTGTTTCGTCCTCGGGAATGATCTGCAGAACATCATCCCCCGTCCGGATCACCTGACCTTTGGCGTGAAATTGCATTGCGTGCACAATACCGGAATAGGGCGCCCGGACTTCGATATTGTCCAGCCGCTGGCGGCTTGCCCGGCTGAGTTCGATGAGTTCTGAGATTTCAGCACGTGTCGTCTGTAACAATTCCCGAACTTCCGATTGGCGGTTTTCATTGAGTTCGGCGATCTCGAGCCGTAACTCGTTGATTGAGTTTTCGACGCTCATCATTTCCGAACCGATCCGGCCCATCTCGCCTTGCAAGCTTGCCCTTGTGCCTTTGATCGTCAACACACGGGAGGCTGATGTCAGCTGCTTGTCGAGAAGTTCCTCAAGGGCTTCGATTTGCTTGTTCAGGAACGTAAGCTGTTTTTCGTTTGCGTCCTGAACCTGGCGCAATCCCGAATACCTGTTTTCGAACTGGTCGATTTGCGCGTAGAGCTGGTTACGTCGGCTGGCGAGGCCCTGAATGCGCGTGCGAAGCAACTTCCACTGATTTGAAATAACATCCCTGATGAGGTCGTCGTTTTCGTTCCTGGAGAAAGACGCGGGAAGATCGAGGTCGGTTTTCTCCCAAAGCTCTGCACGCAGCCTTGCTTCGAGCACCTGTGCTTCAATGAGCCGTTTGCGATTGATCTCATAATCCGTACGCGCGTTAGTCGCGTTGAGTTTCATGAGGAGCTGGCCTTCGGAAACACGATCACCGTCTTTGACGTAGATGGCTTCAACGGCGCCGCCATCAGGGTGCTGCACTCTTTTGACTTTCGTATCCACGGCTAGGCGACCGGATGCGATAATGGCGCCGGAAACCTGAGTAAAAATCACCCAAGCACCCCCAATACCGAAGAACAAACCCAAAACCGTAAAGGCGACGGTAATGTTGCGCTTTAGCGAAAGCGCGGCATTTGACGCAGCGGTTTCATTGTTGATGTCAGGCTGCGGCATGGGACGGCCCTCTTGCTATTGGCGCATTCGCGGGCATCTGGCTTGATGGTGTTGCTGCCATCTTCGACATGACAGTCTGCGGCGGTCCGTATGCGATCTGGCGTCCCTGATCGATAAGAAGGACGTTGGTTGCAACGTTGATCAGCCGAGTGCGGTGGGTCACCATCACAACAACACCGCCACGCTTCTGAACCCCCTTGATTGCCTCCTCCAAAGCGTTTTCGCCGTTGCTGTCGAGGTTGGAATTGGGTTCATCCAGAACAATGATGAAGGGATTGCGGAAAAAGGCGCGCGCAAGGCCGATCCGTTGCAATTCGCCGCCCGACAGAGCGCGCCCGCCCATTCCAACAAGCGTATCGTATCCATCGGAAAATGAGAGGATGAGATCGTGAGCGTTTGCCCGTTTTGCCGCTTCGATCACTTCGTCGGGTTTCGCCCTATCGTCGAAGCG
>JBCDCU010000480.1:0-2091 GCA_039181265.1 Pseudomonadota bacterium | reverse complement strand
GCGCCCTATTATCTCGGCGGCTCGAAACCGCCGACGCTACCGATCCTGATTATCGATACAACCAAATCGGGCCAACAATGGCCACGCGCCGCAGTGGTTGCCGTCATCATGATGACAACCCTGATCACAATCGCCTTTACCGCACTTTGGCTTGCCTATCGGAAAAGGGCGAGCCGATGAAAGACAATACCGCCCTCCTCTGGTTCCTGCGCTCCTATATCGGCGTGGTTTTCATCTTCATCTTCGCGCCGATTTTTTTCAGCGTCATTTTTTCATTCAACTCGGACCGCTTTCCGACGATCCCGCTCGGAAGTTTTACGCTCCATTGGTATGAGACAATTATCGCCGATCCGGATGTTTGGGCGGCGGTCAGAACCAGTCTGATCGTCTCGGTCTCAACGGCCATTCTTGCGACCATCCTCGGTTTTGCGACGGCCTATTCCGACTATCGCTATACGTTCCGATTCAAGAGCGCCTATCTCGCGCTTGTTCTCCTTCCGCCGACGATCCCGCTCATCATCATGGCGCTTGCCATGCTTGCCTGGTTTTCGCGGATCGGCACGTCTGGCCAGGTCTACTCCATCATTATCGCGCACACGGTCCTGACGGCTCCCTTCGCCATGGCCATCATTCGGCTGCGCCTTAATCAAATGGATGAGAACCTCGAGGCGGCGGCCTGGAATCTCGGTGCAAGCGAATGGCGCACCATGTGGCACGTGATTATTCCGTTCTGCCGTCCAGCGATCATTTCCGCGCTCTGTCTGACAGCAGCCGTTTCCTTCGATGAATTTGCCATCGCCTGGTTCGTCTCCGGTCTCAACAAGACCGTTCCAGTCGTGATCCTTGAAGTCGTCCAGGGCAACATCGATCCCCGGGTTAACGCGATCGGTACGTTCGTCTTTTTCACCAGCATGACGCTCGTCATTCTGGCTCAGCTCTTCTTCATTGGCCGCGCGGCAACCCGCAGCCATTCCGGTTAGACTAAGGAAACCGCTTCATGGGCGAACCGCTCGTCATCTTCAACAATGTCGTTAAACGCTTCGGCGATTTCACGGCGGTCAAAAATGTCGATCTTGAAATCGCGAAGGGGGAATTCATCGCGATCATGGGGCCGTCCGGCTGCGGCAAGACGACGACGTTACGCATGCTTGCAGGGCTTGAAGCCCCTACCGAGGGTGAAATCACCATCGGTGGGAGAGTGATGAATGACGTTCGCCCGCATGAGCGCGACACACCAATGGTCTGGCAATCGCTGGCGCTGTTTCCGTTTCTGAATGCCCGGGAAAATGTCGAGTTCGGCCTCAAGATGCGCGGATTGTCGGCAACCGCAAGGAAAGCAAAAGCGCTCGATTGGCTCGACCGCCTCGGGATTGCCGAATTTGCAGAACGCAATGTGGGAACACTCTCGGGCGGTCAACGCCAGCGCGTCGCCCTTGCCCGCTCGCTTGTTACCGAACCGGAACTGCTCCTGCTGGATGAGCCCTTATCAGCCCTTGATGCGCATCTCGTGATCCGCATGCAATCGGTGCTGACCAAGCTCCAGCGCGAACTCGGCATCACCTTTCTCTATGTCACCCATTCGCAATCGGAAGCCTTCGCCATGGCCGATCGCGTCGTCATCATGGCGCGCGGTGAAATTGCCCAGATTGGAGCCCCGCGCGATATTTATCGCGCGCCGAGAAACCGTTTCGTTGCTGAATTCGTCGGGCGCAACAACATTATCGCAGGAAGCGTTGAAGCCGCCGATCCAGACAAAACCGTGCTTTCGACACCGCTTGGACACTTTACGACAGGCGCCGGTACGCTCGAGAAAGGGGCGGCTGCGGCCTTCGTGATATCCGCCGATCTCGTCCAGATCGCCCGCGAGAAACCGGACGCCGAAAACTACCTCGAAGCCACGCTCATATCTGAAGAATTCGTCGGATCTGTCGTAACCCTCTTTCTTGAGGCGGCTGACAGCAGCGAATTCAAGGTTCAACTTCCCGAACGCCTTCTTGGAAATCTCGATCTTTCCTCCGGTGGCCGCTTTTTCCTAAGCTGGCCTTCGGAAAACGCCCACCTTCTAACGGAGCCCGCATGATCAAGAACCCG
>JBCDCU010000479.1:0-2101 GCA_039181265.1 Pseudomonadota bacterium | reverse complement strand
CTTAGGTTCGCGCATCTCGATTCCGGGCTGTCTCCGCGTCCCGTAAGCCTGTAAAGCCATACCGATGAATGAAATGCCCGCAAAGCCGCTGGACGATATCCGCAACCTTTTGAGGATCCTGCCTGACAAGGATCTTGAGGCCATTGCTGCCGTAAAAGCGCGCGACCGCGAACTCACCAAACCTCCGGGATCACTCGGACGGCTTGAAGAGATCGTCGAATGGCTCGCCGCCTGGCAGGGCGACCCAAAACCGGTTGTATCTCGACCGACCGTTGCGATTTTTGCCGCGAACCATGGAATTGCGGATAAGGGCGTGTCAGCCTATCCGCAGGCTGTCACACGCCAGATGGTTGAGAATTTCGCGGCTGGTGGTGCAGCCATCAATCAGATTTGTGCCGCCAATCAGCTGGGTCTCAAGGTTTTCGATCTCGCGCTCGATGTTCCAACACCGGATGTTAGCGAGGAAGACGCATTCGACGAGACGGCCTGCGCTGCGACAATCGCCTACGGCATGGAGGCTGTTGCCGGTGGAACTGACCTTTTGTGTATCGGCGAGATGGGGATCGCTAATACGACGATAGCGGCTATTTTGTTTCACGCCCTTTACGGCGGGGAACCGAGTGACTGGGTCGGTCCGGGAACCGGTGTCGATGGCGAGGCCCTTGAACGCAAGATCACCTGCGTGAGAAAGGCCGTCGAACGGATCGGTGGTCCTCTGGACGCAACGGGATCGGATGGATTGACGCTCTTGCGCCAAATCGGCGGACGGGAAATTGCCGCTATGACGGGTGCAATCATCGCCGCGCGTCATCAACGTGTTCCGGTCCTCATCGATGGCTTTGTCGCAACGGCATCGGCAGCACTCCTTCATCAGACGCGCGAAGGCAGCATTGATCATTGCCTCTTCGCCCATTGTTCTGCTGAGCCCGCCCATGGCGCAGTCTTGGAACGGCTTGGGACAAGACCACTTCTTGACCTTGGAATGAGGCTCGGGGAGGGGAGCGGCGCTGCCCTTGCCGCTGTGCTGGTCAAGACCGCTGCGCAGGTCCACAGAGACATGGCAACGTTCGAGCAGGCGAAAGTCGACAATAAGTCCGAGAGCTAGGCCACAAGCGGTTTGCGGCGAATATTTGGACGCTCGGGCTGAGCGGGCTCCGGTTTCGGGTTCGGATCGATCGGCGCGAGCGCTTTCATGACACGCGTCTTCGGCAGGGATATAACAACCCGGGTACCGACCCGAAGGCGCGACTTCAGATCGAAGGTGCCGCCATGCATGTTGATGAGCGCCTGAACAATCGGCAGTCCAAGTCCGGTTCCCTGTTCAGCACTCTTGATCGCTGAAGATCCCTGTCCGAATTGCGAGAGCACAATGGGGATCTCATCTTTCGGTATCCCCGGTCCGGTATCGGCGACGCTGATATATTGCCCGCCCCCTGCGGTCCATCCAACGGTCACAGTCACCTTGCCACCGCTTGGCGTGAACTTGACGGCGTTGGAAAGCAGATTGAGAACAATTTGACGGATCGCACGCTCATCGGCCCAGACGCGCGGAAGATCGACTTCTGTCAGGTTCTCGATTTCGACGCCGCGGCTCTTGGCGCGCAACTGGATCAGCGCGTTACAATCCTCAACGACTTCCACAAGACTGACCGGTTCCTCCGCGAGCTTGTACTTGCCCGCTTCAATACGCGAAAGGTCGAGAATTTCGTTGATCAGATTAAGGAGATGCTGCCCACTGGAATGAATGTCGGTGACATATTCCTTGTAGGATGGATTATCGACTGGACCAAGAATTTCGCCTTTGATGATCTCCGAAAATCCAAGAATGGCGTTGAGTGGTGTTCTGAGTTCGTGGCTCATAGTTGCGAGGAAACGGGATTTAGCAAGGTTTGCCTCTTCGGCCCGCCGGCGGGATTCCTCTGAAATCGCCTTCGCCTCTTCAAGATCGAGAATAAGATCGTCTTTTTCCACCTTGACCCTGAAAACGGTCAAGAGCGCGTTTTGAACCTGACGCGCAACCATGATGAAGAGAAGCTGCGCAACCAGGAAGAGACCGCCCATCGCCATGTGGACTTCAGTGCCATAGAGGAAGAAACTCGTG
>JBCDCU010000478.1:0-2108 GCA_039181265.1 Pseudomonadota bacterium | reverse complement strand
GTCATCATGATGACGGCAACCACTGCGGCGCGTGGCCATTGTTGGCCCGATTTGGTTGTATCGATAATCAGGATCGGTAGCGTCGGCGGTTTCGAGCCGCCGAGATAATAGGGCGCCACGAAATCCCCGAAGGAGAGAATGAAGCAGAAGAGTGCCGCTACGATGAGACCGGTTTTTGCGGCCGGAATGATGACGGCAAAAACGGTGCGCAGCGGCGGCGCGCCAAGATTTTGCGCTGCTTGAATGAGACTGCGGTCGACATTTGAGAGCGCGAAAGTCTGGAGGATGACAACGAGCGGCAAGGTCAACGTCAGATAGCCAACCACCGTGCCAAATGCAGTATTAAGCATCGTGTAGGGCCCGAGCCCGATCGTTTGCAGCATCGCGTTGATGACACCGGATTCTGCAAGGATCACAAACCACGAAAACGTGCGGACCAGATAGCTTGTGAAGAACGGGATGATGAGCAGAAAAATCGCCCACCGCCTCACCGCTTCACTCGTCTTGAAGGCCAGCGCGTATGATGCCGGAAACGCAATGCATGTGGCGATGACGGTCGTGAGGCTCGCAAGGGTGAGTGTGTAACCGTAGCTGTCCCAGAAGAAGTTGCGGCTCAGCATCCGGTCCCAATTTCTGAAAACGAAGGCCTCTTCCATCCGGTAATTCTGGACGAGGAAGAAGGTCATCGCGACCATGAAAAGAAGAGGGCCGACGAAGAATAGGAACTGCCAAACGATAATGGGCAGACGGAAGGTCAGCGCGTAAAGGTTGATGCGGGCGCCGGATCGGGGGGCTGCCATGTCACACCTGCGAGCCGTGTAGCGCGTCGGCTTTTACCCCACGCACGAAGGGATGACCCGCGCCTCTCTGATGGGCGGCAGTCGTTTCGCGTCCGGCTATTCCGATCAAATAAGACACCCTCAATCTTGCAACGAACACCTGTCTCGGACTTGGCTTGGCGCTCGCCCGATGAAAGGTGGAAGGTGCGGGAACGCAAAAGTGACAGGTGCGTTCCCGCGTACTTCCTAGGCGTTTTTGTATTCCGACCAGAAATCGTTCCAGTCTTCGAGGGTCTGGTTTTTCGGAATGTCGCGGTAGTGGATGCGGCCTTCCTTGACGAGCGTGATCGGATCGTTTGGAGCCCCGTCGAATTGCCCGGTGCGCTTCGCTTCCTTCGGATCAACCTCGTTCAGCTTCGCGCGGCCTGCTTTCGTGACCGCAAAGCCTGGATAGGCAGCCATCTGCGCAGACTTCACCTGTCCTTCCGGTGAGAGCATGTACTGCATGAACTTCTTCACGATATCGGCTTTCTCGGATCCTTTGCCGATACAGTAGCTCTCGGTCCACTGGATACCGCCTTCTTTCGGCACCACTGATGCCACCGGAGCGCCGTCTTTCTCGAGAACACCGGTGATCCAGTCGCCGATACCGCACATTGCGAGCATCTCGCCGTTCTTCAATGAGTTAAAGGTGCCGCCGTAATCGAAGTAGCCGCCAACCTGCGGGCGCAGGCTGAGGGTCGTTTCCTGCACTTTGCCCCAGGCGCCGGCATCGAGATCCCAAAGACCTGCACCGTTGCCGTTGTAAAGGCTCATCATGCCAAGGCTCGGCAGGTGCCAGTCGAAGTGACCGACCTTGCCTTTTACGTTCTCTTTCCAGAAGCACTTGTAGCTTTCGGCTTCCTCGGCAGAAATAGCGGTCGTGTTGTAGGACACGCCGAGATGCCCGCAGCGCACCATCATGGAGTAGAGCGTGTCGTCCTTCCAGTGGCCCGGAAACTTCTCGAAATCCTCATGGAGCATGTCATCGAAGGGGTAATCCGCAGCATTGAGCGGCTCGATATAGCCTGCCGCGTTCAATTGCTGGACGAATTCCGCATCGGACAGGATGACGTCGTAGGTGCCAGGAGGTGACTGGGCGATGAGCGCCAACATGTTATCACCGCCCGCATAATATTTCGGCTTGAACTTCACATTGTTCGCGGCTTCAAACTCACCGACAATATCCGGCTCGCCGTGGCCGTACCAGGCAAGCATATTGATTTCGGTCGTTTGAGCCCATGCGCGGCTGACAAACGGCATCGAAAGCGCCACAGCCCCACCGTAGCG
>JBCDCU010000477.1:0-2117 GCA_039181265.1 Pseudomonadota bacterium | reverse complement strand
TTTGCCGATGCCAATCCCGTTCAAAAGGCGCAAAGCATATTCGATTTGCGCAGTGTCATGTCCCTGACGGGCGGCTTTACCGAAATAGATCGTCGCCAGTATTTCGTCTTTGTTGACACCCATACCTTCACGATAGAGCTCACCCATCGCAAACTGCGCGTCGGCATTCCCGTCTTTGGCGGCTCTCAGCAAATGCGCCCCGGCTTTTTCAAAGTCCTTTTCAAGAACTTCGCCAGTCAAATGCATCAGGCCAACATTATAGTTGGCAAGAACATGACCTTTTTCCGCAGCCTGTTGGAAAAGCTTTGCAGCTCTTTCTTTGTCCTTATCGACACCGAGCCCATCAAGATGAAGAAAAGCAAGCTGGAACGCCGCTTCCCGGTTACCACCCTCCGCCGCCAGCTGATACCAACCCAACGCAGCGTCAAGATTCCGGGTTACTCCGAGGCCGCGACGATTGATCTCGGCGACAAGAGTCTGTGCTGATGCGTCACCTTTTTCAGCAAGGACCGTCGCTCTGGCAAGAGCCGAGAGATATAGCCCGCGCTGGAAGAGGCCGTAGGGTACGAGGGTGGGATCGGCTTTGGTATCGATCTCCGTCAAAACGGTTGCTATTCGCTGGTTCACCCCAGGAAGTTCGGTCGGCTGTTCACGCTCACTTGGTTTTGTGAAGCGTTGGGCAACGGCGTCATAGCCGAAAAGCGGCGCCGCCCATGCGCGGTCCGATAAAGGCGAACCAAGCGTAGCGATCCCGCATGCCGCAGCCAGCAGCATCAGGGCTGTCCGCGTCTTTTTAACAAAACGATCAGGCATTTTCCGTGTCCGCCCGTTTTAACTCGTAGCTCTCGTCAAGATAAGCGTTTGCGGCCCGAATTGCATCCTGCGGATCGGATGCCTCAAATATAGCGTTGCGCAAAGCGACAAAATCGATTGCGGCATCAGCGGCTTCACGAACACTCTCAATGGATGTTCCACCCATCACAACAGCGGGAACTTCAAAAAGAGAGGACCACCATTCGGCCAGCGCGAAGGATTTCTTGAAGATACCGGGCTGACGATCCCCGTCGAGGCGCCCGAAAAAAAGATAATCGACCGGCCCTTCGCCCATCATCATGGCATCATGGCGGCTCCCAAGGTCACCGACACCCATAATCTCTCGCCCGGCATGAGCCTTCACCGTCTCAACAATATCCTCAACGGCGCCTTCCAGGTGAAGCCCGTCGGCGCCGGTCCGCCCCATAATGCGGCTATCCTCGCAAAGAAGGGCAGCAACACCGTGTTCTTGCGCGACCTTGACGAGTGGTGTTGCAAGCGCCTGATAATCATGGCCAGGCGCCGGCGTAATCAAAAGGCTTGCCACATCGCCGGCTCCGAGCACGGCAGAGAGTCTTTCCTCGAAGCCCGGGGCTGTTTCATAGCCCTGGGGCGTAATCAAGAAAATCCGGGTCCGATAGATCTCGACTGATTTTTTGCGGTCCTTACCTGATTTGCTCTTAGCCAGAACGTACCTCTTTCAAACGCCTCGGTCTTACTGACAGACAGACCGGCCGCGGCTTTGCAAATCACGGAAGGCCTCATCCAGACGCGCAACCATACTCTTTTGAACGTCGCGATTCCATTTGCGCGGATCGTAGAGTTTTTTGAGGGGCGCGCCAGTTTCCGGGTGGATCTGATATTTGAAAGCCTCCGGGTGCTGGTCGACATAGTCACCAATCCCCTTTGCACAGGCGAATTGGGTGTCCGTGTCGATGTTCATCTTGAACACGCCGTAGGAGACGGCCTCGTCGATCTTTTCTTTCTCAGAGCCGGACCCACCATGGAACACCAAGTGAAGCGGAAGCTTTGATGTTCCGCGTTCCTTTGCCACCAGATTCTGCGAGTTGATCAGAATTTCCGGGCGCAATTTCACGTTGCCTGGTTTGTAGACGCCGTGGACATTGCCGAATGAGGCAGCAACGGAAAAATGGCCGATATCTTTCAGCGCGTCATAGGCTTGGAGAACGTCTTCGGGTTGCGTGTAGAGATGCGCGTTATCGGCTCCCTCTTCCAGGTCAGACCCGACACCGTCCTCCTCGCCACCGGTCACGCCGAGTTCGATTTCAAGGCTGATATCGCAA
>JBCDCU010000476.1:0-2137 GCA_039181265.1 Pseudomonadota bacterium | reverse complement strand
GTACCAACCGCGATGGCTGGTATCGGCGGATCGATCCCGGTTGTTGGCGAATTCAAGGAGAAGCTCGGCATGGATTCGTTGATGGTGGGCTTCGGGCTTGCCGATGACCGGATCCATTCGCCGAACGAGAAGTATAATCTCACGAGTTTTCACAAAGGGATCCGCTCCTGGGTCAGGATCCTCAATGCGCTTGCAAGCTGACGGGTTAAGCGGTCTCATTGTAAGCAAGTCTATATTGGAGGGAGGGCGCTATGACCGAATGGTCTGAAACCTGGACATGGATGGACGGAACCTGGCACGAGGGCAATGTTCCGTTCCTGGGCGTGCGAACCCATGCGGGATGGCTGGGTTCGAGCGTGTTCGACGGCGCACGGGTTTTCGAAGGAACGGCACCCGACCTTGACCTTCATTGCGAACGGGTAAACCGCTCGGCAAAATCAATGAACCTCGATCCGTCGATTCCAGTCGGCCAGATGCTGGAACTCGTAAAAGAGGGACGAGAAAAATTCACAAGTCGAGAGGGGCTCTACGTCCGCCCGATGTATTGGGCTGAAGAGGGCGGCTTCATGGGTGTCCCGCCGCTTGCGGAAAGCACCCGATTTTGCATGTGCCTCTATGTCGTCCCGATGCCGGAGCCGGTCGGATTTTCTGCCGTGACATCCCGCATTCGCAGGCCGGCGCCGGATCAGGCGCCCGTCTATGCGAAAGCCGGTTGTCTTTATCCGATGGGTGGCCAGGCGATGCTCGATGCACGTTCCCAAGGATATGATAACGCAGTCATCCTCGACCCGATCGGGAATGTCGCGGAGTTTGCCACTGCCAATCTCTGGTATGCAAAGGACGGCGTTGCCTTCACGCCGGTTCCAAACGGAACATTCTTGAACGGGATCACCCGTCAGCGCGTTGCAAAACTCTTGTCCGATGCCGGTACCAAAGTTGTCGAGAAAACGGTGACCATCGACGAGGTGCGGGAGGCTGATGAGGTCTTCTCAACCGGCAACTTTTCGAAGGTGATGCCGATTACCCGGTTGGATGACCGGGAATTTCAGCCCGGACCAATTGGCAACAAGGCGCGCGAACTCTATTGGGAATATGCCCACAGCGCCTGAGTTAAAACGTCTCTAATAATCTCCGGAATCCTTCATGACCGATATCCACCCGCTGGACGACGCGCTGGCGCTGACTATCCTCGACGATGATCGTGTGGCGGCGCGCACGACCGCACCTTACGCCAATATGGTTGGCCCCTTCGGCGGCACAATCTCCGCGCTCTTCTTAAAGGCAGTGATCAGCGATCCGCGCACTGCCGGCAATCCGGTCGCACTCACCGTCAATTTCTGCGGTGCGATTTCGGATGGCACTTTCGAGATCAGGAAGAAGCTGCAGCGGGCCGGTAAATATCTTCAGCACTGGTCATTGGAGCTTCTTCAGAATGATGGTGTTCGTGCAACCGCCAGTATTGTTGTCGGACACCACGACGACGTCTTCTCCCATCAGATCGCAAGTCCGCCGGAAGTGCCGGGAGCGGAAGAGGTTCCGGCCCTTCCGGGTGGTCTGCCGCTTGCTTGGATCGCCCGCTATAAGATGCATTTCGTAGAAGGCGGACCGAATTTCACCGGTAAAGAATTCAGCGAGCCCCAGAGTGGCCGGTCGATCCTTTGGCTTTCAGATGAACCTGCCAGATCGCTTGATTATTGCGCGCTCGCCGCGATGGCAGACAGCTTCTTCCTGCGCAATCTTCAGGTGCGTGGAACATTCCCGCCGATGGGAACGGTGACACTGACGACCTATTTCCATGCAACGCCGGATGAAGTCGCGGCTCAGGGAACAGCACCGCTCCTTGGCACCGCGGATTGCAAACGCCTCCACGCGAATTTCTCCGATCAACAGGTCGAGCTTTGGGGTAAAGACGGGGTCCTCCTTGCAACGAGCGTGCAACTTGCCTGGTACAAGTTCTGAGGAACGCCGTCCCGACAGGACGGTCCCGCCGACACTGCTTTAGAGGAAAATCCTCGTAAAATTACCCATTTGCGCCATTGCTCTTGAGACACTTCCGGCCTATTTTCCGGCCATCGATTGACCGGCCATACAGCCGCAAACCTGGAGAGAGAATTCATGGCTTTCGAACTTCCCGACC
>JBCDCU010000475.1:0-2151 GCA_039181265.1 Pseudomonadota bacterium | reverse complement strand
GGGAAGCGCTGATCGGGCGGGAATGCATCCTGATAGGCTTTCACAAATCCCTGCCACTTCTCATTGTCCCAGGTGTCGGCTTGAGGTCCGGATGATGGAACGCCGATCAGGGCCTGCTTGGCTGAACCCTTGGAGTTCAAAACCGTACCGTCCACCATAATGGTGCCGCCGATCAGGTTAGCGTCGCCACCGGGGACAATGAGAAGTGGCAGGGATTTGTGAAAGCCTATCAGGATGCATTCCCGCCCGATCAGCGCTTCCCGTCACCATCACTGCTTGCGACCGCCTATTACAATGCGACCAACGCTACGTTGCAGTGTCTCGATGAAGTCAAAGGTGATCTGTCTGATGGCCAGGCCGCTTTCCGCTCCTGTCTGACGACACTTGAGCTTGGTGCGCCGAATGGCAAAATCACGCTTGATGGACACCGTCAGGCGATCGGAACAAACTTCGTCTCAGAAGTGGTGGAACTTCCGGACGGAAACCTTGGTACGAAACTCGTTTCGATCAAGGAGAACGTCAATCAAACGCTCGGCATCAGCCCCGAAGCCTTCGCAAAGATCGGCCTTCCATCGCGCGAAAGCCCGGAGTGCAAGAGTTCCTACTAAGCGAACCTAAGATGGAAAGTGACCCGCGCCGATAAGGCGCGGGCCAATAAATCCAGTCGTCAAATCGCGCGCTGCATATCAGCGCGCGGGCGGCAGATTTGCGCTCGAATATCCGGGGCGGGCCCCGGCGGCCCGCTCCCGAAAAGGCCCGGACGTTGAGCGCGTTTCAAGAGCAAGGCATTGCGCCCGGCAGGACTGGAATGACCCTGATCACGATGCAAGCACGCATCCACTTTGCAAGCGACGTTTTGGAGGAGGCCTTAAGGGCTGAACTCGAGGAGCGGAATGTTCGCGATCTGGTCATTGTTCGTGAGGTCGCTTACGGGGCAGATGAAACGGCAAGCAGGGTCTCCGCAAGCCTTCCGAAACAAGTGCGCTCGCACACACTCGCTTTAAACGGAGAAGCAGTCACACAAACATTGGGGCCTAAGAGCCTTATGCGCGATATGACTGAAGCTCACTTTGACTGTATAGTCGCCTTCGGCTCGCAACGGGCCATAAACGAAGGCCGCATCATCCGTCATACAATCGCGAAACGCCGCTATGGTGCGCATCCCGCTGATCAAAGACGGCTCTTGAAGGAAAGCGATTTTCTTCCCGATTTTATGGCAATTCCCGGAATTGACGGACTCCCTGATCCGCATTTCGCAACCCAAGACAGGCCATCGGGCCCATCATTCGCGCTCCCCAGCGTGATCATCTGCGATCCAACACTCACCCTTCATCCCGATCCCGACGCTCTTGCCCATGCCTTCGTGATCGCACTCACCAGATGCCTCGAAGCACTTTGCGCAAGAGGGTTCAATCCGGTTGCTGACGGTCTGGCAATAGAGGGATTACGCCGCCTTGTTGCCGTGAGGCATGTCCTTCCATCGATCAGTGATGAGCAAAGCGAAGAGACCGCCTTGACGATCAGCCGGGACCTCATGGCAGCACAATTGAGCGGCGCGATGGCAATACAAAAGGGACCGGGATTTGTAGAAACTTTCGGCAAAACGCTCTCAAATCGCGCATCAAAACAGGTGGACCCGGCAGCCGTTCAACGTATCCTTCTTCCCCGCGTCTTGGCAGAACCGAATGTCTGCCCGCTCAGCCAGGAATCGGTCATCCGTCATATCTTTGGATTCTCCCGTGACCGGCCATTATCCGAAGGGCTCAACGCGCTCCTCGCTCCGCTCGGGCTGAAAAGCGCCCTGCGGGATCTCGATATAGAACGGTCCGATCTTGCAGAAACGGCGGAATCGCTCTTTGCCCGCTCCAATATTCCAATGCCGGATCCCGAACGCATCAACGCCATGCTTGAGGCGGCCTACTAGCCCGACGCTAGCCAGAACATTCTGCCACACGTCTTTGTACGTAACCAATCGTCTTCTTTTTTGCTCTGGCGGTTGCACATTCTGCCTGACGCCGTACCATGTTCGGTTACCGCCAGCGTTGGAGGACGCACCTTGCGGGGGAGGAGGACACCATGAGCTCAGCGCTTGCCGTGAGTCACGGCGGCTTTGGCCGTGCCGCGATCTACGCCCACGACCGCCCGATGATC
>JBCDCU010000474.1:0-2163 GCA_039181265.1 Pseudomonadota bacterium | reverse complement strand
ATTTGCTTCTTAAGCGCTACATTTACATTGTTAAATGACGGAGGCAATCGCTGGTTGCACTGACAGAAAAGGGCTCTTCATGACCACGCAAATTCTATGGGGAAGTCTGGTCCTTGGCATTTGTGCCTTCATCCATATCGGTCTTCTGATCACGGCCATTCCAGTCACCCGGTTTGTTGGCACCAGCCTTTCGAAGGTCCACTTTCTGTTCAGAGGCAGCCTCCTTATTGTCACGGTGTTCGCCTTCGTCGTTTTCGCCCACACAATCCAGGTTTGGCTCTGGGCGTTCTGCTTTGTCATGCTCGGGGCTTTGGTCACGGTTGAAGAAGCGATCTATTTCTCCCTGGTGACCTATACGACGGTCGGTTACGGGGATGTGACGGTCGACGAGCGGTTCAGGATCTTTGCGGCGATGGCATCTGTTACCGGGCTGCTCACCTTCGGGTTGAGCACGGCCTTTCTCGTCACGTTCTTCGAACGGGTCCGGCCAATAAGAGGACATGACCGGAAACACGATCACTACCATGATGGGGGCCATCTGTAAGTCCGGGCGGCTATAGTTTCTTCTTGGACAAGGCTACACAGTTTGGTGTGGACAAGGATGGATACCCAAGCTATCCGCTTTGGGTGATCCAATTTGCGGGAGGTCTATAATGGCCGCAGAAAATGGTGCGCACCACGCATCGCCCACCTGGTTCGTTTCGCCCGGAGAATCCGATTTTTTCGCCTGGCTCGCTTTGGCTCTGATTGCTGCTGCCATCTATGGCGTCTTCTACCTTTATGCCATGTTCGATCGTTGGGCGGAGCATAGCTCCAAGGGAACGCCGCTTGCGAAAACGATCCCGACCATGCTCACCATCGCGCTTCTTTATGAGATTTTTCCACTCAGCCATTTCAACATCCTGTTGCCGTTGAGTGCGATCCTGATCGCTCTTATGGCCGACTGGACAAACTTCCGGTTTGGGAAACCGTCTGAAGACGGGGACGCGGCGGTGCCAAATCCTGAGAACGATCCCCCGACGCAGGTAAACGCCATCGAAGTAGACCCCGCTGCGGCAGAATCAACTCCGGACGTGGGAGCGATGCAGGAGGAGCCAAAGAGTGCTTGAACTTCTCGCAACCTCCTTTCCCGTCATCATTCGGTATTTTCAGCTTAAGCGTCGCGGGGAAGCCATTTCGGCATGGAACATGAAGACTGCGGTCTTCCTTTGGCTCTCAATGGCTTTCGCGCTCTTTCTCACCATTTTCTATTTTCATCCAAAATCCTATTCAGGCCTCGTTCCATTCCGAACGATTTCCGTCGTTGCGCAGACCAGCGGACCGGTCACTGAACTCGATGTAGCAAACGGACAGCGGGTCTCGGCTGGAGATCTCCTTTTCCGTATCGAAGACAACACGCAAAAAGCGGCCCTCGCCCAGGCGCAGGCCGAACTCGACAGTATCGCTGCCGAAGAAGAAAAGGCGCAAGAAGCTCTTCAACTCGCGCAGGCGACCGTTGTGGAAGCGGAAACCTCCCTGGCTCAGTTCAGGGTGGATCTGGAAAACGCGGAAATCCTTCTAAGCCGGGATGTGGGGCCCGAAGACCGGGTCAGGGAGTTGCGGTCGTCCGTTCGCATTGCAGAAGCGAAACTCGATGCAGCGAATGTGCAGGTCGATATTGCCGAAACGGATATCGCCGATACACTACCAGCGAAGCGCCAGGTCGCTACTGCTGCCCTTGAGAGCGCAGGAGTGGAATTGGCCAAGACCGAAGTCCGGTCCTTTTCAGATGGTGTCGTCACACAATTGGCCATGGGTGTTGGCAGTCCTGCGTCGCGTTTCATCGCAAGCCCGGCGATGATCATCATCCCGGACCGCACGCCGGAAACTCCGCGGCGCCTTGTCGCCGGTTTTTCGCAGGTCTCCCGGGATGTCCTTTATGAAGGTATGCCGGCGGAGGTCGCGTGTGAAAGCAACGCCAGTATCGGTTTCACAAACGCCGTCTTCCCGGCCCGCGTCGCATCAATCCAGCCCGCCATTGCGTCGGGACAGATTAATCCGGGAGGGCGCCTGTTGGATCCGGATTCCGTGCGGCGAGGGTCCGTTCTGGTCTATGTTGATCCGATCTTCCCGGAACATCGGGATTTGCTGCTCGATGGCAGCGGCTGCATCGTGCAGACTTAT
>JBCDCU010000473.1:0-2198 GCA_039181265.1 Pseudomonadota bacterium | reverse complement strand
GTTTCTTGAACCAATTTCGCTTGCCATTTTTCTATCCTCACTGATCCATCTTTTGAGAACTGGATATCAAAGGCTGCGCCCGCGCCTTGTGCTTTATTGTACTGGTTGTGCACGAATTTTTTGGAACGGGTAATTCGCGACCCGACATTTCTTAGACTTTTGAGACGATGAAGTCCGGGTTTTCGAGCCCGGCACCCTTGTCGCTTTCAAGCTCTTCCTTGAAAAACGCTTTCACGTCATCGCTGCTCCAGAACTTCACATAATTGATGAAGTCGCCGAGGATCTCTTCCAGAAGCGCGATGTCGATACCCCGAACATCAATCCTGCGGGTCAACGCCAGCAGTTTCTCATCCGGCGTGAGGGCGATCCGTGCCGCGCCGGTCATCGTACCCTGATAGTTGGCGGCGAGTAGTTTGGTGATCAGCGCGGGGTTGAGCGCGCCGTCAAAGGTCCGGATCAGACTCAGGAGTTCAACGGTTTGCGCGTCGATCTTGATGAGGTCGACCACATACTGACCCTCGATTTTGAGGCTCGCGTGATCCCCTTTCCAGGAAAGCGCCGTGCCTCCCAGTTTTTCGTTTAAGACTTCCAGAATTTCATCTGCTTGCTGCATCGCGTACTCCTTTTGTGGCTGTCCCGGTCATTTGGAAACCGGGCATTATGATGCGTTCTGGAAAGTACAGATGCGACGGCCCGTGTCGATGCCGAATGGTACAGTTAAGCCATTAAAGAACGAGGAAATTTTGGGCAAAGGTGCCGAGAGGAGCGCCCAGCAACATTAACTGTCGTTCAGTTTCTTCTGATCGGCACGTTTCTGCTTGGCGCGGGCACGTGCAACTTTGCGAAGATCGGCTGCCTCGTCGTGCTCGTCGACGATCTCGGTCCCAAGCAACGTCTCAAGCACGTCTTCCATCGTGACAAGCCCGGCCGTGCCGCCATAATCATCCTGGACAAGTGCGATATGGGCCTCGCGCTCCATCAGAATATCGAAGAGTTTGTCGAGGTCCATCGCTTCCGAGACGCGTGGCATGTCACGGACGAAATCCTTAACCGGACGGTCCTTTCCGCCACGTACATGGGCGAGGAGAAGGTCGCGGATCAGCACGAAGCCATCGACCTCATCAACGGTTTCGCCGGTGACCGGCAATCGGGAATGCGTAAAGCCTTCGCGTTCGGCGATCACCGTCTCAACGGTTGCGCTGCCTGGCACATGTTCAATCACCGTGCGTGGCGTCATCACCTCTTTGGTTGCGATTTCCGGAAGACGGAAGAGGTTTTCAACAACCCGCGTCTCGTCTTCCTCGATGACACCAAGGCGCTGGCCTGCTGTCGTGAGTGCTGTGATTTCCTCCCGAGAGACCTCATCGTGGCCTTTTCCGCTTTTGAGGAGCTTGGTGATCGCTTGACTCATCCAGACGAGCGGCAATTGGACAATGATGAGCCATGGCAAAACGCGCACGGTAAAGGGCGCGAGCGAGCGCCAATAGGTTGCGCCAAGCGTTTTGGGCACGATTTCTGAAAGCACCAGTATCCCGAGCGTCAAAACGGCTGAGAATATACCGACGCCCGCATCGTCAAACACGACAGCTGCCTGCGCCCCTGCCCCCGTCGCACCGACCGTATGGGCGATGGTGTTAAGTGACAGGATCGCGGCAAGCGGCCTCTCGATATCGGCCCGCAATCCCCTCAATTTTTCGGCGAGTTTCGGACGCTCCTCCGCCGCGGCCTCGACATAGGATGGCGTGACGGAGAGGAGAACAGCTTCCAGAATGGAACAGAGGAAGGAAACGCCGATGGCAAGCACGACGAAAATGATGAGAAGGGTCAAAGCGGGGCCTTTCGGTGCGCTTTATGGAAGTCGAACCAAGCCTATAGCTTGGGGGTGAGCTTCAGACAAGCTGAGGTCTGTGCATTGAGGTACATCTGGTTTCGCTGCAATTAGCGCAGCAGTATTGTAAGGTGAACTTCGGAGTTTTGCTCGTAGCAGGCTGGATGACGGCAAAGCGAACAATATGTTCTAAAGCCGTAGGCGAGCGCCAGTCTTATCTGTTCAAAGAATTTGAAATTGGCCTCACGACTTGTATTTTTTGCGCGGTTTTCAATTCTGGGAATCGCATCATTCGCTACATTGATGGTTGTTGCCAGCTTCCTGGGACCGCTTCATCGCAGCTTGGACACCGTTTCGATAATTCGGCCCG
>JBCDCU010000472.1:0-2205 GCA_039181265.1 Pseudomonadota bacterium | reverse complement strand
TCTTCGTCGTGATTTCCGCCCTGTAGGAAATATGCCCGAGCGCCACGAAAAGCGGGATCATAGACAGATCATAGGAATGAATAAGATCGAACGCGTTCGAATATACGAGGGACGTTGTGGCATTGATCGCCCGTTCCGGATTGAAGGATCCGGTTCTAAAGGCGAAAATCAGGAAAGTCGCGACGCTCGCGACACTGGCAAGCGTAAAGGCAATCGGCACCCGTAGCGCCAGCATGATGAGGACGACTGCGAAAGCAACAAGCCCAACTGTGGTTCCGTCCAAGGCGTCACTCCTCGGCGTGTCCGGCATCGCCGGTGCTGAAATCGCCCCTCAACAGCGCGCAAATATCCTGAACAAACAGGACGAAGAGACGGATCCAGAAAAAGCTCAGACCGATTACAAAGAGAAGCTGGCCGGGCCATTTTGGAAGATTGAGGTCTCCGAAGAAGAAGCTTCCGGATTCAAGCGTGCTGAAGAATTCCCTGCTGCCAGCGAAAATCAGGGGGATGAGTGCCAGAAGACCAACCAGAGACCCGAGCGCGATCAATACGGCCCGTAAAGGCCGCGGCGCAAGATCGGTGAGAAACTCAACGGCAATGTGGCCGCGATTGGCGGTCACAGCGGCAAGCGGAAGAACGATTGCCGCGATCATCAGTTCTCGGACGATGACAATTGAATCCGGAATGCCGACATTGAAGACGGCGCGTGCGAAAACATTGGCCGTGATCATGGCGCCAAGCGCGATCACGGCCATCACCGAAAGATCCAACAGGATCCGTTCGATCCGTTTAAGCATGGCGGCGCTTAGCCTGCCGCCCAGGGATACCCCTTCTCGTCCCGCTGCTTGGAGTATTTCTCGATAAGCGCGCGGTATTCGTCGAGGACGGTTTTGCCATCAATGCCAAGCTGGTTTGCCTGGTTGACCCAATCGCTAATGTAACCGGCACCCTGGTCGACAAGCTTGGCGCGCTCGTCACCAGAGAGTTCGATCACTTCGATGCCGGCCGCTTTCATGGCTTCTACTGCTTTCGCATTCGCAGTTGTAATCAGCCGTCCGAATTCATCGGCCATGTCTTTTCCGGTCGAAAGAATAAGGTCCTGCTGTGCCTTGCTGAGGCTTGCGAACATATCCTTGTTCATAAAGATACCGACACCGCCAACTTGGCCCCAGTTAAGAAGCGTGTAGGAACTGATGACTTCTTGCTGCTTTAGCGCCGTTACGGCGTAAGAATATCCTTGCGAACAATCGAGCAGACCACTGTCGAGACCCTGATAGGCTTTATAGATCGACATCGGAACGAGATTTGCTCCGAAGTCCTTGAACGTCTTGCCGTAAGCACCGACGCCGCGAACTTTCAGGCCTTTGATATCCTCAACGCTGCGGATTGCAGCATCCTTACATCCAATATGGACCGCCGAAGTCGTGAACGTTCCGATGTAAACAAGGTTCTGCTCAGCGAAAGAGGCCTGAATTGCCGCGTTCGTCCGCATCAATTCATCGGTAGCCCGCATTCCAACCCAGGCATCCGGATTGTCGAGTGGAAGATCGGCAATTCCGTATCCGGCGAGTTCCTTTGGATAGTAAACAGCGATTACCGAACCCAGATCCGAAACGCCGTTTCCGATCGATTGCATTGCGGCGTTCGCTTTGAAGAGCGATCCGCCCCATTCGATGTTGATCTTAATATCGCCGCCTGACCGCTTGTTCACTTCATCGGCAAACCATTGCAAAGCTGCGGCACGCGCACCGCGGTTCGGTCCCGCCTCACCGTGGATAAGAACAGTTTCCGCCATTGCGGTACTGGCGATAAAGCACAGACCCGCAAGCGAGCTCAAAAGTGTTTTCATGATGTCTCCTCCCAACGACGTGCGCCTTTCTGAACGCCTCAATACTGGCGACTTGAACGGTGCACGAAGCACGAGCGTAAACGGGTACGAGACCGTTAGCAAGCACAGCAACACACTGGGCGGTGAGGAAAACACAGTCCAAAAATGAACCATTCCGATTGGTGAGACGACTTCTTGATGAAGAAAGCAAAAACAATCCGGAAAGGACCCGAACATGAAACATTTCCTCATAGCAACTCTTGCTGGCGCGACGATTGCGGCCGGTATTTCAACGGCGGCCCAGGCAGAGCGCACTCACCTGAGGCTCATGCAGAATTCACAAATCCTGACGCCGACCCGCCTCATTCGAGGCGATC
>JBCDCU010000471.1:0-2234 GCA_039181265.1 Pseudomonadota bacterium | reverse complement strand
GCAACAAAAAAGAAACGCCTGCAGGGGAAAAGCAGGCGTTTCTCGGAGCGCGATCGAACAGTCGCGTTAAGTTGTTCGATCTTTTTTGTGTTTGCCGTCTTTCGACTTGGCTTTCTTCATTGCTCCTTCGAATTCGGCGAGGGAGAGCTCACCGTCATCACCCGCGAGTTTGGCGAACTTTTCGCTCGCTTTTTCCGCGGATACTTTGCCATCTGCCGTCTTGTAGGCGACATATTCGGCTTGTGTGATCATGCCGCTGGCATCAGCGTCGATCTTGTTGAAGTAATCAGCCGGTGATCCGGCATGGGCGACAGCCAACGCACTAGCTGCAAAAAGCCCTGCAACACCGGTTACAAGTTTGAGTTTCATGTGAAGTCCCTCCCTGGAACATTTGAATTCAGCGCCTTGGAGGAGGCGCGTTACATTCGTAACAAGATAACGTGTTACATTTGTAGTTACAGATTGTTAATGGTCGGATCTTGAACCGGTCAAGCGGAGTGTTTCACCCGCAGCAGAGTCGGGTTCACGCCTGCTCGTGTGAGGACCTCATCGATGCGACCCGGGCGACCAAAAAAGAAGCCTTGGCCAAATCGAATGCCGGCCTTCATTGCCAAGGCTTGCTGTTCGGCATTCTCGATGCCCTCGATGATCACATCCTTGCCCGACGCAGACGCCATCCGGACAATCGCGTCGATCATTGCGAAACCGGCATCGGTGGTGATCTTTCGCGTGAATGCTATGTCGATCTTCACAGTTTCGAACGGCAGATCGGCAAGCCGTTCCAGTGAGGAATACCCCGTGCCGAAATCATCGATTGCGAGTTTCGCGCCGCAGCTGCGAAGCTCCATGAGGCGCTCATTCATGAATGGGTTTTGAGCAGCGCTCGATTCGGTAATCTCCAGTTTGAGATTCGTCCCCTGCCGCATTGCCTTGTCGGAGGCCGCAAATAGACGAGTCCACGCATGCACCTGCGCTGGCGCGACATTGACGCTGACAAAGAGATCATCATCGAGCCCTTGCTGACGCATGATCAGGCTGTCATTGCTGGCTGTTTCGAGAACATAAGCACCGATCTCGTCGATCAACCCCGTCTGCTCAGCAATTGGAATGAAGTCAGCCGGCGAAACAAAGCTACCATCCTCTGAACGCAGCCTTAGCAGCGCTTCCGTTCCAACCATCCGGTTACTCAACATATCCACAATTGGTTGATGGTAGACGATGAGAAGCCCGTCTTCAGCGGCCGTTTCAAGTCGGTGCTTGAGTCGGCTTTGTTGCTTCAGCCAGCTTACAAACTCCTCATCACAAAGCTGGATCCTGTTGACCCGAGATGCGGCCCGATCACAGGCCAATTCAACATTTTTGACAGCCGTTTCAGGCGAGGAATCGACCCGGACGGCGCCCAGTTGAACGCCTAGCCTCAGAGGGCCCGCAATGTCCTGAACGCGACGCTTGAGCACCTCGAGATGGTTTAAAACCGCCACATCATCTTCGGCGCACCGTTTCCAGAGAATGATCGAATCCGTCTCGTACCTCGCCGCCATTTCGTGTGGGATTGGCGCGTCCAGAAGCGTCGACGTAACCTCCTTCAGGGTTTTATTGGCAACTGATTTGTTTGCAATCGCCAGTTCGTGCCAATTCTCAAGCCGGACCAGAATCAATGCCGTAGGGCCCCGCTTTTCTCGTCGCGAACGCCGCCGGACAAAGGCTTCCAGAAATTCGCGCTTCTTGCGCAATCCGGTGAGTCCGTCTCGTTGATATGCGTTGACGACGGCAGCTGACACAGCCGTTACCAACAGAATGGAAATGATCTGCTCTACCTGAGCTCCGATCAGAATTTTGCCCGAGGTCGTATAATCAACGAATTGCCGGGTCAGGCCGGGCGACCCAGGATCGAAAAGGGCAATGGCCGTCAGCGCCCCCCAGCCGATGGCCGCGCTAAGACCGGACCAAACGACCAGGCGGATATCGAACAAGACGATCCGCGCGATGATGAAAACGAATAAGAGATTGGCCGTTGGAGCTTTGAGACTGATCGCGAACGGGCTGCCATAAGCGAGCGGAATGATAAGCAAGAATGCGAACAGGCAGGTTATATCGAACACGGCGCTAGCGACCTGAAATCGATAGCTGCGCAATTGATTCCAGCCTCCCAGAAGCCGGGCCAGGCTGCCAAGCAGAAATAAGGACAGAACACCAAACTGAATCAGTCCGTTTTGCAGATCGCTCGCTTTGGG
>JBCDCU010000470.1:0-2238 GCA_039181265.1 Pseudomonadota bacterium | reverse complement strand
GCGTTTTTCGATGCCAATCCGACAAGGACGATCAAAGCCACCTGAGTGAGCAGATTGTTATCCATACCCATCCAGGCAACACCGCCAAGGGCAGAGAGGAGCACGGTCGGCACAATCAGAATAACGGCGAAGGGAAGCGCCCAGCTTTCATATTGTGCGGCAAGCACAAGGAATACGAAGACGATGGAGAGGAGGAAAAGGATCGTGCCGTCTTCCGTTGTTTTCTGCTGGTAGGAGAGGTCGGTCCATTCGATACCAAATCCGCGCGGCAGAACCTCTTCGGCGATTCTTTCGACGATTTCCAATGCTTCGCCCGAACTGACCCCGGCTCCGGCACCGAAGACTTCAGCCGTTGCAAAGAGGTTGTAGCGTGGGACGCGTTCCGGTGCGGTCCTTGTCTCAATTGTTGCGACAGAACCGAGCGGGACCATGGTTCCGGCAACTGAACGTGTGCGCAATTGTGTCAGTTGCTCCGCGTCGAGGCGAAACTCCGGAGCAGCCTGGGCTCGAACCTGATAGGTCCGGCCGAGCAGATTGACGTCATTCACATATCGGCTGCCGAGGTAGATCTCGATCATCTGAGATAGTTGGTCGATCGGCACGCCGATTTGTTCTGCGCGAGCATGATCGACATCGACGAAGACCTGCGGTGCATTGGCGGAAAACGGTGTAAAGGCATAGGCGATGTTCGGATCCGAATTAAGAGCCGTAATCAGTTTCTCAGACGCTTCCGCCAGGGCCTTCGAGCCGCGTGCATCATAGTCCTGGATCCTGAGCGCAAAGCCGCCTCCAGCACCGATCCCGCGGACGGTCGGCGGTTGGATAACGGTAACCTGAGCGCCGGCAATCGTGTTCATGAGCGTTTGAAGCTCAGACTGGATTTTACCGGAAGTCGCGCCGGTCTTTCCACGCTCTTCGAAAGGCGCGAACTGGGCGAACACAAGAGCCGCGGAGCTTGATGTCGTCCCGGTCAGGCCGTCATAGCCGGTGAAAGCATGGGTGTAGGCGACACCGTCCACCTGATGGGCAAGATCAGAGATATGTTGCACCACTTTGTCGGTCCGTTCGAGCGCGGCAGCTGACGGCATTTTGGCGGTGATAATGAGATATCCCTGGTCGGACACCGGCACAAAACCGCGCGGCGTCGTCGCCATCATGTAGCCAGCCGCAATCACCAGAAGCCCATAAAGGGGAAGCATGACCCAACGCGCGGCAATAACGCTGTAGACCAATCGTCCATATGCTTCAGAGAGCGCGTCAAATCCCCTGTTGAACGCCTGGGCGAGATATCTGCCAAGGCGAGCGGGAAGGCTGGGTTTGCGGGCATGCGTCTCGTGGCGCAGCAACAAAGCGGCGAGGGCCGGACTGAGTGTGAGAGAGTTGAATGCCGAGATCAGTGTTGCAACGGCAATGGCAACGGCGAACTGGCGGAAAAACTCGCCGGAGATACCGTCCAGAAGCATACTCGGGACGAAAACCGATGACAGAACGAGGGCAATCGAGATCAGAGCACCCGAGACCTCTGTCATCGTTTTGCGCGTAGCTTCCTTGGGAGACAGTCCTTCCCTGAGATACCGTTCCACATTTTCCACCACAACGATTGCGTCGTCCACGACAATCCCAACTGCCAGAACGAGCCCGAACAAGGTGAGGGTGTTTATGGAATAGCCGAGGGCGGACATCGCGATGAATGTGCCGAGCAGGCTTACGGGAATTGCGAGAACCGGTATGATCGTCGCGCGCCCGGATTGGAGAAAGACGACAACCACAAGCACCACGAGGAGAACGGCCTCCAGGATTGTATGCTCAAGGGCTTTGATCGAGGCTTCGGTAAAGAACTCAGTCGGATTATACGTGAGGCGGTATTCAACGCCTGACGGGAAGTCTTCGCCAAGTTCTTTCATGAGCTCCTTGATTTGCTCGGACGCTTCGATTGCGTTTTCGCCGGGCTGCTGGAAGGCGAGAAGGGCGACATAGGGCGTGCTGTTGAACCAGGCATTCGTTGAATAATTGGCCGCACCGATCTCAATGCGGGCAACGTCCTTAAGCCGGACGATTTGGCCCTCAGTCCCTCGTTTGACCACGATATCTTCAAACTCGGTGGTTTGATCGAGGCGTCCGCGCAGGGTTACTGCCGGTTGAAAAGCCCGGTCAGACGCGATTGGCGGTTGGGCGAGCTGTCCTCCGGCAACCGCGATGTTTTGAGCCCGGATTGCGGAGATCACCTCTTCCGGTGTC
>JBCDCU010000469.1:0-2239 GCA_039181265.1 Pseudomonadota bacterium | reverse complement strand
GCGAGGCTTTCATCAACCTTTCAGTTCGATTTTTGGGAGGAGATCGTGCGTATAGCGGTGGTTGAAGATAACGCAATGCTTGCTGACGGCATTGCGCGGGCCTTTCGCAATGAAGGACACGGAGTTGACCAGTTGCCGGATGCGGCAACGGCGACGGATTTTATCAAGCAGGAAGATATCGACCTTGTGATTTTGGACATCAACCTACCGGACCGATCCGGTCTTGATGTCCTCCGCGATGTCAGGGAGTTCAAAAACGACCTGCCGATTCTGCTCCTCACCGCCCGTGACAGCATTGAAGACAAAGTTGCCGGCCTTGATCGGGGCGCCGATGACTACATGACGAAGCCGTTCGAGTTACCTGAACTTCAGGCGCGCGTTCGCGCCTTGTTGCGGCGTGCAAGCACCTCGGTCTCGCAACAGCTTGTTTGCGGAAACGTCATATTCGACCCCCTCACCCGACAACTCAGCGTGGATGATAAACCGATCGATGTGCCTCGCCGGGAGGCTTCGCTCGCTGAACTGTTTATTCTGAAACAAAATCAGGTGATCTCGAAACAGCAGATCATGGACTACCTTTACGGCACCGGTAGCGACGCAGAGGAATCCTCCGTGGAGCTTTATGTTTGCCGTTTACGCAAGCGCCTTGTGGAAAGCGCGGTCGTAATCAAAACGATGCGCGGCATAGGCTATTGCATGCGTCCTGCCCTATGAAGTCGATCAGGACGAAACTCACCCTGTGGCTCATCGTTCCACTGGCTTTGGTTGCAAGCGCTGTGGCCGTAGAAACCTTTCTGTCTTCGAAAAAGGTTTCCAACAAGCTGCATGACGAAACTCTGCTGACGGCAATGCTTGCAATCTCCGAAAACGTCATTGCATCGAATGGGGACCTGCTGACCGAAGACGTTCTGGAGCTTCTGACCGAAAAACTCGGAGACCAGTTTTTCTATCACCTTGCCGGTCCCAACAACGGGTTTGTCACGGGATATTCGGACCTGCCTGAAACGCCCCGACCGATTGAGCTACAAGGCGGTGTGCCGGTTTTTTACAATTCCTTCTATAAAGGCGACCCTGTTCGGGTCGTCACCATGCACAAGCTGATATCCGAACGTGAACTCAACGGTTGGGTCACGATCACGACCTGGCGGCGGACAAGCCAACGACTTGCCCTCACCTATGATCTTTTCAGCACGTCCATCGTCCGGTTTCTGGTTCTGGTCGTTGCGGCCGGCGGCATTGTCTCAGTCGCGATACGTTTCGGTCTAAAGCCGCTCGACAATTTACGCGATGCCATCGAACGCCGGGACTCCCAGGACCTAACGCCCATCAAACGCGAAATGCCTGTCGAACTTGCAGGTATCGTGAAGGAAACGAATGCTCTTTTTGCGCGTGTCGCGCGGTCCAAAACCAACCGTGAGCGTTTTATCGGCGATGCTGCCCATCAACTCCGCAATCCCCTTGCCGCTCTTAAGACTCAGGCTCAGGCGGCATTGCTTGCAAAATCGGAAGACGAAATGCGCGAAGGATTGAAGCGGGTCGCACAAACAGCAGATCACACATGCCAACTCACACAGCAGATGCTCGCGAGTGCTGGAGCAAATGCTCTCGACGTCGATCAGGCACCAGTCGTCGATATCGCCGCTCTGCTGGAGCGCATTGCCAGAGACCATGCCCGCGATGCATTGGAAAAGGATCAAAGCTTCAGCCTCGATGGCACGGATCAACAAGTATGCGTCAAGGGCAATTCGGTGCTTTTGCAGGAAGCTCTTGCCAATCTCATAGACAATGCCATCAAGCACAATGAGGAGGGAGCGTCGATCAATGTCAGCGTCAAGCGGGAGGAAGATGACAGAAGCATCGCGATTGGTATCACAGATAGCGGAGCGATGATGACCGTTGATGAGTTTTCACGCCTCACCCAGCCTTTTGCGACCGGCAAGACCGGTGCGGGCGGAAGCGGTCTCGGACTTGCCATAGCGCGGGAAGTCGCAAGAGCGCACAAAGGCGAGCTCTTCGTGCGCCCAACGCGGATGCCGGAAGGCAAAGAGTTCGTTCTGAGATTGCCCTCAGTGCTCGCTTAAGCGCCAATACGGCCTCAAGGCCATATAAGTTAATATAAGAAGGTTGGATTGAACCGGCTTAGAGATGGCAGGGGCAGCAGGATTTGAACCCGCGACCTACGGTTTTGGAGACCGTCGCTCTACCAACTGAGCTATACCCCTTCACCGGAACGGACTTT
>JBCDCU010000468.1:0-2254 GCA_039181265.1 Pseudomonadota bacterium | reverse complement strand
TCTGACCGAAAATGAGGATGTGCTGAAGGTCTTCCACGCTGGCGGGCAAGATGTCGAGATAATCGTCAATCTCACGGGCAAAACGCCCAGCCCGGTTTTCGATACGCAGATCGCGATGATGGCGATCAGCCAGTCCGAACAGATCGGCTACGCCAATCTGGTGGAAACCTGGCTCAATATCACAATCGACAAAGGCGCGCGCTTTACGGACTGGAGCCGCCGCCCACTGACCGAGCGCCAGATCGAGTACGCGATCGGTGACGTGACCCATCTCTCCAAGATCTTCCCCAAGATACTGAAAAAACTGATCAAGACGGGCCGCGGAGCGTGGCTTGATGCTGAAATGGAAAAGCTTGCCGACGCGGCCAAGTACATCATCGATCCGGACACATCCTGGAAGCGCATCCGATCGCCGGGGCGCAACCCGCAAGTTCTTGGTCGCCTTAAGGCTCTGGCCGCCTGGCGCGAGGGAGAGGCGCAGCACAAGAACATTCCGCGCGGACGCATCATGCGCGATGAGACCCTTGCCGATATTGCCAGCCATCCGCCGAAAAAGCAGGGCGACCTTGCAAAGGTCCGTGGGCTTTCGGCGGCTTGGAAGGACAACGATATCGGTAAGCGGATGATGAAGATCATCGCGGACGCCGAACCGTTGCCCAAATCGGAAATGCCGGAGAAGATGAAGCGCGGCGCGCCGCTTGGCAAAGAGGGCGCGCTTGTCGCTGACCTCCTCAAGCTGTTGCTCAAAATCCGCGCCCGTGAAATCGACGTGGCGGCGCGCCTGCTTACTCGGGCGGACGAGATGGAGGCGCTGGCGGCAGGTGTCCGCGATCTCAAAGTCTTGCAGGGCTGGCGCTATGAAGTGTTCGGGAAAGACGCACTCGAACTGGTCGAGGGTAAGCTCGCCTTCGCGGTGCAGAATGGCAAGCTCGTGATGACTCACATTGATGATATGCAAGCGAGTATGGAAGACGCGCTGGCGGCGGAGTAAGGAGCGCGCATGAGCACTTATCTGCCCACTATCAAACAGTTGCAATATCTCGTTGCGCTTCATGAAACGAAGCACTTCGGGCGTGCCGCTGATGCGAGCTTTGTGTCGCAGTCCACTCTTTCAGCTGGCATTCGCGAGTTGGAATCGCTGCTGGGAGTGACCCTAGTCGAACGTTCGCGCCGTGTGGTTCGCTTCACTTCTTTGGGCGAACAAGTTGTAGCCAAGGCGAACCGGCTTCTGCGCGAGGCGGAAGAACTTTCTGATCTTGTCCAAGCGGCGGGCAAGCCGTTGTCTGGCCAATTGCGAATGAGTGTAATTCCAACGATTGCGCCTTTCGTTCTGCCGCGCCTCTTGCCCCGCCTGCGCACCGAGAGGCCGGATCTGCAATTGATGCTGCGCGAAGAAACCAGTCAGGACGCGATTGAGAGCCTGCAGCATGGGCGCAGCGATTGCGTGTTGCTCGCCCTGCCCTTCGACACCGGTGATGTGGAATTTGAGCACATCGACGATGATCGGCTGTTCGTGGCCTTCCCCAAAGATGATCCGCGCGATCCTCCGGCCACCATTGCGCCGGACGCTATCGATCAAGGCCGGCTATTGTTGCTCGAAGACGGGCACTGCCTGCGCGATCACGCGCTTGCCGCGTGCAACCGGTCTGAATTGAGGGCTAGCGCCAGCATGATCGGCACAAGCCTCCACACACTCGTGCAAATGGTCGACAACGATCTGGGCCTGACCATGCTTCCTGAAATGGCCGTGGAGGCCGGAATACTGAGCGGCACCGATGTGGTCGCACGGCCTGTGGAGAGCGAGAACGCCAAACGCGAAATCGTTCTGGCGTGGCGTCGCAATTCTCCGAGAGAAGCCGATTTCCGATTGTTAGCGGAAGAGTTGCGGGCCGGTTAAGGTGGTGCGAAGCCACCTGCCGCCGGTCGTAGAGACGTACTTAAGTGACCTTGTCGAAAACATCAGGCTAATCCTGAGAGATCGTCTTGTTGGATTGTATCTCCATGGCTCTGCCGTGCAATCGGACTTCCGTCCAGAGCGAAGTGACATCGATATATTGGGCTTGGTCTCTTGCAAATTGAACGATCCTGATCGCGAACGTCTGACTGATAGTCTCAGTCACAAGTCCCTTCCCGTTCCCGCGCGTGGACTGGAATTTCTTCTCTGCACGGCCGAAAGCGCCCGCAATCCGGTTTTCGCGTTTCGCTATGAGTATGCCCTTTCAACAGGCGTCGAATGGGGGACGGTATGGGAGCC
>JBCDCU010000467.1:0-2261 GCA_039181265.1 Pseudomonadota bacterium | reverse complement strand
CGAACACTGTTCATTTCATGACGCGGCAGATAGCATATCGTAGCCTGTGACAATAGCAAAACGCCAACCTTTCCCGGAAGATGGCAAAAATGCAAAGGGAAAGTCGATGAGAACCGGCGGCGAACTGATCGTGGATTGCTTGAAGGCCCAAGGCGTCGATCGCATCTTCTGTGTCCCTGGCGAAAGCTACCTTGCCGTTCTCGATGGCCTGTATGAAAGCGGAATAGAGATTGTGAACGCCCGTCATGAGGGTGGTGCAGCCATCATGGCGGAAGCTGACGGCAAAATCACAGGTCGACCGGGCATTGCCATGGTAACCCGCGGACCTGGCGCAACGAATGCTGCTGCTGGTGTTCATATCGCAAAGCAGGATTCGACGCCGATGATCCTTTTCGTCGGCCAGATCGGACGTGAAATGCGAGGCCGCGAAGCGTTTCAGGAAGTCGATTACCGGCAAACCTTCGGTGATCTTGCCAAATGGGTTGAAGAAATCGACGACGCTGACCGCATTCCCGAGATCGTCAATCATGCCTATCATGTCGCCATGAGCGGGCGTCCGGGACCCGTTGTCCTGGCCCTTCCAGAAGACATGTTGCGGGACAAAGCACCCGCACGCTCCATCCCTTATGTCGAGGCGCCTGAACCGGCGCCGTCGCCGCGCGATATGAACCGGTTCCAAGCGCTTCTTGATCGGTGTGCGAATCCGTTTCTGATCCTCGGCGGCTCACGCTGGACATCCGACGCAGTCGAACGCGTTCACCGGTTCGCAGAACGCTTTGCCCTTCCCGTCGGGTGTTCCTTCCGCCGTCAGCATTTGTTCGACGCTCATCACTCAAACTATGCGGGCGATGTTGGGCTTGGAATCAATCCGAAACTCAAAGAGCGTATTGCAGACAGCGACCTCGTCATTCTTCTGGGCTGCCGCTTTTCTGAGAACCCGAGCCAGAATTTCTCGCTTCTGGGCTTTCCCGATCCGGGAAAGGTGCTTGTTCACATCCATCCGGGCGCGGAGGAACTGGGCCGGATCTATACGCCGAGCCTGGCCTTGAACGCGACGCCCGGAGCATTCCTGGAAGCCTGCGAAACGCTTTCCGGAGGCCGTACGTCCGAAGCACCAGCGGAAGCACATCAGGATTACCAATCCTGGACAAATAGCATTCCAATCCCTGAAAGCCCCGGTTTCGCAAGCACCGGCGCGATTATGGCGTATCTTCGTGACCGGATGGACGGTCAAACCATTATCGCCAATGGTGCCGGGAATTATGCAATCTGGCTGCATCGGTTCTGGCGCTATCGCGAATTCGGGACTCAACTCGCTCCGACATCCGGCTCGATGGGCTATGGCGTTCCGGCTGCCATCGCCGGTCAACTCCGACACCCGGAAAGAAGAATCATTTGCCTTGCCGGTGATGGCTGCTTTCAAATGACCGGTCAGGAATTTGCCACCGCGGTTCAGGCCGGAACCCCCATCGTCGTAATTGTGATCGACAATACCCTTTATGGCACGATCCGCATGCATCAGGAGCGTGACTACCCGACACGAGTGACAGCAACGGAACTTCAAAACCCGGATTTCGCAGCACTGGCACGAGCCTATGGGGGACATGGCGAGACTGTCACCGAAGATGCCGCGTTTCCCGAGGCGCTCAACCGCGCGCTCGAAGCGGGCGTCCCCGCAATCATCCATGTCAAAACAGACCCGGACATTCTTTCTCCGAGCGCTACGATCTCTGGGCTACGGGAGAAAAGCGTGTAGCGCGCCAGATGTCAGATCGCGGCTACACCCCATCTATTCGCACCCTTAGTGCATTGGCCTGAATCCAGATGATCGCCGCGGTTCTTGTGGATCGCGCCGCATAGGCAAGCGGCGTACAACCACACCGGAAAAACGCTTCCCGACCAAAAAAACACGCTCACTGTGTCGTGAAGCACAGTTGAAGGTAAAAAAAGTTGTAATGTGAATTTCAACAACCCATATGACGGATATGCAAGAACGCAGAACGAACCTGCGCAAGAGCCTTCAATAAGGAGCGTATAACAATGAATAGAATTCAGTCGCTCGTAACAATTTGCTTCATCCTGTCAGTGCCACTCCTTGTTTTGATTGGCCAGGCAAAGATTGGAGCCTTGATCATTGCAACAGCAATGGCAGCAAGTATTGTGACTGTTCTTTACGACCTCCTGCAGGATGCCAAAGCAGAGAAGTCGATTTACAGATACGACTGGAAATAAGCCCCTACCCTTCCAGTCTTCCGGTCGGG
>JBCDCU010000466.1:0-2272 GCA_039181265.1 Pseudomonadota bacterium | reverse complement strand
GGAGGTCAGAGTGTGAAACCACGCACTGCCCGCCCCTGACAGTCCTGATTCACCGCTGCGGAGAAACCGCTCCAAAGGTGCGCCCCGCACCACGGAAGGGTGATCGCTCCGGCAGGTCTCCTGGCTTGCGGGTCTTCGCCCGTCCTCCGCCTTCCCGATCTCTTCCGGATCAGTGGCTTAAGTGGAGGTGGGCTCGCCGCTTACAGTTGCGGGGGCAGCCACGGATTAGGCCCCGATTGGGTCGTCCGCACCGTGTTCCCTTTTCATCCAGCCGCCGTCTGGCGGGTAGGAACCAAAGCTGGCTAAACTATGAGTTCGCTTGGGAAATGATGTCAACGGGCCGCTATAGTCGCGTTCGGAGATGGTGCCAAAATACCACTATCGATGAGATCACGCATGGCTATGGCACGATAAGGTCTCCCCTGCGTCTTTATTGGTGGAAGTGCGCACAGTCGGGCACTCCCGACGATAAGGATGGCCCCCGACAGAAGAAACTAGTTTAAAACGGCAACCCAAGTTCAAGAAACCCAAATCCCGTTCACAATGGTATTCATGCACCACCTCGAAATGAAATAAAGTTTGACCTTTAAGCAATGCGAGCACGACTCGACGCTTGGTAAACTTTGATTTAACAAAACCATATGGGGCGGTTTTCGATCATATTCTGGCTGCTAGTGGGGGCTTTTGTCCTGCGCTCCCTCGTGCCCGTCGGCTACATGGTGGCGCCGGGCGATACGGCAGGTCTCATCCAGGTGGTGATCTGCACCGGCGATGTTTTCGAGACTGTCTGGATCGATGAAGACGGCAATATCACTGAGAAGGATGATCAACCTACTCATTCCGACCTGAAAGCCTGTCCTTATACCGCGCTCACCCTCGCGCTGGATCTCCAAGCGACTGACGGGCTTTTGAATTCACCGTCTCATGCAAACGCCGTTCGGCTTTCTCATGACGGTGTTTTACTGCTTGAAACAAATCCTTATTACGCCGCCCGCGCACCGCCTTTTCCCGCCTGATTCTCTTCACATCAGCGCATTACGCACAGCTGAGGGTCTCATGCTGTGATTAGGGGAAAAGATTCATGAAGAAGCATTGTCTCATGGCACAAACGTGCCTGGCCGCCTTTGCAGGCACACTACTCGTTCCGGGCTTTATGGCTCCGGCATTCGCACAGGGCGTGGATGGCACGACCGCCCTTGAAGAAATCCTGGTTGAAGACAACCAGACAGCGGATGGAGCAGCGAGCGATGCTGCCGAAGGGGCCGGCGTCACGCAGACCAATGCCGGACCGGTCGACGGTTACCGCGCAATCACAGCAGACGGCGGCACCCGAACCCGGACCCCGATCAAGGAAATCCCGCAATCGATCCAGGTCATCCCCAGAAGCATTATTGAAGATCAGCAGGCCGACACGATTACGGAAATCACCCGCAACGTTTCCGGTGTGCAGGGCATCGAAAGGCGTGAGGGCACGCAGCAGCTTGACGGTGACTTCCTTGTTCGCGGCCAGTTTACCGAAACCTATGTGAACGGTCGGATTGCTTTGCTCGACCAGGGCCTCGATCCCATCGGCACAATCAGCATTGAACGGATCGAGGTCATCAAAGGCCCAACGTCAGCCCTCTTCACAGCAGCGAACGGAGCGCCGATCAGCGGGCTCGTCAACATCGTTGAAAAAACGCCGGAGCGCGACGCCCACTACGTCATCGAAGGCAATGGCGGGAGTTTTAACTTCGCCAATGTTGCCTTCGACGTGAACCAACCGCTCGTTGAAAACGGCGATCTTTCATTTCGTGTGACGGGCGATATCCGGACTTCGGATGATTTTGTCGAAGTGCTCGATGATTCAAGCGTCGGGATCTTTCCAACGCTTCGCTACGACAACGACCGAACGGTCGTGCAGTTGAGGGGCCGCTATCAATATCAGGAATTCGATCTTTATCCGGGACTTCCGACCGATGGTCCCGATGCGCCGGCAACCGGCTTCGGCTTCGCGCCGGATGATTTCGCGGCCGCTTTCGATCAACCGCGGACCGAACTCGAAGCCTTTTCCGTCGACTTCCTGATCGAGCACCAATTCACCGACAATCTCAGCGCCAAATTCGATGTCGGCTTTCAAAATGCCGATGGCGATCAATTCTCGACCGTCACCGCCCTTTCTCCGTTTTTCTTTGCAGGAGCGCCGGGCGAACTGACGCGGCTCGACAATGTTCAGTTTGCTGAACTCGATCTTTTCGATGTTGGCGGCGAGGCGGTCTACAAACGCGATTTT
>JBCDCU010000465.1:0-2286 GCA_039181265.1 Pseudomonadota bacterium | reverse complement strand
GTAAAGGAGCACACAAAGATGCTCCATTTCGACACAATGGGATGGCGGCAGCGATGTTTATTGTTGCAAGAACGGACACATTCAAGAAAACGGCAGCAGTCTCCGCTGCCGAACGAATAGCGCGTGATGAAAGACGAAAGCGCACATCATCACGCCGGTCAAAGGCGCGTCACACACATGCGCAGATCGCAGCGCCGCTTAAAGTTGAGCGTGTTCATGAGCGCAGCGAAGCCGCCTACACTATTCTCGCGACACAGGTGATCGGCGGACGAAATTTCGAATTCGAAGCACCCGGCAGCAGGCTGACAAGCGAGCAGATTGCTGGCGTCGCCGCTTACAACGACGCCCTTGAGCGCAAAATCGTTCGGCTCAAGAAGGGCAGTTTCTACGAGGACGAGGCCTAAGGCGCCACCTATCAAGGAACGACGCCGCTCAAACGAGACACCTTAACCGGTATCATAACGCGGCGTTGTAGCAGACCTGGCACATAGCGAGCGAAGAGGTTTGTTCCTCCCTCAATAGCCCATTGCACAACCGTCTTTGCGCGGTTCGGAGCCCGCGATGAGCGTGCCGTTCTCATGATCGATCTCAATGATCTGCCCGCCGCCATGGGGCGTTGTTGCATACCCGACCGGTTGGCCGCGCTGTTTCAAACCCTCAAAGACGTCCGTCCCAGAGGTTGTTTCCAGTTGGATAACACCGTCCGTATCCCAGAACACCCGCGGAGCATCGAGTGCTTCCTGCGGATCCATTCCGTAGTCGACCATGTTAGTGACAACATGAGTGTGACCGACTGGCTGATACTGCCCGCCCATAACACCGAATGAATGGGTGACTTTTCCATCCTTGAGAGCCATCGCCGGAATAATCGTATGCAACGGACGCTTACCGCCCTCGATTGTGTTCGGATGGCCGGGCTTCACGACAAAGCCGCCACCGCGATTCTGGAAAAGGATGCCGGTTTTTTCCGTCACGATACCGGATCCGAACCCTTTAAAGATTGAATTGATAAATGAGACTGCCATCCCGTCGCGGTCGACGCAGCTCAGATAAATCGTATCGGATTGGCGGAGCGGATCCGGGACCGGAAGTGTTTCATTGCGTTTTGCCGGATCGATGGTCTTGGCCAGTTCGCGCGCAAAGTCTTTGGCAATCAGATCCTCGACGCGGACCGTCATCGTGTCCGGATCGGAAATATGCCGGTCGCGCATCGCGTAGCCAATCCTGGACGCCTCCATTTCGAGATGGAACCGCTCAGCGCTGTTTGGCGCAAGGCTCTCAAGATCGAACGTCTCCATAATGTTCATGATGAGATGCGCCGTGATCCCGACACCATTCGGCGGCAGTTCGGCGACCTCGATATCGCGATAGGACGAGAGCACGGGCTCGACCGGATCAGCACTCACACCTGCAAGGTCCTCTTCCGTCATGACGCCGCCCCGCGCTTTCAATTCCGCGATCATGTCTGCAGCAACCTCGCCCTCGTAAAATCCCTTCGCGCCAAGTTTGGCGATGATTTTCAGGGTTTCGGCGAGTGCCGGTAATTTCAGGATCGAGCCGACCTTCGGCGCTTTACCGTTGACGAGATAATGCCGCGCTCCCCCGCCCTGCCTGATGAGTTTCCATTCGTCTTCAACCCAATCGGCACCGACGCGTGGCTGGATGGCAAAACCATGCTCGGCATAATGGATGGCATCCTGAAGAGCTGCCTCAAGACCGATGCTGCCATGGCTTTCCATCAGACTTTCCCAGCACTTGATGACACCTGGAACGGTGACGGAATGCGGCGACAGCAGATCCATCTCGCTCCAGCCTTGACCGACAAGCATATCGGTCGAAAGTGCTCCTGCGGCCCGGCCCGATGCGTTGAGCCCATAGAGGGGTTGTCCCGGCTTTGCAACCATCGCGAAACCATCGCCGCCGATCGCCGTCATGGCAGGCTCGACGACCGCCTGGACTGCTGCAGCCGCAATCGCCGCATCCACAGCATTACCACCGGATTTCAAAACGCTGAGACCGGTTTGACTGGCGAGTGGATGGGACGTCGCTATAGCGCCATTTGCAACATGAAGAGCGGAACGTTGGGGTTGATGGAAATCGCGCATTCTCGGTAAGTACTCCAGATCGAAATAGTCAGGTTGCCGTGCGAACATCGCGTCAACAGGGAAAACGCGGTTCGGTCTTGTAAGGCCCGTTCTGAATACCGTATGTACCCGAAAGGTCCAGAGGAATAGGGACAGAAATCATTGGCTCAACAGGCCAAAACCGGGACTTTAACGGGGAAGT
>JBCDCU010000464.1:0-2347 GCA_039181265.1 Pseudomonadota bacterium | reverse complement strand
GGCTGGCTGATGGCGGCAGTTGAAAAGCGGCTGCGTGAGGAATTCGGCCGTCTCCAAGTCACCATTAATGAAGACAAGAGCAAAACCGTGGATCTCGCGCGGGGTGAAAGCTTCGCCTTTCTCGGTTTCGATTTTCGCCGTATCCGGTCGTTTCGGCGGGGTGTCTGGCGTGTTCATTACACGCCGAAGCCCACCAAGCGAACGGAATTGCTGCGAAAACTCAAGGATATTTTCCGCCGTTACCGATCTCAGCCCTTGGGCCGGATGATCTCATTGATCAATCCGATCCTGCGCGGCTGGGTGAACTACTTTTCGGTGGGAAATTCCAGTGAGTGCTTTGGCTACATTAAAGACTGGGTGGAAAAGAAGGTTCGGCGCCATATGATGCGTGCCCGGAAACGCAAAGGCTTCGGCTGGAAGCGATGGAGTAGGTCATGGTTATACGAAACTCTCAAGCTGTTCAACAGCTACCGGATTCGGCGGATGGCTCGACAAGTCGCTCCAGCATGATAGGTCCCATAAGCCTTGGTACGCGAAGCAGGCAGGGGAGCGTAGTGCGGGAAAACCGCATGCTGCGTTCGAGGTGGAGGGAGCTGGAAACGTGGTATGGTCGAAATACTGTGACACTCGCAAACCGAAAGGGCGAGACAACAGGGAACACAAACCTCGACCTAACCCGGCGCGCCAGTTCTCGACCCTACTGAAAACATTGATCATAAATGCACCCACTGAACTCCGTGATACGCTTGATCAGATCAAAGGTCCAATCAGTCTGGTCCGGCATATTGCAGCTCTGCGGCCAGGCAAAATATCTTCGCCTACAGCCTCAGCAAAGGCGGCTATGCGTGCCATCGCGCGACGTTGGCTTACATTGCATGAAGAAATCCGCGATCACGAACAGGAACTTGAGCTTATGGTGCAGGAAAGAGCCCCAGAGCTGATGGCTTCGAGCTATTCTCAAAAGTTGGTGACGGCGCGAATCTTTAAGGCGGTGTATCCTGGTTGGTGACAAGCCTGCCAGTCCCCGAGAGGAGCGATACACCATGGAAAAGACTAATGTGATCCCTCTGGCTCAGCCAGCTGAATTTAGCGATGTATTAACAGAAGTTTTGCGCAACGGCGCAACCCGCCTCATCACCGCCGCGATCGAGGCGGAGGTCGAGGCCCATCTTGCCGCCTGCAGCGATCTGAAACTGGCAAATGGGCGCCAGCGCATCGTTCGTCACGGCACTTTGCCCGAACGCAAGGTTCAGACCGGCATCGGCGCCGTCAAAATCAAAGCCCCGCGCACGCGCGATCGCAGAACTGATGGCGGCGAAAAAATCCGTTTCCAATCTATGGTTCTGCCCAAATATCTCAGGCGCACCCAAAGCCTCGAAGACTTGATCCCGTGGCTCTTCCTTAAAGGCATCTCCTCGGGCAATTTCCAGGAGGCGCTTGCAGCCTTGCTTGGCAAGGATGCACCCAATCTGTCATCAGACACGGTTCTGCGGCTCACCAAAACCTGGCAGAAGGAACTGATCGAATGGCAAACCCGTGATCTTTCCACTAAAGAGTATGTTTATTTCTGGGTCGATGGCATCTATTTTCAGGCCCGCAGTGAAACAGACAGCGAATGCATTCTGGTTATTATCGGCGCCACGAAAGACGGAGATAAGGAGCTTGTCGGATTTATCGACGGGTACCGCGAGAGCACGCAAAGCTGGAAGGAGTTGCTTCTTGATCTCAAGAAGCACGGCCTAAGCAAGCCGCCGGCCTTGGCTGTCGGTGATGGCGCTATGGGCTTTTGGGCAGCACTGCGGGAAGTTTTTCCCAAGACCAGGCAGCAACGGTGCTGGGTCCATAAGACAGCCAATGTTCTCAATAAGATGCCGAAATCTGTCCAGGCCAAAGCCAAGCAGGACCTGCACAATATCTGGATGGCAGAGACGAGTAAGGAGGCGCACGAAGCCTTCGATCATTTTGCCGAGAAATACGGCGCCAAATACGACAAGGCCGTTGCCTGTTTGACCAAGGACCGCGACGAGCTTCTTTGCTTTTATGATTTCCCCGCGAAACACTGGAAACACATTCGGACAACGAACCCTATTGAAAGCACTTTCGCAACGGTGCGCCATCGCACCAAGCGATCAAAGGGGTGTCTCTCTCGTGACAGGATGCGTGTCATGGTTTTCAAACTGATCAAGGCTACCGAGAAAAACTGGCGACCTCTTGATGGAAAAAAGGAGTTGCCAAAGGTTATATCGGGTATCAAATTCACAGATGGCAATGAGGTCATGAACAAAAACATTAACATCAACCAAAACGCCGCCTGATCAGACCGTCACCAACTTTTGATAATAACTCC
>JBCDCU010000463.1:0-2357 GCA_039181265.1 Pseudomonadota bacterium | reverse complement strand
GAAAAAGATAACCTCGGCCGCACTGTGACCTCCCAAAATCGATGCGGGAGGGAAGGAAAAGGCTGGGCTGGAGATTATTTTATCAGCCAGCTAGCAGCCTGTCGGACTTAATGACAAGCTCTGGTCGAGTCGGATAGAATCGGCTGCATGAGAAGATTTGTTCAAGCTGATCGTGATCAGCCGATGCTCCTACCACCGGATCTGCGCGACTGGGTGCCCGAGAATGACCTTGCCCATTTCATCATCGAAGCGGTCGAGCGGGTCGACATGGCAGCCTTTAAGATCAATGAGCGCGGCTGCGGTTCGGCGCAATACAATCCGCGCATGATGCTGGCGCTGGTCATCTATTGCTATGCCAACGGCATTTTCTCGTCGCGCCGCATTGAACGGGCGACGCACCGTGATGTCGGCGTACGGCTGGTTGCGGCCAACACGCATCCTGATCACGATACGATTGCCGCCTTCCGGCTGAAAAATTTCGATGCCATCGCAAATTGTTTTTTGCAGGTTCTGTTACTTGCCAAAGAGCTCAAACTTCTTAAGGTTGGCACAGTCAGCATCGACGGCACTAAGGTTGACGCCAACGCCAATATCACCAAAAGTGTGCGTTATGATCGCGCGAAAAAGCTGGCCGAGAAACTAGAAGCCGATATCGCCGATCTGATGCAAAAGGCTGAGGCCGCCGACGCCTCAGGTGAGACTGACAGTCAGGCCCTGCCGAAGGACATTGCCCGCCGTGAAGCGCTGCGCGATAAGCTTGACGCGGCCTGCAAGACGTTGGAGAGACGCGCCAAGGCAAAAGCCGAAAAGGAAAAGGCTGACTACGAGAAAAAGATGAAAGAGCGCGAGAAACGCGAAGGCCGTGCCAAAGGTCCACCGCCTAAAAACCCCGAAGAAAAGGAGAGTTTTGGCAAACCGGAGCCGGATGAGCAGATCAGTCTCACCGATGCCGACAGCGCGATCATGCGTAAATCTAAACGCTCCGAATACCGCCAGGCTTATAACGCTCAGGCCGTTGTTGACGCCGATGGCAGCCAGCTTGTGGTCGGCGCGGAAGTTAGCCAATGCGCTTCTGATAGCGGCGAACTTGCCAAGGATATCGCCAGTATTCCTAAAGAAGTTGGCAAGCCCTCAGACGCGCTCGCCGACAACGGTTTTGCCAATGGCGATGAGGTCCAAAAAGTTGAGGACCAAGACATTAATGTGCTGGTCGCAACGGGCGCGGAAGGGCGGCAGCGCGAATACGATTTTCGCCCAGAAAAACCCGGCAAGGAGCCAAAAGAACCCAAAGCCCAGTGGCTGAAAGACATGGCAGCAAAACTGGAGACGGAGGAGGGGCGAAAGAAATACCGTCTCCGCCAGCAGACGGTGGAGCCGGTGTTCGGCATCATCAAGAGCGTGCTCGGTTTCCGCCAATTCTCTCTTCGCGGCATTGACAAGGTTCGTGGCGAGTGGAAACTGGTGGCACTCGCATATAATTTCAAACGGTTGCACAATCTGGTTCTTGCAAAGCAGAAATCAGAAGCTCAAGCTTCAGCGGCTGCCGCTTAAAACGGTTGATCAGGCGTCAAAATGGCATGTGCCGGTGTCTTGAAAAGGGCTTAAACTCAAAGCCGCACAACTTGATCTGAGGCAGCTCCTCAGCAATCCTAAGCTTGCCGAGCAGGTTCCAGGCAAAAATCGCCAAAAAATCGGCGCTCAAAACATAAGTCCGACAGGCTGATAGCCAAAATCAAAGGTGTAAGCCGCCGGAAGTTTGTGGTCACCACGAAGCGGGATAAAAGCCGCCCTTCCCCTGATCTGGTCAATCGCGAATTTGAGGCAGATAAGCCTAATCGGCTTTGGGTTGCGGATATCACGTATGTTCCGACAACCGTTGGCTTTTTGTATCCGGCCGCTGTCATCGATGTCTTCTCACGCCGCATTGTTGGGTGGTCGATGAAGTCCACACTACATGCCAAAATCGTCTTCGATGCCCTGGATATGGCGGTAAAAGCACGCCGACCGGATGGTGTCATTCATCATTCGGATCAGGGCTCACAATATACATCTTCCGATTTTGAAAGGCTGTGCCGCAGGGCTGAAATCCGTCGATCGATGGGCTCTGTTGGCGATTGCTATGATAACGCGATGGCGGAGAGCTTCTTTGCAACGTTGGAATGTGAACTTATTAAACCCAACACATTCAAGACAAGGACGGACGCGAAAAATAGCATCTTTGAGTTCATCGAAGGCTTTTATAATCCACGGCGACGGCATTCACGCCTCGGGTATCTGTCACCAGTGGCCTATGAAAATGCCATTTCAAATTCTGATGCAGATCCCGGCACACATATGAGACTGCCGTCGCGCACAGG
>JBCDCU010000462.1:0-2363 GCA_039181265.1 Pseudomonadota bacterium | reverse complement strand
GGAACAAAAGCCATGAAGATCAATCGTTTATCTTTCGCTCGGAACGCGCTGAAGGCAGGAGTCAGTCTGACCATGCTTTCGGTCGCGGTTGGCCAGGCACACGGACAAGACCAGGATGAGGCTGAAGCCCGTACGCTCGATACTGTGATCGTGTCCTCCACCAAGCGTGAGCAGACCTTGCAAGACACGCCGATCGCCGTCTCGGTGGTCAGCGCGGAAGAGCTTCAAAAGGCCGAGATCATCGACATTGTTGACTTGCAATCAGTCGTACCTTCGCTGCAGGTCAGCCAGGCCACTTCAACCATTCAAACCGCGTTTTCGATCCGGGGTTTTGGGAGCGCCTCCAACAATGCCGGTATTGAGCCTTCGGTCGGTGTCTTCGTGGACGGCGTCTATCGGTCTCGCCCTTCTTCCGCGGTTTCCGATCTGTTGAATGTCAGCCGAGTCGAGGTCCTGCGCGGACCGCAATCCACCTTGTTCGGAAAGAATGCCTCTGTCGGAGTCGTTTCTATCGTGACCCGGGGCCCGGAATTCGAAACGGGGGGTTCAGCGGCCCTCACCTATGCGAACAATAACACCATTCGCCTGGTTGGGGATGTGACGGGTCCGATCAGCGACACGGTCGCGTTTCGACTCTCTGGCTCCTATAATAAGGGCGATGGCTATGCCGAAAACCTGACCACTGGAAATGGTGTGAATGATCGCAACCGGTGGGGCCTGCAAGGACAACTCCTCTACACCCCATCTGATGATTTGAGCGTTCGCCTGATCGCGGATTATGACGAAATTGACGAAGCCTGCTGCCTGCAAACCAACATAGTTGCCGGTGCATCGACGATTGGACTGATTTCCGCCCTGGGCGACATCGTCCTGGAAGATCCGTTTTCCTATGAATATTTCACCACTTTCGATCCGAGCAACGAGCTTCAGAATGGCGGTCTCTCACTGCATATCGACAAAGCCTTCAGCTTCGCGGACCTGACCTCGATCACTGCTTATCGCGACGGCGAGAACTCAACGCTGTTCGACATCGATCAGTCGACCGCTGATATTCTCAACAGTTACAATGATGGCGAGAGCAACACGTTCACGCAGGAAATCCGCCTGACATCGAACACGCCTGACGCGGCCGTGGACTGGCTTGTTGGAGCCTACTATTTCGATGAATCGATCGACTTTCCAGGCGGCCTGGATTTTGGTGAAGACTCAAGAGCATTCTTTGATCTGTCGACCAGCGTCTTTGTGCCTGGCGGCATTTACAATTTGATCGAGACCGCGACCGGCATCCCTTCAGGGACATTGCGCAATGGCGATGTCGAGACCCTGGAACTGCGCGGCCAGGACAACACGTCATGGTCGCTCTTCGGGACGGCCGATTGGCATCTGACCGATCAACTGACCGCGACCGTCGGGCTTGGCTACATCTATGATGAAAAAGAAGCCTATGTGACGCAGATCAATAATGACCTGTTCTCGCAACTTGACCTTGTCGGCGCCGGACTTGGAGCGCTCGCGCCATTCCAGACGTTGCCGCAAACCTTCCCGATCCCGAACCAGTTCGAAGATGGACGTTCAGAAGATGAAGAGGTCACATACAATTTGCGGCTCGCTTATGATTTCAGCGACAATCTGAATGTCTATGCCTCATACGCGACAGGCTTCAAAGCCACCGCCTGGAACCTATCCCGCGACTCGCGACCAACTCCGGAAGTGTTTGCACAGATCGTCGATGCGGGCCTCGCCACGACCAATCTGCGTGCGGGAGGTCGTCTCGCTGAACCCGAAACATCCGAAGTCTACGAAATCGGACTCAAGGCTGAATATGACACATTCTCAGTCAATCTGGCCGTATTCGAGCAGGCAGTGAAGGATTTCCAGACGAATGTTCTGACGGGCACATCGGGCCGCATTCTGGCGAATGCCGACAAGCAAGCCTCCACCGGTCTGGAGATCGAAGCAACCTGGCTGCCGACTGACAATCTGGTCCTGTCCTTTGCCGGGACGTTCCTGGATGCGGAATATGAAAGCTTCCCGGACTCCGCCTTTGGGGACCTGACGGGCCGAACCCCGGCCGGGATTCCGGATGTCTCAACCTCGACCGGTTTCCAGTATAATTTCGACCTTCAGGGTCTGGACGCGTTCGTGCGCGCCGATTGGCAACAGGAAGAGGGCGCGGCGTACACCGACAATGCTCCGTTGCAGGACTTTATCGGATTCACGCGCGACTTTGACCTGGTCAACGCGTCGGCTGGCTTCTCAACAGAGAACGGGATCAATGTCAGCGTCTGGGGACGCAACATCTTTGGCGAAGAGTATTTCACGAACGTTTTTACGCCGCTGTTTGAGAGCACATCTCTCGCCGG
>JBCDCU010000461.1:0-2391 GCA_039181265.1 Pseudomonadota bacterium | reverse complement strand
TTAATGACCCAATACGTCGTCAGCCCGCCGCCAGTTCCTTCGGTTGCTGTCGTTGATACGAGCGAACGGTTTCCTGTCCGGCGTATTTTCTGCGTCGGTCGGAATTATGCAGCGCATGCCCGCGAAATGGGGAAGGATCCCGACAAGGAACCGCCCTTCTTTTTCACAAAGCCTGCGGACGCTGTATAATTCCGACCGACGCAGAAAATACGCCGGACAGGAAACCGTTCGCTCGTATCAACGACAGCAACCGAAGGAACTGGCGGCGGGCTGACGACGTATTGGGTCATTAAATTGTCTCCTGGACAGAGCCTCTGGGGGAAAGGTCAGATGGTGAATGGTGGCCTGACAACGCAACTACTCATTGCCTCTGCGTTCGCGCCACAAACCGCATTTTTCCTGAACTGGCCGATCGGAATAGCTGAACAGAACTGCCTCTTCATCGGCCTCATGCACGACTTCGTGCCAGCTTGGCACAACGATCACATCGCGCGGCCCCCACTCGAAGACCTCGTCTGCAATCCGAACGCGGCCACGTCCTTCGACACCAACGAAAACGGTCGCATCCGTCGAGCGATAGGGCGCAGTCACGAAGCCTTTTGGTAGAAGCTGCAGGCAGGTACCGATTGTCGGCATCGCCCATCCGCCATCGACGGGGTTCACGTAGCGCATCTTGAGACCGTGGCAGGGATCCCAAGCCTCCTGCCTTTGCATTTGATCCAATGCCGCGCGCGAGCGTTCATAGGGATAATTGAAAATTGGCGAGGTCTGGGCCACCTTCTCGTAGCCGAGCGGCAGCATATTCGCGCCATATCGCGCCGCACTGTCGCCGATCGGTTTTTCAATCGGCTGACTGTCATCTCCGAATCCTTCCGCAAACGATGCATCAAGCATCTGAACGATAGGAATATCGAGCCCATCGAGCCAGAAGACCGGCGCATCACTTGCGTTACCATGATCGTGCCATTCCCAGTTCGGTGTGATGACGAAATCGCCAAAACGCATTTCGGTGCTTTCCCCACCGACAACTGTAAAACCACCCTCGGATTCCAACACAAATCGCAGGGCTGATTGGGTATGCCTGTGAGCGGGTGCGACCTCTCCGGGCATCACGCACTGTATCCCACAGTAAAGGGATGTCGTCATTTTCGAGGTGCCCTGAAGCCCCGGGTTTTCGAGGATCAAAACCCGTCTCTCCGCTTCTTTCGCAGTGATCAGGTTCGCGGCTTCAAGAAGGCGTGCACGCACCGTCTCATAGGACCATTTATGGGCCCGGCAGCCGCTTTTCGGCTCAGGGGTAATAATGGCCCCCATGACGGACCAAAGTGCGCGCATGGCTTCCGGTTCGATCGCCTCGTAGAAAGACGCACGCTTTCCTTCTAACTCGGGATCCCGGAATTCAGATTGTATCGCCTCGGTCATATGGTCTCCTCCTCCACATCTCCGCTGGAACCCAAGCCCGGATCCCGACCCGCCTCCAAGGCAAGGCCGCGCGCTTCCGCGTCTGCAGAAAAGCGCGGTGCGAGTTTCCGCAACCGATCAGCATCGATCCGGCCCGCGCGACGGATGTAACTGAGGGCGAACGGCCAGGGTTCGAGCGCCATATGGTCTTCAAACCTTTCATACCATTGCGCCGATCGCCTGGATCCTGCGACGATCTTCTGAAGGATCGGTTGGCGAGCTTTTTGGTAGGCTGGCAGCGCGACATCGATATTGAAATCATGCGCCTTCAAGGCGCGCACGAGAAAAACACAGTCCTCAAAGGCAAGTCTCGTACCCGAACCGATCGAGAAATGGGCGGTATGGAGCGCGTCGCCGACAAGCACCTTATTGCCAACATACCATTTCGCGCATTCAAGTTCCGGGAATTGGCGGAAGACGGAATTGTTGGCAATCAGCTTCGCACCACCGAGCGTTTCTGAGAAGAACGCCTCACATTGTGCACGATAATAGGGTTCGGTCAGACTGCCAAATCGGCTGCGCTCGAATGTCTGCGGCGACATCTCGACAATGAAGGTCGAAAGCCCTTCATCATAGCAATAGTGATGGGCGTTCATCGGCCCGAAGGGCGTCTCGATGAAGGTCTGGGTGAGCGTCCGGAATTCCGTTTCGGCACCAAACCACGCAAAGCGGTTGTCGAGTGTCGTGATCGTCTCGTCAAACGCACTCGTCGATTGCCGCACCATGGAGTTCACCCCGTCGGCACCGATGATAAGGTCACTTTCGAGGTAATCCTTCAGATCGTCTGCCTCGGTCTGAAACTCCAGATCCACACCAAGTCCATCCGCGCAATCCTGTAATAGCTTGAGGAGTTTCAGACGGCCGATCGCAGCAAAGCCGACGCCATCAATGGTGATCGTCTCTTTGCGATGAACGACAGTAATGTCCGAC
>JBCDCU010000460.1:0-2413 GCA_039181265.1 Pseudomonadota bacterium | reverse complement strand
TTGAGGCGAATGCGCGAACAGATCAGTAAAGCTCTCAAGGAAGCGATGCAGTCCAAGGATAAGACGGAAGTCAACACCTTGCGGCTCATTCTCGCGGCCATCAAGGATCGGGATATTTCGCAGCGTAACGGCGGAGACGGTAAGATTTCGGATGATGAAATTCTGGAAGTGCTGGCAAAAATGGTCAAACAGCGCGAGGAATCGGCCCGGCTCTATGAGGAAGGCGCGCGCCTTGAACTTGCTGAAGAGGAACGCCGCGAGATTGACATCATCAAGCGTTTCCTGCCCGCACAACTCAACGCTCATGAAACCGAAACCGCTTGCCAGCAGGCGATCTCAGCCTGTGGTGCAGAGGGCCTTCGTGATATGGGCCGGGTTATGGGAACGCTAAAAGGTCAATACTCAGGCCAGATGGATTTTGGCAAAGCAAGTGGGATTGTGAAGAAGATTCTCAGCTGAAGACATTAAGCTGAGACCTGAGAACCCTTTATACCCTCAGGCTGCGCCCGTCTGGCGCGGAGAATTCTCCGTTAGGAACAAGACGAGATTATCTTCGCTCATTGGCTTTGCGAGCGCAAAACCCTGCAGAACCGCGCAACCAAAGTGCTTTGCTGCGTCTATCTGATCTTCAGTTTCCAATCCTTGGCCTACGACTGAAATGGAGAGGAATTTGCCGATACCGACAAGCGATTCGAGCTGCAATTGGGTTTCGTTGGACTGCGCCCCATTTGCGAAGAATGCTCGATCGATCTTCAATCGGCTTGGTTTTGTGTTCAACAGATCCACTATGGACGCATAACCGGAACCGAAAGCGTCGAATTCCAAAGTGATGCCGCGGTCGCGTAGTGCGCCAAGCTGGTCGTTCAGATCGTTTTGGGTTTCGCCAAAAAACGCCTTCTCCGATATCTCGAATGAGAGCGTTCGCGGCTCTGGATCCAATGCTTTTATGAAGGTTTCCGCATCGGGTTGCTTGATGAAGTCCGATGAAATGTTAACCGACACTTGCGGGATAACCACACCGAGGTTTCGAAATCGCTTGAATGCGGCATAGGCCTGTTTGCAAACCAGGCGATCGATCATGGCTATCTGACCGACATTTTCTGCCAGCGGCAGGAATTCCGCAGGATCGATGACGCCTTTCACAGGATGATACCAGCGCACCAAGGCTTCGATACCGGCGAGTTTGCCCCCATCACTGGTAAACTGAGGCTGATACATGACTGAAAGCGCTTCGCTCGCGATTGCTTCGATGAGGTCATTTGCAAGTGTTTCGCGTTCCTCAATCTCTTCGCGCATGGTTGCGTCGAATAAGTCGAAACGGTTTCGGCCCTTGAGTTTTGAACTATAGAGCGCTTTATCGGCTTCGCCGAGAAGGTCTTTAAGGCTGTTGTTGCTATCGGTCTGGAAGGCAACGCCGACGCTCACGCTGATGTCACATGACGATCCCCCATGAAAAAAGGGTTCGTTCAGCGCTTCAACAATCCGTTTGGCAAGATTGACGACCTCTTGTCGGTCAGCACCGCCCTGCCTGAGTTCCGCGACAACCACGAATTCATCACCGCCTGCCCGTGCCACAAAATCGCGGTCTCTTAAGATAGACCGCAGGGTTTTTGCTACGTAGACGAGAACCTGATCACCGGCTTCATGACCCAGTGTGTCGTTGATCTGCTTGAAGTGATCGATATCGATGTGAAGCAGCGAAGCCCGTCGTCTGCTGCGCGCAAGCCGCTCCATATGGTCTTCCAAATATCGACGGTTTGGCAAATCCGTTAGCGCATCGTGTAATGCATTGTGCTCGGCAAGGCTCTTCGCTTCGTCGATTTCCTGTTTCTGGTTTTTCAGGGCGACGATTGAATCGCTCAGTTCCTTGTTCTTCGCCTGCAATTCCTGGTCCATATCGAGCGCGCGGTCGAATTGCCTAAGAATGTAGCGAGAAGACTGCACCGTAACGAGTACGGCGGATGCGCCTTTCAGCACCATAATTGCAAGCATGAACGCTAGAAGGGAATTTACCGTCCGGGTGACCAATGGATAAAAATCATCGGAATTCTGTGAAAACTGGCTCGCAATGGTGCTGATTTCTGCCGAGGCTTCGGTAGGAGGGATCTCACCACGCTCAAGTCTGTCAAGATAGGCGAGTGCACGATCCGCGAGCGCAACATCTCTCTCGCAAATAGAGAACGCTTCATATGTGCCAAACGCCATCGTTCCGAGCGTGCTGATCCAGTTCCGCGATTTCAGGCAGTCGACCGGTTGGCTGCGGATATCGTGGATGAGATTTCGAAGTTCCGCGGTGGCGGGTCTTGACGAAAAATCGGTGATCTCCACGCGTGCCTTAAAGCGCTCACTGTACCGCAAATGCAGAAAGTTGAGATCATGGAGGTGTACGGCTTTGGAGACTTCAAAAATCGAC
>JBCDCU010000459.1:0-2422 GCA_039181265.1 Pseudomonadota bacterium | reverse complement strand
ACGGGAAACGATCACGTCAACGGACAGCGAAGCAATGCGTCTTTCAACCTTTTTCCTCCCAACATTGCGCGATACCCCGAAAGAAGCGGAGATCGTGTCTCACCGCTTGATGCTGAGATCCGGTATGGTGAAACAGCAATCGGCGGGGATCTATTCATGGCTCCCATTGGGTCTGAGGGTTCTCGACAAAATCAACCGCGTGATTCGTGAAGAGATGGACCGCGCTGGTGCGCATGAAATTCTTATGCCGACGATCCAGCCGGCTGATCTTTGGCGCGAAAGCGGACGCTATGATGCTTACGGGAAAGAGATGCTGCGAATCGTTGACCGGCATGAACGCGATATGTTGTTCGGTCCGACCAACGAGGAAATGGTCACCGACATTTTCCGCAGCTACGTTAAGTCGTATCGCGATCTGCCCCTGAACCTCTACCATATCCAATGGAAGTTCCGCGATGAGGTGCGCCCGCGTTTCGGTGTCATGCGTGGCCGGGAATTCTTGATGAAGGATGCCTATTCATTCGACCTTGATATGGAGACGGCGCGGGTTGCTTACCAACGCATGTTTGTCGCTTATCTCAGAACCTTTGCACGATTGGGTCTCACCGCCATCCCGATGCGGGCTGAGACCGGGCCGATCGGGGGGGATCTCAGCCACGAGTTTATCGTTCTGGCAGATACCGGAGAGAGTGGCGTCTTCTGCCACAGGTCCCATCTCGAGCGGGACACGCCGTCAGAAGACTTTGATTTTCACGACACCGCCGCCTTGCAATCCGTCTTCGATGCCTGGACGTCGGATTATGCAGCAACCGACGATATGCACGATGAAGCGGTTTATGATGCCATTCCGGAAAGCGACCGAATTTCCGCACGCGGCATTGAAGTCGGGCATATCTTCTATTTCGGGACGAAATATTCTGAACCCATGGGAGCCACTGTCACAGGTCCGGACGGTGTTGAAAAGCCCGTCCACATGGGGTCTTACGGAATTGGGCCAAGCCGCCTTGTCGGGGGGATCATTGAGGCAAAACATGATGATGCGGGAATCATCTGGCCGAAGAGCGTAAGCCCGTTTGACCTTGGTCTCATCAACATGAAGCCGGGAGACGACAAAACCGATCCTGCGTGTGAGACCTTGTACGAAAAGCTCAAAAATGCGGGGAAGGACGTCCTCTATGACGATTCTGACGCGCGGGCCGGTGCGAAATTTGCCACCATGGATTTGATCGGTTTGCCGACTCAGGTGGTTGTTGGTCCACGTGGACTTGCCGACGGAGTCATTGAAGTCAAAGACCGGGCGAGCGGGGAGCGAGAGCAACTCACCCCGGAAGCTGCGTTGAACAAACTGACGGCGCAATCTGGCGCTTAATTGGCAATAAGGCCGTTTGTTATGGAAACCATGGTCAGGACCCGCCCTTTTTCCCGCTTCGAGTGGATGGTCGCCTTCCGCTATCTGAGATCAAGGCGAAAGGAGACTTTCATCTCCGTCATCGCCGGGCTGTCCTTTCTGGGGATCCTTCTCGGGGTCGCCGCCCTGATCATCGTGATGGCAGTGATGAACGGTTTTCGCACCGAGTTGCGAAACAGGATCCTCGGCATCAACGGCCACTTCATTGCGCAACCAATGGATGGAGCGAATTTTACTGAGTATGACCGCCTCATGCTTAGGGTGGAAGCTGTTGATGGGGTCATCTCCGCTATCCCGATGGTGGAAGGTCAGGTGCTTGCCTCGACCAATCGTACGCCGACCGGCGTGATCGTGCGCGGTTTGAGGGAATCGGAAATCGGAAAGATCGATGCAATCGCCGATAACGTTACGCTTGGCAGTTTTGCTCAGTTTGACGAATCCGGCGGGGTGGCTCTCGGCGCACGCCTTGCGATCAGACTTGGCGTAACACTCGGAGATAATGTGACGCTGATATCTCCAAGGGGTAACGTTACGGCTTTCGGCGTCACGCCGCGGATCAAACAATATCCGGTAGTAACAATCTTCAAAATCGGCTTAGCGGAATATGATAGCTCGCTTGTTTTAATGCCCCTTCAGGAAGCGCAAGCCTATTTCAACAAGGGTGATACGATTGACGCGCTGGAGATCTTCGTCGATGACCCGGATCTCTACAAGGAATTGCGCGCACCGATTGAAGGAGCAATTGATCGAACGGCGCTCGTTAGCGATTGGACGCAACGCAACGCGACGTTTTTCGGTGTGCTCGAAGTCGAGCGCAATGTCATGTTCATCATCCTGACATTGATCATCCTTGTCGCGGCCCTCAACATTGTTTCCGGTTTGACGATGCTCGTGAAAGACAAAGGGCGTGATATAGCGATCCTGCGCACCATGGGGGCAGGGCGCGGGTCGGTCCTCAGGATCTTCCTGATCACAGGGGCGTCAATCGGGATTGTCGGGACGATTGCCGGCCTT
>JBCDCU010000458.1:0-2429 GCA_039181265.1 Pseudomonadota bacterium | reverse complement strand
GCCCGCCATTTGAAAACATGACGGTCAGATAGCCGTCCATGAGACCGATCTTGGTGGGTGGACCCGGACACTTCCATTCGTAGGCTGCGCCCTCGATCAAAGGACCGAACCGGATCCCGTCCCAGTGGTTTTCAAAGACGTCCCGCAGGAACTCATCGAGGAAGGCTTCTTCTGCCGGCAGAGCCCAGATTTCCCGGGCAATGCCGCCGCCTGGCTTTTCGACGATCTCACTGGGTTCCGATCCTATCTCCCAATCCTTCGCCGTCATAACCCGCCTCCTCAAAAGCCTCCGTTGTTCGTCTCCGATTAAAACGTGAATCTGAGGCCTGCGAAACCGGAAATGCCTTGGGTCTCGAAGTTCAGGACTTCCTGATAATCCGCATTGGTCAGATTTTCGACACGGGCAAAAACCTCAATCTTGTCGGTCGCCTTGTAGCTTCCCTGAACATTCACAAGCAGGAAATCATCAAGCGTGATGCCAGGTGCCGGGAAGATGCCCGCTGTAAAGTCTGAATCAGTTTGATCGCCTGTATAGGTAACCCCGAGATTCACCGTCGCACGGTCATCCAGGAAGGTATAAAACGCATCAAAACTTGCCATATGGCGCGGACGGCGTACTTCCTGAAAACCGGTCGAGCCTTCTTCGGCAAGGGTATAGGTGTAGCTTGCAATCAGCGTGAGCCGGTCGATCGGGTTAGCCGTCAATTGCAGTTCAACACCCTGACGAGGGCTCTCACCGGGTGAATTGACCGATGTTGGCAACAAGGCCACCAGATCAAAGCCGCCTACAATCTCTTCAGTCACGGTCCCACGAAAGTAGGTGGCGTCAAAAATCACGCGGTCCTGAAAGAATTTCTGCTCAACTCCGATATCCCACTGAAAGGTCTCTTCCGGCACCAGATCCGGGTTGCCGATAAACATGCCTGGAAAGAAACCGAACTGTTCTAAGAATGTCGGGTTAACGACCCCGCGCCCGACCGAAGCATGAAAACGCGTTCCCGTTTCCTCCAAACGGTAGGACCCGCCAACAGAGAAGGTCAGCGCATCGTCGAATGCGTCATTATCATCAAAACGAATACCCGCCTGGAGATCGAATTGCTCGAAGAAGGTTCCCTGGTATTCCCCGATGAACCCCAAAAGAGTGCGCGTCTGATTACCGGTGGTTGCAACATTGATCTCTTCTTCGACCTCGAATGCACCGGTCACCACGTTTTGAACCGGACCGACATCGAATGAATAGCTTGATTTCGCGAGCCCTTTGAAGCGTTGGCTCTCGCTCACGAAGGTGGAAAAACCATCAACAACAGAGTCAGAGATATTATCCACATACTCAAAGCGTAGCTCATTGACGAGCGCATCGTTGAGCAGGGAATGTTTACCGAAGACGGCAAGCGAAAGATCTTGAGCATCATTTACGCTGTCGCTGTCAACGACAGTGCCTGTCGTTGCATCTGGTACCATCGGAAAAAGCTGATCATCAAAATCAGATTCCCGGTCGACGAGTCGGAATACGCCACCGACTTTCAGATCATCGGTAAGGTCGATATTGGCTTTGGCGTTAAGGGTTACGTTGCGGTCGCCGTCGAGTTCTCCTTCGCGGTCGCTTGTTCCGGTCGCAACGTTAAACCCATCAGTCCGGCGAAAGCCGACGGAAAGCGCGCCGTCCCAATTGTCACCGCCGCCGCTGATGTGACCTGCGGCACGGGCCGTAGCATCAGAACCACCTTCCACGGCACCACCAATAGTGAAATCATTCCGCTTGCCTTCGCGCGTGACAATGGAAATGACACCCGCAGACGCATTCGAGCCAAACAGCGAGGATTGCGGACCACGGATCACTTCAATCCGCTCAATGTCAGTGATCTGCAGACTACCGAAATCAAGTTCGCCGGATGAAGCAGGGGCAACCTCAACGCCGTCGATGAGCACGAGAACCTGGTTTGCCTCCGCGCCACGCACGCGGATTTGGGTCAGACCGCCGAAGCTTCCAGTCCGGCTCACAGCAAGCCCCGGTACCTGACGCAGCGCATCAGCGACATAGCGGGTGCCGCGTTGCTCCAATTGCTCGCCGGTAATCACAGTAAAGGCGCGCCCGGTCTGCTCTACGCCAACCGGGGTCAAGCCACCCGATATCAGGATTTCCTCAAGGGCCGTCCCGTCCTGAGCACTTGCCGTGACAGGCAATAGGGCGACAGGGAACAAAGCCGTCGCGGCCATTAAACACAAACTTAAACGTTTCAACTCTTTTCTCCGTACCAACGGGCATTGCATGCAATGCCGGGTGAATAGTTTTCGGGAGGTCAGAGTGTGAAACCACGCACTGCCCGCCCCTGACAGTCCTGATTCACCGCTGCGGAGAAACCGCTCCAAAGGTGCGCCCCGCACCACGGAAGGGTGATCGCTCCGGCAGGTCTCCTGGCTTGCGGGTC
>JBCDCU010000457.1:0-2430 GCA_039181265.1 Pseudomonadota bacterium | reverse complement strand
TCGCGATCTCGTCACTTGGGGTCTATGGCATCATCATGGGCGGCTGGGCGTCGAACTCGAAATACCCGTTCCTCGGATCGCTGCGCAGCGCGGCGCAAATGGTCTCTTATGAAGTCTCCATCGGCCTTATCATCATCACGGTGATCTTGCTGGCAGGCTCTATGAACCTCTCAGACATCGTCAACGCGCAAGATGGCGGCCTCTTCACCTGGCACCTGTTTACGCTCGAGCATGTGCTCATGCTTCCGGTAATGGTCGTTGCGTTTGTTATGTTCTTCGTGTCGGCCTTGGCCGAAACAAATCGCCCACCTTTTGACCTGCCAGAAGCGGAATCAGAATTGGTGGCGGGCTATCAAGTCGAATATTCTGCCACGCCATACCTGCTCTTCATGTTCGGGGAATACCTCAACATCGTTCTGATGTGCGCGATGATGGCGCTTTTGTTCCTTGGTGGGTGGCATGGTCCGATCCCGATGGGGGCAGATTTCGTCAATATGTTCCCGGCCTGGATCGTCAATCTTGGCCATCTCGCCTGGTTCATGGCGAAACTGGTTTTCTTCTTCTTCCTTTTTGCACTCGTGAAGGCCGTTGTGCCGCGTTATCGGTATGATCAACTGATGCGTTTGGGGTGGAAGATCTTTTTGCCAACCGCACTGGCAGCCGTCGTGATCGTTGGGGGATATGTTGTTTATGCAGGAGTTCAAGCCTGATGATTTCTACCCTGTTTGTCTTTGGACCAATCGTGAAAGTGCTTAATCCGGCGCTCTACCTTATCGGCCACACTGCTTTCACGGCTGCGATTTCTGGAGCCTTGTCATGAGCCTGATGCAGACCATTCGCGGCGCATTGCTGACCGATTTCATTTCAGCCTTTGGCCTCGGCTTGAGCGAAATGTTCCGACGCAAGGCAACAGTCAATTACCCGTTCGAAAAAAACCCGTTAAGCCCACGCTTTCGCGGCGAACATGCGCTGCGGCGGTATCCGAATGGCGAAGAGCGCTGCATTGCATGCAAGCTGTGCGAAGCGATCTGTCCGGCGCAAGCAATTACGATTGAGGCCGAACCACGTGAAGATGGGTCACGTCGGACGACCCGCTATGACATCGACATGGTCAAATGCATCTATTGCGGCTTCTGCCAAGAAGCTTGTCCGGTAGATGCAATCGTCGAGGGACCGAACTTCGAGTTCGCGACTGAGACCCGTGAAGAGCTGTATTATGACAAAGAGAAACTGCTGGCGAATGGGGATCGCTGGGAGCGGCTCATCGCTAAGAATTTGGAACTGGACGCACCTTACCGGTAGCGCCCGCTAATGAGGGGCGGGTAACCGCCGGAAGGGAACTGGGGCTTAGCTCGTGGAACTGATCGCCTTCTATATATTCGCGGCCATTGTGACCGTGTCGGCTTTGGCTGTGATTATGGCCAAGAACCCGGTGCATTCGGTACTTTGGCTGATTTTGACATTCTTTACGGCGGCGGGATTGTTCGTCCTGATTGGCGCTGAATTCCTCGCGATGCTGCTCGTCGTCGTCTATGTCGGCGCGGTCGCGGTGCTCTTCTTGTTCGTCGTGATGATGCTGGACGTCGATTTTGTTGAGCTGAAACAAGGCACGCTCAGATATTGGCCGTTCGCGGCTTTGATCGGGATTGCCTTTATCGCCCAGATCGCGCTCGCAAGTTTTGCGCGCGAGGGTTCGAACACCGCCACTTTTGATGCGTCACCAGGCGCGGAGACGAATGCCGAGGCGATCGGGCAGGTCATGTACACTGAGTACTTCCTACTGTTCCAGCTCTCCGGCTTGATCCTGCTTGTTGCGATGATCGGTGCGATTGTTCTGACGCTTCGTGAGCGTCCTGGTGTGAAGCGCCAGAACATCGCTAAGCAGACCTCGCGCCGCCGCGAAGATGCGATCGAGAAAGTCGCGGTCGAACCAGGACGGGGGATCTAATTATGGAATTGACGATCAATCATTTCCTGACCGTTTCCGCGATCCTGTTCACGATTGGTGTGGTTGGGATCTTTGTGAACCGTAAGAACATCATCGTCATTCTGATGGCGATCGAATTGATCTTGCTGTCAGTCAACATCAATCTCGTCGCGTTCTCAGTCTTTTCGGGAACGATCTCGGGGCAGATTTTTGCGATGTTAGTGCTGACGGTTGCCGCAGCTGAAGCGGCTGTCGGGCTCGCTATTCTCGTCGTTTACTTCCGCAATCGCGGAGACATTGCGGTCGAGAGCGTCGACCTGATGAAAGGGTAGGGGCACGATGTTATCTGATCAGTTCATCCAGTTTATCGTGCTGGGGCCAGGTCTCGCGGCTTTGGTTGCAGGCTTATTGATGCGCTTTATTGGCGATCGCGGTGCTATGGTGATTACAACCGGCACTGTCGGTCTTGCCGGCATTCTGTCGCTCTACCAGCTCTTCATGTA
>JBCDCU010000456.1:0-2432 GCA_039181265.1 Pseudomonadota bacterium | reverse complement strand
TTTTGGATCTTCGGTCATAAGCTCGCTCCGGGCAGGGACGTTGAATACGTCACTGAAAGCATGTGTCTTCCATATAGGTATCAAGGGAAAGCCAGCAGATCAGGCAGTCGCATCCTGGACGACTGATTTCGGCAATTCGGCGGGATAATCGGGATAGACGGTCTCATAAAGCTGGCGGACGATACCGGCCGTCACTCCCCAGATCCGCCAGGTTTGTTCCCCGTCGAAATAGGGCATTTCATAATAGAACCGGGGTTTATCGCGAAAGGTGATAAAACCATGGCCGTGGTTTTCGGGGTTCATAAGAAAACTGATCGGCACTTCAAAGGCTGACTCGACTTCGTTCGGATCGAGAATGAAACGATCAGGCGCCTGAACCTTGGCGAGCACCGGTACGACCCGAAATCCGCTTCCGGTAATATAGGCGTCGAGAAATCCGAGCGGCTCGACATTTTCACCGGGCAAACCGATTTCTTCATGCGCCTCGCGGACTGCGGTGCCAATCGGCCCTTCATCGCCCTCCTCGACCTTACCCCCGGGGAAACCCACCTGGCCAGCATGGCTGCGGAGATGCTGCGGACGCATATTGAAGAGGCTTGTCAAACCATCAGGACGTTCAATGAGTGAGATGAGAACAGCCGCATCACGAAACGACGGGTAATACTTTCTCACATCCGGATTGAGAATGAGGTCACCCTTGTCCGAGAGTGCATGGGGCGAGCTGTGCAAGTGTTGGTCAGCCCGTGTCAGAAAATCTTGATCGCTAGAATACATCCGCGTCCTTCATGCTTCCTCGGTAAGGCGTTCCAATTCAGCTTGCGCCATAATCGGGAAAAACAGTCCCTTGCTTGCCACACCGAACATGGCAACATCCTCAATGTCGCGCGTCTCTCCAAGGTCGACGAGTTGATAGAGCAGCGGCCTCGCAAGAAGCGCATCAAGCCGACCGCGCACATGAAGATAGGGTTTCACACCTTCCGTTCTGTCTTCATCTTCGAAGCGTAACCGGTGATCCGGTCCAGCTTCGATCACATCGCCAACATTTGTGCGGAAGGTCAGCACCTGTCTGCCTTCGACGTTATGGGCGTTCATTTCCACGGCAAGAAACGGGGCGTCATCGACCGCAATACCGACTTTTTCGACCGGCGTGACAAGGTATGTCTTGCCGTCCTCGTCTTTGCGCAAGACCGTTGAAAAGAGCCGAACGAGCGCTTCTCGTCCAATAGGGGTGCCCATGTAATACCAAAGACCGTCCGATGCGATGCGCATGTCGATGTCGCCGCAAAAAGGCGGGTTCCATTTATCGACGGGCGGCAATCCTGTGCCGGCGTACTTGGCCCGCGCCATAAGCGCTTCCAGACCACCTTCGATCTGCTGTTTTTCCGGCCTTGCTCGATCGCCCATTGCAGTGTTCGCGTCTTCCATATGTGCAATATTTCGCGTCTTCCATATGTGCAATATAATGTATGACGCCGTGATTCCCACCAAGGTCAGATATGCCCATAAAGTGGGTTTTTCCGCAATTTCACCCACAATGAACCGTAATCTCTGGACATTGCCTCAGGAACATCCAGTTTTATTGGGTGGTCCTATTGAACCTGCAGCGCTGGAAACAGCATACTATGCTGCAATAAAAACTGGGAATATGCAGATCCTGTCGTGTCGACCTTTCCCCGTTAGTGGCAATCTTTTCGCGGCCAGCCTGAGCAAATGGTGCGTCAAAGCAGCACGTTCGCTAAAGGCGCGTAAACACGACGGTTTGAAGGAGATTTCACAGATGCGTGAAAGAGCTCCCCAAAGCGCAGCGGCATCTTGAGACATGCATGTCGTTTTGCAATGCATATATGAATAAGGTCGGAGGCGCCGGAAGCGCTTCAAGGGGAACAAGAAGCACCGCCGCGGCGGGCGAAAATATGGGAGCGCAACGCTGATGAGTGCCATAGACCAGAAGACGGCGAAGGAAGCCAAGGCTCTTGAAAGCGATATCGTCGAAGAGGCCGATCGCACGGCGATCAGGATCGGCGAAGCGCGTGACGCTATCAGCACCGTCATTTTCGGACAGGAAACCGTCGTAGAACGCGCTCTGGTAACGATTCTCGCCGGTGGTCACGGCTTGCTGGTCGGTGTACCCGGGCTCGCGAAAACACTGCTTGTAGAAACAATGGGCCGTGTTCTCGGTCTTTCCGATGCCCGCATCCAGTTCACCCCGGACTTGATGCCATCCGATATTCTGGGTTCGGAAGTCATGGAACAGGGCGACGACGGCAAACGATCCTTCCGGTTTCTGAAGGGGCCGATCTTTACTCAGCTTCTGATGGCTGACGAAATCAACCGGGCGAGCCCACGCACCCAGTCAGCCTTGCTTCAGGCCATGCAGGAATATCATGTCACGATCGCCGGCCATCGCTATGACCTGCCCGAACCATTCCACG
>JBCDCU010000455.1:0-2441 GCA_039181265.1 Pseudomonadota bacterium | reverse complement strand
GTTGTTCGATCCGGCACCTGCGATCACCGGGACGCGGCCATCGGCGGTCTTCACACACAATTCGACCACACGTTTGTGTTCATCATGGGTCTCACGGTCTCGTTCCCGTCGGTACAACCGGAGAATCTCCGACGCTGACCCATGATGAACACAAACGTGTGGTCGAATTGTGTGTGAAGACCGCCGATGGCCGCGTCCCGGTGATCGCAGGTGCCGGATCGAACAACACAGTCGAAGCAATCGACTTTGCGAAATACGCCGAAAGCGTTGGTGCCGATGGCATATTGATCGTCACGCCCTATTACAACAAGCCGAACCAGGCCGGTCTCTACGAGCATTTCAAAGCGGTGAGCGAAGCCGTGTCGCTGCCGGTTATTATATACAATATCCCGCCGCGCAGCGTGGTGGATATGTCGGTCGAGACGATGGCACGTCTTTTCAAAGACTGCCCCAACATTATCGGCGTTAAAGACGCGACTGCGGATTTGGCGCGGGTTTCGCTTCAAAGGCTCGCGATGGGACCGGACTTTCTACAGCTCTCAGGCGAAGATATGACGGCACTCGCCTTTAATGCGGCAGGCGGCAAAGGCTGCATTTCCGTGACCGCGAATGTGGCACCACGTCTTTGCTCGGAATTTCAGGAAATGACACTCAATGGCGATATGGCTGGGGCGCTCGCACATCTTGACCGGCTGGCGCCTCTTCACCGGGCGATCTTCCTTGAACCGGGCCTTGCAGGCGCAAAATACGCACTGTCCCGCCTCGGTCATATGTCGGCCGATGTCAGATTGCCTTTGATGAAGGTTTCAGACGGCGTGGCATCCGAGATCGATGCGGCAATGCAAACGGCAGGTCTTATAAACTGACGCCGAAATCCGCGTTTTCACCATGGCCAAACCGAAGAAAGACAAGAAGCCGACTAATCGTGTTGTTGCTGACAATCGTAAAGCCCGTTTCAATTACGATATCGTCGAAACGCTCGAGGCCGGCATACAATTGACCGGTACGGAGGTGAAATCCCTTCGGACCGGCAAAACAACGATTGCCGAATCTTATGCGTCTGACGAGAACGGTGAAATCTGGCTGATCAACGCCCACATTCCGGAATATCTTGAGGCGAACCGGTTCAATCACACGCCGAGAAGACCACGGAAGCTGCTTCTTCATAAACGCCAGATCGAAAAGCTGAGCGCCGCAGTGCAGCGTGACGGCATGACGCTCATTCCGCTGAAACTCTATTTCAACGATCAGGGCCGAGCAAAAATCGAACTTGGCCTTGGACGCGGCAAAAAGCTCCACGACAAGCGCGAAACGGAGAAGAAACGGGATTGGGGACGCGAAAAAGCCCGTCTCCTGCGCGATCGCGGTTGATGACGCGAACTATTCGGATCCGTTATTCAGCACAGAAGCGATACCGGCAAAGACCTGGTCGAACATCTCCGGCGTCAACCGACCGGTATTCGTGTTGTAACGGGAGCAATGATAGCTGTCGGCGAGGATTGGCCCATCCGGGAGGTCGTGAAGCCCGCCATGTGTGAAGGGATACTCCTTCAAGCGGAGAGACAGGGCTCTGAGTACGCTCTCATGTGCAATGCGCCCAAGCGCCAATATACATTTTAAATCCTGATAAGCGGCAATCGTCGCCGAAAGGAAAGGGCGGCAGTTCGCGATTTCCGCACCGGTCGGTTTGTTCTGTGGGGGAACGCACCGAACCGCATTTGTGATCGCTGCCCCTTTAAGCTGCAAGCCATCATCCGGGCGGCGGTCGTATTGGCCATCGGTGAAACCATACTTTCCCAAGGTCTCGTACAGAAGGTCGCCCGCATAATCGCCGGTGAAAGGCCGCCCCGTACGGTTGGCTCCCTTAAGCCCGGGTGCAAGCCCGACGATAAGAAGCTGAGCCTCGGGATCCCCAAACGTTCGTACAGGCTGGTTGTGCCATGTGGGCTCTGGATCACGCCATGAGACCACAAACGCGCGCAGCCGCTCGCAGCGGTCACATTCAGGATGTGGATCTGTGGGCCCCTTCAGGTTTGAAGGCGCGGAAGGTTTGGACATGGAAGACCGGATCAGGACGCTTAGTAATCGCCGATCTCTTCGTAATCGTCTTCGTCCTCATCGACAATAGGTCTTTGCGGGCGCTCAGATGGATCACGACCGATCGAACCACGCAAATCACTGAGATCGATAAAATTATCCGCCTGGCGCCTGAGGTCGTCGGCAATCATCGGCGGCTGCACCGCAAGGGTCGAAACCACGCTGACTTTCCGCCCGCGTCTTTGAATTGCCGCAACCAGTGACTTGAAGTCACCATCACCGGAAAACAAGACGAGATGGTCCACATATTCAGTCATCCCACAATGAGAAGCTTCAGCCCACCCCGTTTGAGGTGGTTAAGCCCGAACCTGTGGAATCCGCTGATACCAAGGGTGGCGGAGCCG
>JBCDCU010000454.1:0-2465 GCA_039181265.1 Pseudomonadota bacterium | reverse complement strand
TTCCGCAATCCTCAAAGACCAGATCGCGAATTTCGGCAAGGAAGCCGAAGTCTCGGAAGTTGGACAGGTTCTGTCCGTTGGTGACGGTATTGCGCGTGTTTATGGTCTCGACAATGTTCAGGCCGGTGAAATGGTGGAGTTCCCAGGCGGCATTCGCGGCATGGCGCTCAACCTCGAAAACGACAACGTTGGTGTCGTTATCTTCGGTTCCGACCGGGATATTAAAGAGGGCGACACCGTTAAGCGGACCGGCGCGATTGTGGACGTGCCAGTCGGCAAGGGTCTTCTCGGCCGCGTGGTTGACGCGCTTGGCAACCCGATTGATGGCAAAGGCCCGATCGAAGCTGACGCCCGCTCACGTGTTGACGTCAAAGCGCCTGGCATCATTCCTCGCAAATCTGTGCACGAACCGATGTCGACCGGCCTTAAGGCAATCGACGCGCTTATCCCGGTTGGCCGTGGCCAGCGCGAACTCGTGATTGGCGACCGTCAGACCGGCAAGACTGCGATCATCCTCGACACGTTCTTGAACCAGAAGCCACTCAACGCAGGCGACGACGAATCCAAGAAGCTCTACTGCATCTACGTCGCGGTTGGACAGAAGCGTTCAACCGTTGCCCAGTTCGTTAAGGTTCTGGAAGAGCGTGGCGCGCTTGAATATTCAATCGTTGTTGCTGCAACGGCATCCGATCCGGCACCGATGCAGTATCTCGCGCCGTTCACCGGCTGCACCATGGGCGAGTATTTCCGCGACAACAAAATGCACGCCATGATCGGTTATGACGATCTGTCCAAACAGGCCGTCGCTTACCGCCAGATGTCACTCCTTCTCCGTCGCCCGCCAGGACGTGAAGCTTATCCGGGTGACGTTTTCTATCTTCACTCCCGTCTGCTGGAGCGGTCTGCAAAGCTCAATGAAGACAATGGTCTCGGCTCGCTGACAGCGCTGCCGGTGATTGAGACCCAGGCGAACGACGTTTCGGCTTACATTCCAACGAACGTTATTTCGATCACTGACGGTCAGATCTTCCTTGAGACGGACCTCTTCTACCAGGGTATTCGCCCGGCGGTGAATGTCGGTCTTTCGGTCTCCCGCGTTGGTTCTTCGGCGCAGGTCAAGGCGATGAAACAGGTTGCCGGTTCGATTAAGGGTGAGCTTGCCCAGTATCGTGAGATGGCGGCCTTCGCTCAGTTCGGTTCCGACCTTGACGCTGCAACGCAGCGCCTCCTCAACCGTGGTGCACGACTGACCGAACTTCTGAAACAACCGCAGTTCTCTCCGCTCAAGACGGAAGAACAGGTTGCCGTCATTTTTGCCGGTGTGCGCGGTTATCTCGATAAGCTTGAAGTAACGCAGGTCGGTTCATTCGAAGAAGGTCTTCTTGCAAGCCTTCGTTCTGAGCATCAGGGGCTTCTCGACCAGATCCGTCAGGAGGAAAAACTCACTGACGAGACGGAAGGAAAGCTGAAAGAGGCGATCGAAGCGTTTGCGAAGGGTTTCGCGTAAGCGCGATCCAATGTGTCGGCGGAAAGCGCTGCTTTCCGCCTGAAGTATGACGGAATAAGACCAAGGGACCTCGATGCCGAGCCTTAAGGATCTCAAAAACCGCATCTCCTCGGTGAAAGCGACGCAGAAAATCACCAAGGCCATGCAGATGGTTGCGGCGGCAAAGCTGCGGAAAGCCCAGGAAGCTGCCGAAGCCGCGCGCCCCTACTCAGAGCGCATGGCGAAAGTGATGGCGAACATTTCCGCAGGTGTGAACGACCGGGAAAATGCGCCAAAACTAATGGCAGGTAGCGGTAAGGATGACGTTCATCTTCTTGTCGTGATGACGGCAGAACGCGGCCTTTGCGGCAGCTTCAATTCATCGATCGCCCGTATGGCCCGCGTCAAAACGATGGAGCTTCAGGCGAACGGCAAAACCGTCAAAATGCTTTGCGTTGGCAAAAAAGGATTTGACGCGCTGAAGTCGCAATATCGCGACATCATCATTGATACGGTCGATATGCGCGAAGTGAAGCGTATCGGCTTTGACAATGCCGCAGATGTTGCAAGGCGTGTCACAGACATGTTCGACAAGGGCGAGTTTGACGTCTGCACGATCTTCTTTTCCGAGTTCAAATCGGTGATCTCGCAGATCCCGACGGCACAGCAGATCATCCCTGCCGACTTGGGGTCTGACGAAGAAGGCGAAGGTGCGGACAGCGTCCATTACGAATATGAACCTGAAGAAGAGGAAATCCTCGAAGATCTCCTGCCACGCAACATTGCGATGCAGATCTTCCGTGGTCTCCTCGAAAATGCAGCATCCGAGCAAGGGGCCCGGATGTCGGCAATGGACAATGCGACGCGCAATGCGGGTGACATGATCGACAAACTGACGATCAGCTACAACCGCCAGCGTCAGGCGCAGATTACAAAAGAATTGATCGAAATTATCTCCGGTGCCGAGGCACTTTAACGG
>JBCDCU010000453.1:0-2479 GCA_039181265.1 Pseudomonadota bacterium | reverse complement strand
TTATGCGCAAAAGCTTTTGTTGGAACGTGGCGCAAATAGGGTGGATTGTGCCGTGTTGCTTCAAAAACCATCACGAAGGGTGGAAAAGTTTGAAGCGGCGTTTACGGGATTTGAATGTCCCGATGTTTTCGTGGTCGGATACGGGATGGATTCCGGCCACGCGTTTCGGGAACTTCCCTTTGTAGGGGTGATCGAAGGGTAGAAATATCCCGGCGCCTTGATGCTTGAGAAAGAAGGGACATCTGATGACGAAGATTCTGATCGCTGAAGACGACGAATCCGTTCGCGCATTCGTCTCGCGCGCCCTTATGATCGATGGTCATACGGTGACGACCGCAGAGGACGGATCCGAAGCGCTTGATGTTCTGTCGGAAGATTCCGATTTTGATCTGCTCTTGTCGGATATCAAGATGCCGGTAATGGACGGAATTGCGCTCGCATTGAACGTTGCGCGCGATCATCCGGAGGTGCCGATTTTGCTCATGACCGGCTATGCCGATCAACGGGAACGGGCCGATGGCCTCGAACAGATCGTGGTGGATGTCGTGCAGAAGCCGTTTTCACTTGCGGACATCAGAGCTGCGGTCAATGCAGCGATTACCAATGCGAGCTGCGCAGCCTGAGGGCAGGCGCTTAAAGCACCACCTCGTCAACAACGACTTTGATGTAATCGCCGGTTCTCAAACGATCCTGGCGGGACAAACCATTGAGAGCCCGGAACGCTTCCTCCGGATTGGCGACAAGGCCCTTCATGGATCGTGAAAGCGTCACCACTGTCTCACCGGGCTCGACGCGCTTGATGCGCACGCGCAACGGTGAGAGGGCATCCGCCTCGCTCTTCGATAGAGAACGGAAGCTGGCAACCGTCGCACTCACAGCCCTGTCGAAGCGGACGGATGGCTGTTTCGTCGCAAAAATCATGCGGTAAATTGAATCCTGAGCGCGAATGACGGTAATCTTGAAATGCCACTCTGCAACGCGCGCTGTTGCCGAGGCCGCCTCAGCACCATTGATTGTGAAGGTTTTGACCGACGCGCTGTTCAGGCCGTTAAGCCAACCCGAGGCAAGATAATCCTCCAGACTCATACCGTCGGGAACCGCAACGCCGTCAAAACGCACAGCATCTTCATTTGAAGCCGTCGCCAGGACCGCTTCGCTAGTATTATCAATCACGTAGCCGCGCGGCACTGTGAATGTGAAACGCAGCTTAGGATGGAAGAAAGACCGATCGCGCACAAAGCCTTCTTTCGGGTCATCGCCGAAAATCATGCCGTCAATAGCTTTGAGATATTCAAGCCTGTTGGTCTGCCCAACACCGGGTGCCCCGAATGTCCGGGCGGCAAGGCGCGCCTTTTCAATCCGAACAGGAGTTGTGGGATGCGAAGACAGGAAATCGCGACCCTGATTGCCCCGTGCGACCGGTTGGTTGGACCGGTAATCCTGAAACCGCGCCATGATCTTCAGGAAGCGTGAAGCGGCGAATGGATCGTATCCTGCACGTCCGGCAGTCGCCACGCCGATCTGGTCAGCCTCGAATTCCTGAGCCTGCGAGAACGCTGCGAAATCGAGCTGCCTTTTTGCAAGAACGAAATCAGCTGTTTCCTGATTCCCGAACACACCCCTTACGGCCTCGGCAACCAGTTCAGAATTGCGGGCGCGTTGCAGACGTTGCTGGCCGTGTTCAGCGGTTACATGGGCCATTTCATGGGCCAATACAGCAGCGACTTCCGATTCGTCAGACGCCAACGCCAACAAACCACGCGTGATGTAAAGGAAGCCCCCGGGTAGTGCAAAAGCGTTCACCGATGGAGAATTCAGGATCGTAATCTGGAAACCTTGCGATGGAGCGGTGGAATTGGAAACGAGGTTCGAGACAATCTTCGCAACCTGATTCTCCACCGAGCGGTTCTTATAAACCCCTCCATAAGCCGCGATAATCCTGAGATTTTCCTGTTCCGCCGCCTTAAAGAGGGCATCGCTCGATCTTGTGCGCACCGGCGGTGGCGGATTGACGGCCGTCTTGATCGTCTCGCCATTGATAGTCGAGCGCGCATTATCGGTGAGATCAAAAACGGAAAGATGAGAACAGGAGGCAAGGAATAGGCTTCCCACCAAGCAAACAGCAAGGCGGAACTTCGAAAACACAGCCGTCGGCACGGCTTCTCTAAACGAGAATCCGCGTTTTGCTAGCGATGGACCTGTTCGACGCGCCTGCATCACTGACTAAAGAACTCCACCTGCCCTTCATGCTCGACTTTGAGGCTAGGGCCATAATAAATGTCGAGATATCCTCGAACCTGCACCTTCAGGTTTTCAAATCCGCCGTAACTTTGCGCTTCGCGCTCGAGAATGGCCGCCAATTGGGGCGTGAGGATCACGCTGAAATCCGTTTTCCAGTCATCCCCAAAGTTCAGAAAAACTGCCCGGTTCGTCTCGTGTACAGCCCTAACCCGTCCTTCAATTATGGCAAATTCACCTC
>JBCDCU010000452.1:0-2479 GCA_039181265.1 Pseudomonadota bacterium | reverse complement strand
GGCGCCAGGCCTTCATTGGCAAGGCTCTCATGAATTTCCATGAGGCGCGGCCCGTCGTTCCACAGAATCCGGTGTTCCTGTGGCAAGCGTCCGAAATACTCCCGCGCATGGGCGAATTCACTTTCACTTGCCCGGTCGAGCCCGATGACGATGCGTTTCAGATAATCGACGCCCTGGAGTTCCTGAATGATGTTTTCAAGCGCGGGAGCCTGGAGTTCGGAATATAAGGACGGGAGAACGAGGCCGAGCCTTCGAAACCGGGCAAAGCTGTTAAGCTCATATTCCAGTTCTTCGCGGGCCCGCCCGCAAATGTTGTGAAGGGTTGTGACCACGCCGTTCTGGTAAAAGTCTGCCATGAAACCTTAAAACCCCTTCGGCGCATTGACTGAGCCACTCTTGATCCGGCTCGCTGGTCTCCCCTCTTTCTTCAAAACACAGAACAGGTTAGGCGGCAATATGTACAAACCATTGATTGCATGAGGTTTCCAAACTGATCTGATCAGACTTTGGTTCCGTCGAACAAATCCAAAATCACATCGCACCAACCCTCAGGGCCATATCGCACCGAACAGTGTGCGCGGTTCATAAAGCCGGTTTCAGGGGTTGGCCCGTTCTTTCGGATCCAGATCGGGTGGGTGGCAACGTCAAGAAGTGCGCGATCATTTCCGCTGTCGCCAAGCGCGACTATCGTCTCGATTCTGTGTCCCGTCGCACGATAGAGGCTCACAGCTTCCCTGAGAGCGCGGCCTTTGTCGGTCCGTCCGCCAAGGGTCAGAAACCGTCCGCCTTGGAGAGCGTTGAAGCCGGCCTCGTTCGCCAAATTGACAAAGGCTCTCTTCGAAGCCTCGTCGCCATGCCAGATTATGGGCTCGCTGGCAGAGCGCTGGTTGGCCAGATGGGCCTCCTCGGGACTGAGGCCTGTTTCTTCGGCAATGCCGGTTATTCCGAGGTCTGTGAAACTTTCAAACAAAAACCCTTCTGCTCGCCTCTCTTCAAGAAACGTCATTATCGTGGGATGCGGCACGCCAAGAAGGTGTTCCGCACCATCTTGAGATAAAGGCCCGGGCGATACGATCAGGGCGCCGCCATTTTCGACAATGAAAGGATCGGAATTGCCAATTGTCTCCCGCAGCAATTCGACTTCCGCGCGCGTTTTACTCGTTGTGAAAAGGACGGGAACACCAAACTTGGAGAGGGTTTCGAGAGCCGGTCCGGCAGGTGCCCAATCATAGGTGTTATGATCGAGAAGCGTCCCGTCAAGGTCGGTTGCCACCAGGCATTTGCACGGATCAATCATAAAATCCGGCTTCCGCATGATGAAGGGCCAACGCGATACTTGCTGCCAGTGCTGCATTCGATTTGATGAGAGCGATGTTGGCCGCAAGCGCCCGGCCTTGGGTCGTTGCAACGATGTCAGCGAGCAGGAACGGCGTTACCGCCTTGCCGGAAACGCCGTTTCTTTCAGCCTTTTCCATCGCGGAATGTATGGCGGCTTCTATTTCATTCGATGGAATTTCAGCCTCTTCCGGAACCGGATTGGCGACAAGGAGCCCGCCGTCGAGTGTCAGCATTTTGCGGGTCATAAAGAGCGATGCGATGTCTTTCGGCGTATCCAGTCGAAGCGGGGCGTCGAAGGGACTTTCGCGAGACCAGAAGGCGGGAAACCGGTCACACTGATAGCCGACGACCGGAACGCCGAGCGTCTCCAGGGTTTCAAGGGTGGCACCAATATCGAGGATCGCCTTGGCCCCGGCCGACACGACGATCACAGGTGATTGCGTAAACTCGCGAAGATCCGCAGAGATGTCGAAGGTTTCCGAGGCGTCTCGATGAACACCGCCGATGCCACCGGTTGCAAAGACGTCGATGCCAGCACGCGCGGCGAGGATCATCGTTGCCGCAACCGTGGTGGATGCTGTGAGGCCCTTTGAGATTGCAAAACCGAGATCAGCGCGAGATGCTTTCAGGGCGTCTTGCGATTTTGCGAGCGCTTCGAGCTCGTCATTCTCAAGACCGATATGGATGCGTCCCTGCATGACGGCGATGGTGGCCGGAACAGCTCCATTTTCCCGAACGATGGCTTCAACGGCCCGCGCGGTCTCCAGATTCTGAGGAAACGGCATACCATGGGTGATGATCGTCGATTCGAGTGCGACACGAGCCTGCCCATCACGTTGCGCGCGTTTGACGTCTTCCGAAACGGAAAGTGGAACGGCCAAAGATCAAGACCTCCATTTAACGAAGTTGCACTGATTTCATACCTTATTCGCGATCCTGACCGCATCGGTTCGGTACAAAAGAATACACAGCTTTCTTATCATGATCTGGCGATTACATATAACCGTGAACAAATCCTGAATAAACAATAAAATATATAGATAGATTAAATAGATAAGGGTGTCTTGCGAAATGAGAACAAAAATGGTACAAACTGGCCCAGGCTCTGTAAGGGGCAAATTTGGGCGCGCGCCGCTTGGCG
>JBCDCU010000451.1:0-2479 GCA_039181265.1 Pseudomonadota bacterium | reverse complement strand
GTGTGGCTGGACGGATAATTGCACAACCGGAATGTCTGCCTGCGGATATAAGAGTGATAACGGTACCCAAGTGCCATGATCGAACCCTCGTTTCTCAATCGTATCGTGGTCGATGCCAGCTTCTGACAGCAGTGCAGAAATCTTCTCACCGATGCTGGCGCTTCCCGGTGCGGAATACACAATCTCACGCAGCCTGCTATCGAATCCGCGGAAATCATAAATCATTTCAGGTGACGGGTCCGTGACAATCGTCGGTATCGCGGTTTCAAAATGCGCGGAAACACTCACAATCGCGTGAGGGCGGGGAAAATCGGATGCAGCACCTTCCAGAAACCGTTTGGCGTCAGTGTTGTGCAGGACGAGGTCGGGCGAACCGTGGGAAACGAAAATCGAAGAAGGATGTTGTCTGGAACTGGCTATTGTCATTCCCGAAGACTATCAGAAGCTTAGATGATGACCTACCCTTGAGCTGCCTGACACTCTGTTTACAGGACATGTACAATGCCAATAGGGACCCAATCCATAAAGTCATCTTGATTTGACCGTGTTCGCAAAACTGGATCATGAAATCAGTGTCTTGTCATCGACTTGGAGCATCATCCATGCCAGCCCGGATATTGAAGCCCCTTTTGTTTGCTCTCGCGCTAACCCTATCCTTTCCGCTCGCAGCGCATGCGAAGATCGTTACGATCAAAGCGTCCGACGGTTTGCCGGTGACGGCGGAACTCAGCCGTGGATCGAACAAAACAGCGATCGTTCTTTTCCATCAGGCGGGATCGAGCCGCGGTGAATATCAGGAGATCGCTCCGCGGCTAAACAGTCTTGGCTATACGACGCTTGCAGTCGATCAACGGTCCGGAGGAGCGTTCGGCGGAATTGCCAATCAAACAGCAGACGTCGCGAAACAGCAGGGAAAAGGCGCGGACTTCCTGGACGCGAAACCTGATCTCGAAGCAGCCATTGCCTTTGCCCGCAATCTCGAAGAGATCGATCGGGTTTTCATCTGGGGCTCGTCTTACTCGGCCTCGCTGGTGCTTGTCATCGCCGGGGAGAAAACGTCTCAGGTTGATGCTGTTCTGTCCTTCTCACCGGGCGAATATCTGCGCGGCGTCTCCGTCGAGAAGCTTGCCGCCGGGATAACCGTGCCTGCTTTTCTGACGTCTGCCCGGTCTGAGGCCGGTCAATGGCGCGGCATCTATGACGCGATCCCTGACGGCACAGGCAAAACAGGGTTCGTCCCTAAGGGCAACGGGCGGCACGGTTCGTCGTCTTTGATTGCGGGTCGCAGCGCCAATTCGGAAGAATTCTGGACTGCTGTCGAAGCTTTCCTGAAAGAGCGCGGCTAAAGAAACAACAAGGCCGTAGTTCAAAGGCCTTGCCATTTCTTCGAAGTCTGTTGGCGGGTTTTCGAGCCCCTTAGAAGCTCGCCGCCTGCCGCATAGGCGCTTCGTCGCGTTTTTCCTTGATGAGTTCAGCAACAAGGAAAGCAAGTTCCAACGCCTGGTGAGCGTTGAGACGCGGATCGCAATGCGTGTGATAGCGCGCCGACAGATCACTGTCTGAGATCGCCCGCGCACCACCCGTGCACTCCGTCACATTCTGACCGGTCATCTCAATGTGTATGCCGCCCGCATGGGTGCCTTCCGCATGGTGAACGGAGAAGAAGTCCCGGACTTCCGACAGGATCCCGTCGAAGGGCCGCGTCTTGAAGCCGGTTGAGGCCTTGATTGTGTTGCCGTGCATCGGATCGCAGGACCAGACCACATTGCGCCCTTCCCGCTTCACAGCCTGAACGAGGGCTGGAAGATGATCGCCGACCTTCCCGGCACCGAAACGGGCAATCAGGGTGATGCGTCCTGCTTCGTTTTCCGGATTGAGAATATCCAGCAATTGAATGAGTTCGTAAGCCGGAAGCGACGGTCCGCACTTGACGCCGATCGGGTTTTTGACACCGCGGCAATATTCAACATGGGCGTGATCCGGCTGACGGGTCCGGTCGCCGATCCAAAGCATATGGCCGCTCGTTGCGTAATGGTCACCGGTCGTTGAATCAACGCGCGTGAGGGCTTCCTCATAACCAAGAAGCAAGGCTTCGTGGCTCGTGAAGAAATCGGTCGTGCGCAATTGCGGCGCCGTATCGGAATTGATGCCGACGGCCTTCATGAAGTCGAGCGCTTCGGTGATCTTGTCAGCAAGGACGCGATAGCGTTCAGATTGCTCGCCCTCCACGAAGCCCAGCATCCAACCGTGAATATGTTCAAGGTTCGCGTAGCCGCCTTGCGAGAAGGCTCTGAGAAGATTGAGCGTTGCCGCTGACTGGCGATAGGCCATCACGAGACGTTGCGGATCCGGCAAGCGAGAGGCTTCGTCAAACTCGATCCCGTTGATGATGTCGCCGCGGTAGCTCGGCAGGACCTTGTCGCCGACCGTTTCCGTTGGAGCGGAACGTGGCTTCGCAAACTGACCGGCAATCCGGCCG
>JBCDCU010000450.1:0-2483 GCA_039181265.1 Pseudomonadota bacterium | reverse complement strand
CTCAACGACGCCATCCACCCAAGTCACTAAATCTACCCGCCGAAGCCTGTTTCAAACTCAAAGCATGGCGACGGCTCCAACCGAAATCTTCCAAGGATTTAATCAAGGAGAATGAAATGGAACTTGACGCAGCAAAAATGATCGGTGCGTGCATTGCATGTATCGGTATGGCTGGTGCCGGTATCGGTCTCGGCAACATCTTCGGTAGCTTCCTGTCAGGCGCGCTTCGCAACCCGTCAGCTGCTGACGGTCAGTTCGGTCGTTTGATCTTTGGCTTCGCCGTGACAGAGGCGCTCGGCATCTTCTCGCTTCTGATCGCGCTTCTTATCCTTTTCACGTAAGAACAGACTCAGCGCTGCTTAGGGCAGCGCCGCCGACCGGTTTTAACTCGGAGCAGGTGACCCTATGTGGTCTTCCCACTCCCTGAATTGAGCTCAGGTACATCGGGCTCATAAAGCGGTTGAGGCGAAACGTGCAAACATTGGTGACGGGGTTTCCCCCGTCGTTACCAACGCTCCGTTGGATTCTGAAATTTGCAGTCTGGAGAGCTAGGACCATGGCGTCAAATACTGACGGCGAGACCCACACCGAAGTTGGCCACGCGGGATCCCAAGGGAAAGAGGGCGGTGCCTTTCCCCCGTTCGACGGAGATACGTTTGGCTCCCAGCTCCTGTGGCTGGCGATCACCTTCGGCATTCTCTACTACGCCATGTCGAAATACATCGTTCCGAGGATCGGATCGATCCTTGAGACTCGCTCCGACCGTATCGAACAGGATCTGGCAGAAGCGCAGCGTCTGAAGGAAGAAACCGACGATGCGATCGCTGCCTACGAGCAGGCGCTTGCAGACGCTCGCTCAAAAGCCCATGGCATTGCGCAAACCGCCCGTGACGAAGCGAAAGCGGAAAGCGATGAGGCGATGGCCAAGGTTGAGGCTGACCTCAAAGTGAAGCTCGAAGCAGCCGAAACGCAGATTTCAGGCATTCGCGAACAGGCAATGGGCGAAGTGGACGAGATTGCCACCGAAACCACCGAGGCCATCGTCAAGGCGCTCATCGGTGGCCGGGTCGCAAAGGGCGACATCAAGAAAGCGCTTTCGGGCGTCGGGGAGTAGGATCATGGATGCAACCTTTTGGACCCTGATGGGTCTCATCGCCTTCTTCGCGCTTCTTGCCTATCTCGGCGTGCCGGCCATGATCACCAAGGCACTGGATGATCGCTCTGACAAAATCCGCAATGACCTGGATGAGGCACGCAAACTGCGTGAAGAGGCCCAGACGTTGCTTGCGGAATATCAAAGAAAGCGCCGTGACGCGGAAGCGGAAGCCGAAGAGATCGTGGAAAGCGCGAAACGCGAGGCCAAGGCGCTCGCTCTCGATGCCAAGACGAAGCTCGATGAATACGTGACCCGCCGCACGAAAATGGTTGAACAGAAGATCAGCCAGGCGGAAGTTCAGGCGCTTCAGGATGTGAAGGCAATCGCCGCAGAACGTGCAATTGCAGCTTCTGAAAAAGTCCTCATCGACAAACTCTCAGATGGCGGGGCAGCTCTCATTAAATCCTCCATTTCGGAGGTTAAGCAAAAGCTGAACTGAAACAGTTTAAAGCACTATTACAGTTCAATCGAATTCCAGCCGCGCCTTGTGCGCGGCTTTTCATTTGCTCGGCAACATGTTGAAGTATCAAAATTTTCTGTGATTAGACGTGCTGGTTCAGCGGCTTGAAGCTCATTCTGTGGAGGAGGGTTGGGCCGTGCTCCTCAATCGCCGAGCGGTGGACTGCAGTGCCATATCCTTTATGCGCTTCGAAGCCATATGCGGGATGGTGACGTCCGGCCTCTTCCATCATTCGGTCGCGGGTGACCTTTGCGATAATGGAGGCGGCTGCGATCGATACACTGCGCTGGTCGCCCTTCACCAAAGCCTCGCACCTGCAATCAAGTCCGGCCGGCACCTGGCGGCCATCAAAGAGGCCAACATCTGGAACGATTGAAAGATTGAGGATGGCGTCGCGCATCGCTTTGAGGCTCGCTTTGCCGATATTAATCCGATCAATTGTCTTTGCAGGTATCTGCACGATACTTACGATGGCCCGGCTCAGGATCTCGCCATAAAGGTTTTCGCGTTTTGCCTGTGTGAGCTTCTTCGAATCGTTCAGTCCGTCTGGAATATTGAAGGGGTCGAGAATAACGGCCGCTGCCACAACGGGTCCTGCTAGGGGCCCGCGGCCAACTTCATCACACCCTGCGATCACCTGATATCCTGCTTTAAGAAGAGCAGCCTCGTGGGCAAAATCGGGTTTATCGACACCTGACATTGATGATTCTCCTCTTCAGGATGAAAGCCTTAAAGTTCAAAAAAAGAGGCCGGGGGCAGGGGTGGGCGGCCTGCCGCCCGGCCTAGGGCTTTCTCCCACGAGCTCACGAATTGTGCCAGGGGTGTAGGGGTAGGCTGGCGGTGAGCTCTTTTGGGCGCTGGGTTGAG
>JBCDCU010000449.1:0-2569 GCA_039181265.1 Pseudomonadota bacterium | reverse complement strand
CGCCGTTCCGCGATTCCAATATGCTAGACCTTGCAAAACAGGTTGTTGCGATCTCCCGTGAGGGATTGTTCCGTCGCGGACGCCTTGGCGAGACCGGACTTGATGAGACCCATTATCTGGAGCCCATCCAGGAAACGCTCGCGAGCGGCAAGACACCGGCGGAAAAGATGCTCGACCGGTATCATGGAAGTTGGGACAAAAACCTCTCGGAAATCTTCAAGGATTACGCGTTCTAGAGGCGTTACCCCGGATCGACACCGGCAAGGAAGAGCGCAGCAGCGGTCGTCACGATCGCAAACAGCGTCGATAGAAGTATGGCTGTCGATGAGCGCCTCGGCATCACTCCATATTGTGCGGAGATGACGAAGACATTTCCGGCAATCGGGAGGGCTGCAATGACGGTTCCGGCCGCGAGTGCAAAGGCGGGTACGTCAAGCACGTAAAGGGCGGCAAAGACCGCGGCCGGGTGGATTATGAGTTTCATGGCCGACATGGCACCGGCCGCGCGCAGATCGCCTTCGATACGCCGCCCCGCTAGAGAGATACCAAGGGCGAAAAGGGCGGTTGGCCCTGCAGCACTTCCAAGGAAACTCGCAAAACGATCCATTGGACCCGATAGCCCGATCCCGCTCGCGGATAGAGAAAAGCCGATCAGAATGGCGATCATGAACGGATTAAAGAAAACGCCGCGTGCAATACGGCCTGCCATCTGACGTGTCGATCCGCCGCCCGATGCTTCGAGCAGACAAAAGGAGAGCGGTATCAGGACGAGCAGGTCGACAAAGATGGCACTGGCAGCAAGGCGAAGACCGTCATCTCCGAAGCTTGCCGCAAGAAGGGGAAAACCGAGAAAGCCGACATTTCCGACCGAAGCCGCCTGACCGGTAAGCGCCATTTCGCGCAGCGACCCTGAAAAAAAGATCCTGCTCACGGCCATGCCGAGCGCAAAGACCAAGAGGCCCGCTAGCGCCCACCCTACGAGAAAAGCAGGATTGATCAGGACTTCGATCGGCTGGCGGGCGAGAGCGCCCGCGACGAGAGCGGGCATTGCGAAGTTAAAGACAAAAACGTTGAGGGCACCAATCGCAGACGCGTCCGCCATCCCAAGGCGCACGGCGAGAAAGCCAAGGCCGATGACTGCAAAGAACGGCAGCGTCAGGTTTAAGATGATGTCCATCGAGTGGGCGGGCAACAAAAGAGGTTCAGCCTGCGATTACTTCAAGAAAAGCATCACAGGCTGAAGAAATGGGTGACATGTTCCGCACTGCGTATCAGACTTCGTAGAAAAATTCTTCCGAAACGATTTTGCCGTCGGCGACAGTGTAGATGCCAAGCTCACGCATCGCGGAGCGTTCGCCGCTTTCGCGATTGCTCGCGTCAACGTCGAAAATCACTCCGAAGCGGTCTTCACCGTGATAATAGGGGCCGTGGACGGAGAATTCGTGCACCTCCATCGTCTTTTCCCACCAATCATGTTTGCCACGGATCTGATCGAGCCCTTTGAACTCTCGTGGCCCGCCACCGGACATCTCCACTGCCTCAATGCTTGTGGCGTGATCCGCATAGAGTGTTTCGAGCGCCTCGCGGTCTTTGTTCTCTCGGCAGAATGCGACGAGCCGCATGCCGATATCTTTTGTTTCCTGAATGCCCATCATGCTCCTCCTGTTGTTGATAATAAGAACAAAACATAAACAAAATATCGTTTATAGCCGGGAAAGTACGTATATCAACGCGTGCGGCAGTCCATGGAATGCCAAGACCAAACCGGCCGTGATCGGAAATCACGGCCGGCTACGGTCGGCTGGGTGGGGCCGAAGCTCCGCCTCTCTGACAAGGCGGAGCGGGAGGGGAGGTGTTCTGGTTGGCCAGCCTTCTCCGTAACGATCAGGTTCCGGCGCTTTCTTTGCCGATTGAGCGTTTCCCATTGCCGAAGGGCGCGGGAATGAGAGCAAGAAGCGCATCCTGGCGATGCAGGGCTGCGGCAGTGCTTTCGGCACGGCGTTCTGCCCGGATCAATTTCAACCGTTCGGTCGCAAGTAGCGGCGACTTGGTTGAAAGGACATATGTCAGGTCGCCTCGGGTCAGAGCCATATCACGCAAAACCTCGTCGCTTGACGACAACAGTGATTGCACGATCAGGCGATCTTGTCGGCGTGCATAGGCAGCACTGATCTTTGCCGTCAGCGTTCCTGCTATGCTTGCAAGCGTGCCGGTAAAGCCGGCATGTTTCGCCATCGGCAGGAAGCGGCGGCGTTTCGAGACCTTGTCCTGACCCACCGGGCCGGCGAGGGGAACAATATTCGTGCCGTTGGCGCAAAACAGGTCTTCTTTGTTGCGAAATTGGGTCATGGTCAGTCTCCTTTCTATCTAATTTGTTCTCAAACCGGGTTGAGTGACGAGAACGCCACCGCCGTTCCGGTTGCAGCCGGACAGCTTGGGAGGGAAGCAGTGCTAGGACGTTTGAGAACGATGACCTTATCTCACGCGCCGTTTAATTCCACAAACGAATGTTTTTGATTGCATCCATTCGATAAATTGATGAATGATGATGCCACTTGATTTCCTGTCT
>JBCDCU010000448.1:0-2570 GCA_039181265.1 Pseudomonadota bacterium | reverse complement strand
TTCGTTTTTCTGAATTTAGTATCCACTTTAATTCGATTGAATAAAACTTGTAAATAGGCGACTCTTCTTACCACTAAGCGGGGGCTAGAATCAGGGTGTAGGCGACCAGCGATTTCGCGGGCCGCCCTTTTTGACACCTTTATTCATCGGCCTTTTTCGGGAAACCAGCGGTATCGAAGCCCCCTTCTTAGAGCCCTTTTTCGGGGCTCAAGCGAAGAGAGGCATTTGGATTATGGGTTTTGTTGAACAGGATCGTCCGGTGGAGTTTGAAAGTCAGCGCCGAGCGCGAGCCCTTGCGCAGGAAAAGTTTTCCGTTCGCGCTGCTCACTTTGATAAGACCCGCAAATATTGCCACCGCAACGTGCGCGACATGGCGAACGCCGGGCTGATGGGTATGACGATCCCGGAGGTTTACGGCGGCCAAGGCGCTTCGCTTTACGAAACTGTGCTTGCCATCGAAGAAGTCGCAAGGGCGTGCACGCTTTCTGCCCGCGTTTTGACCGAAGCCAATATGGGCGCAATCGGTGCGATCATGGCTTACGGCACCGAAGACCAGAAGCGTCTCTGCGCACCGTTCGTGCTTGCAGGCGATAAACCCGCCATCTGCATCACCGAGCCGGAAGCCGGAAGTGCCGCAACTGAAATGCGCACGACCGCTGTAAAACGTGGCAATCATTATGTGATCAACGGCCATAAGCATTGGATCACCGGTGGCGGCGTTTCCAAAATTCACCTGATCTTCGCTCGTGTCATCGGCGATGCCGGTGTTGAAGAGGGGATCGGAGCCTTCATCGTCATCCGTGATCCAGAAAACGGCTATGCCGCCGAAGGTCTTGAAATCGGTGAGCGGGAACGCACGATGGGTCTCTGCGGTATGCCGGAAACCCAGGTTCTGTTCCATGATCTCGAGGTCGATCAAACAATGCGCCTTGAAACACCGTCCGGCTCGGCGCGCGGTTTCCAGGATTTGATGACAGCCTACAATGCCCAACGCGTGGGTGCCGGAACAATCGCGATGGGTGTTGCGGCAGGTGCGCTCGATGAAGCCAAGCGTTACATGCTGGAGCGCCAGCAATTCGGCCGTCCGATCGCGGAATTCCAGGGCCTGCAATGGATGATTGCAGATATGGACGCCGCCCTCTAGGCCTCCCGCTTGATGCTGCACGACGCGGCAAGATCGGCATCGGAAGGAAACACCCCCTTCCCCGACATGACAAAAGCGGCGAGAGCAAAACTTTTCGCATCCGAAAACGCGATCAAGATCGTCAATCAGGCGCTTCAGATCTTCGGTGCTCGAGGGTATGGGTCCGAGGAAAAAGTCGAACGCATGTATCGTGATGTCAGGATGTTCACGATCGGCGGCGGTACAGCCGAAATTCTGCGCAATCAGCTCGCAAGCGCTGTGCTTGACATGAAGCTTCCGCAAACCCGCGACGCCTATATCGATGCTCAGCAAAGAGCCGCAATGGGATCAGCGGTTTCCGGGGCTTTTAAAGTCGCAGCCGAATAGGTAGCCTCCCCCCTCAACGGAGGAGGCGGCATGGAAGACTTTTCAGGAAAATCGGTTTTAATCACCGGTGGCGGGTCCGGCACGGGCGCGCATATGGCGCGCGCCTTTGCAGATAGCGGCGCAACCGTCAAAATCACCGGCAGGCGCGCGGAGCCGCTTCAGGCCGTAGCAAATCACTCAGACAGAATTCGCTACCAGACAGGGGATGCGAGCGACGAAGCAACGGTCGCATCGTTTTTCGAAGACGGTCCGTTTCAAATCGTAGTCGCCAATGCCGGTATCGCAGAGAGCGCGCCTTTCAAGGCAACCACCCTTGATCAATGGCAACGCATCATGGCCGTCAATGCGACCGGCGTCTTTTTGACAATGCGCGACGGCCTGAAACAAATGGACGACTGGGGACGTCTCATCGTCGTCTCTTCGATCCTCGGAAAGCACGGCGCGCCTTACGCTTCAGCCTATGCTGCAAGCAAACACGCAACCATCGGTCTTGTTGAATCCGTCGCCCACGAAGTTGCTCGGTCCAATGTCACGATCAATGCCATCTGCCCGGGCTATATCGATACCGATATGACCCAACGCACGCTCGAAAATATCATGGAGAAAACCGGCATGGACCGGACGGGCGCCCTCAAAGCGATCACAAAGGACAATCCGCAAGGCAAATTGATCACCTGCGATGAGGTCACCCACACAGCCTTCTATCTCGCATCGGAAGGAGCTTCGACCATCAACGGCCAGGCAATCATGTTGTGCGGCGGGGGCTTTTAAGAATTCAGGTTGTAGCTGCATCCCTGATACGGATCTGGACGCTCTCCCGGCCTTGCCAGACATTCCTCGACAGCGTTCCTGCCACATGGATGGGTCTTCGATCTGATTGAAGAAGCGCTTTGCCAAGCGGACTTTCGGCAGCACCGAACGCGATCCCTGCAAGACTAGACTGATCACCGGATTTCAGGGTCACACGAACATGGCCGGACCCAACAACGGACGCATAGGCAATCCGGTGACTTGGAAACGCGAAAACAGGGGCTGGATTGCCTGATCCAAAGGGTCCGGC
>JBCDCU010000447.1:0-2572 GCA_039181265.1 Pseudomonadota bacterium | reverse complement strand
GTTGAAAAGGAAATGCAGATCCGGCTTGCCGAGCAGACCAAAGACATCAAGGTTGCCGAGCAGTCGCGCCTGAAATCGGAAGCCGATGCGGCAGCCGACGAAGCGCGGGCCGTTGCAGCAAGAGCTTCGGAAGAAGTCATCACGGCACGGGCAACCGAGGTCGCAGAACGTGACCGCCAGATCGAGCTCATCGAAGCGCGCAAGGCCGCTGAACAAAAGGCGATTGCCGTCACGGTTGCCGCCGAAACCGAGAAGCAAGCCTCTGTCGATCAGGCGGAAGCCATTCGGATTGCCGCCGAGGGTCGCGCTCAAAAAGAGCGCATTGAAGCAGAAGCGCTTGCTGATGCGGAAAAACTCAGAGCGAGTGCGCGTGCGGCGACCTATGAGGTCGACGCCCAGGGTACGCTTGCCGTCAATGAAGCAGCCAATGCGCTTTCAAGCGAACAGATCGTGATGCAGCTCAAGTCAGAGCTCATCAAAGCGCTGCCGCAAATCATTGAGCAATCCGTCAAGCCGATCGAGAACATCGACGGGATCAAAATCCTGCATGTCGATGGGTTGAACGGATCAGGTTCAGGTGGTTCCAACGGCACGGATGGCGGTTCGCACAGCGTCGCGGATCAGGCCGTTGCAGCGGCTCTGCGGTACCGCAGCCAGGCACCCTTGATCGACTCGCTCATGAAAGAGCTTGGCATTAATGGGAATGATCTTGGAAGCCTCACAGCGTCGAAGCTGGTTGATGGGCCGGTTGACCAGGCGTCTATCGTAAGGGAAGTTGGCGAGGAACTCGGCATCATCCCCGCTCAGTCGGATGACGGCAATCCGACGCTCAATGGCGACGCGTCTGAAGGCACCATCGACGAGCGCAACTGATAGACTTATCAGTCACTGACAAAGCGGATGACCGCACCTTAATAGGTGCGGTCATCTTTGTTTTAGGAGGCGTTTCAACGGGGTTAAGTCGTTTCCAGATGCGTCTCAAAGAATTGAGCGAGAGCATTTATCTCACCATCGCGCAATTCATGACCGCCATCGTGGACTGCCGTCATCACAGCTGCTCCCTGTTCCTTGTACCAAGCCACCAATCGTTCGGTCATTGGCCAGGGACAGATCGGATCCCGCCGTCCCGCGGTGATCAGGACCGAGCGATCATTCAATCCTTCCACGGGTTCCGGCTGCCACGGTATCAACGGATGAAGAAGCGCGGCACGGTCAATGAGATCCGGCCGTTCCATCGTCACGCTGGCCAGGATATTGGCCCCATTGGAGTATCCGAGGCCACAAACGGGCCGACCCGGATAGCGTTCCTTGTGGGCAGCCACAAAGTCGACCATCTTCTGCGTCCGGAGCGCTAGGTCTTCCATGTCGTAATCACCTTCCGCACGACGACGGAAGAAACGCAGCGCGCCGTGTTCTGAAACATCGCCGCGCGGCGCAATGATCCCGGCGCCAGGCAGCAGGTCTCCCACCAACTCCGTGAGCTGATGCTCATTTCCGCCTGTCCCGTGGAAGGCGAAAATCAGAGGCGCACCAGCTACGGGCGACTTCTCGAAAAACTCATAATGATCGAGTGCCATCGGTCTTTCCTCTAGTTGATAATCGCCGGCAATCGTCTTTCGATTGTCGCGCGGTGCGGTTCATAGCGGGTCGGGAGTTTCAGGGCGGATCCGAGATTGGCCGTATCCTCATCCCGGTCGAAACCCGGTTCGTTCGTGGCGATTTCAAACAGGACACCACCTGGCGTCCGGAAATAGATTGCCCAGAAGTAATCCCGGTCGATGACAGGAGTCACCTGGTAGCCGGTATCGAGAAGTGCCTGCCGGACTCTCAGCTGTGCAGCACGATCTTCGACCGCAAATGCAATGTGGTGAACGGAACCCGCACCTTGATCTGCCGCCTTACCGTCGGAGATTTCCTCAAGGTCGATCGTATCCGCGGCATTGCCACCTTCGATCAGATAGCGCGTAACGTTCCCTTCTGAGTCGGCCTTCTGATAGCCCATGAATCCGAGAAGCTCGCCGGTTGTTGCGGCGTCGCGCACTCTAAACCGGGCACCACGAAATCCGAACACACCCGCATCTTCTGATACACCCGCACCGGTCCACGGTGTGCGGCCTCTGTCGTCACTTTCAACAAGCGCGAAGCTGTCGCCGTCGGGGCCGTCGAAATTCAGGCGGGCCTCGCCAAGAAAGCTGTCTTCGGAAAGCCCCTCGACCCCGTGGGTCGAAAGCCGATCCTTCCAAAACGAAAGCGATCCTGTCGGAACCGCGAATTCGGTCACACCGACCTCGCCGATACCACGGGTGCCGCGCGGCATCCGTCCAAACGGGAAATAGGTCATAACTGAACCAGGCGTTCCAACCTCGTCGCCATAATAGAGGTGATAGACTTCCGGCGCGTCGAAATTCACCGTTTTCTTGACCCTGCGCAAGCCAAGGGTTTTTGTGAAGAAGGTGTTGTTATCATTGGCGTCCGCTGCCATCGATGTCACGTGGTGCAGACCTTTGATGTCTTTGATCATAGCGTGATCCTCTGCCATGTCGGTTGTTCGTCTCGACACCGAATGTAAGGC
>JBCDCU010000446.1:0-2579 GCA_039181265.1 Pseudomonadota bacterium | reverse complement strand
TCGATGTGATCGTTCACCATGCCCATCGCCTGCATAAAGGCATAAACCGTGGTCGGGCCGACGAAACTCCAACCGCGCTTTTTCAGATCCTTTGAAATTGCCGTCGATACGTCCGTTTTGGCGATCGGACCAATTTCAGCAAAAGTGGCATTCTTCGGACGATCCTCCGGCCCTGGTTCGTAGCTCCAGAAATGAGCAGCAAGCGATCCCTTTTCCTCAATCAAGGCAATTGCACGCTGTGCATTGTTGATCGTCGATGTGATCTTTCCACGATGCCGGATGATGCCGGCATCCGCTACGAGCCGTTCAACATCGTTGTCGCCAAACGCTGCCACCCGCTCAATGTTGAAACCGGCGAAGGCGTTTCTGAAGTTTTCGCGCTTTTTCAGGATCGTCAGCCAGGAAAGCCCGGACTGAAAACCTTCAAGACAGATCTTTTCAAAAAGCCGGGTATCATCGACAACGGGCTTACCCCATTCGTTATCATGATAGTCGACATAGATCGGATCGTTGCCTGCCCAAGAACAGCGTGAAAGCCCGTCGGCTCCTGTGACGAGCCCGTCTCGCTCCATGGTGATTTCCCTTCGCTGAGCAAGCCGGCGATCGTGCCAGCATGGCGCGAGGCTTACGCGAAAAGGGCGTCGATGTCATCCTGCGAGGAGGATTCCTGATTATCAAGTGCGGGGCCGTTGAGGAGAGCTTTGTCGCCCTCAGTTTCTTTATGATTTTCGAAGGGCACATCGTCGAACGAATCCATACCACCCCAGATGTCGATCATTTTTTCCGTGCGGTCAGAAATGAAACGCAACACATTGACAACCTTGGTGATGCGCTGGCCCGTGATGTCCTGGAAATTACAGGCTTCGTACACACGCAAGATCTCGTCCTGCATTTTGTTTGCCAGAAGGCCCGCGTCGCCAGTCAGCGTGTCAGCCAGAGAATTAGCGTTCTCTTCAATCAGCTCGATTGCACCAAGGATCTGGTTAGTAGCCTGTTCCGTCCCCTTCACAACTGCGTCGAGTTCATCGACAGGGCGGGCGCCCGTTTCGAATCCCACATGGGACAACGACGCAATTTCTTTCTTCGTTTCTGTGATCGCTTCATAGATGAGGTCGAGTTCGCGTTTGAGTTTCAACGCCTCTTGGATTTCGGTACTGAATCCGGGCGCAGCCGGAACGCCTGTCCCGGCGGGGAGCGCTTCATTACCTTCTTGATCACCCCCTGAACCAGTTTGAACCATTGCTGCGCCGTTTACGGGAACACCATTTGTCATGATCTGCTCACGCAAAGCCGCAATCTCGTCCATGATACGATTTTGCCATTCTTCATCAGGCGCTACCGCGCCATTGCCGGCAGTGGGTTTTACAGATTGAAGTGCCTGAAATTTATAGGTCTTTGCCGTCATGACTCGATTTCACCCAGCTGGTCTGCTTGTTTTGTTTCTTAATCCCCCTGGGAAATTCGCACCGAAGCGTTAAATCGCCCTTAACCGTAAGCGCGTTTCTCTATCAGGACGCCGACAAAGCTTCGGGATGCGCCGACCAATTGGTACAAAGTGTGCGTCGACAGACCGGCTCAGTCCTCACCCTGGCAGTCCGCTTTGTCATGCAAATGCGCAGTATTGGGCCCCTTGAGAAATCGCCTCGTTTCGATAATTATGCGTGAGCGGAAAGGACCAGAAGCAGGATGAACGGATTGATGGCATTGGGCACATTTTCCGCGAAATCGGTACGCAGGTGCATCCTGGGAGCAGCCTTTCTGACGGCATCAACAGCGCCGTCCGTTGCCGGGGATTTTTCCCTGAACGAGCGCATTTTGAAGCGCGATTTCATCAAAGTCGTGATGTCGGCAGAGTTTGGCGGTGACACGGAATTCGGTCGTTCCGTTAAAAAGTATGTTGAACGCGTTCGATTTGCGGTGATCAATCACGCACAACGCGACCGAAGCCAAGAGGTCACGAATTTCATTCAATCCCTGCCGGGTAAAATTTCAGGTCTGAAAATCGGATTTGCGAACAGCCCGCAACGTGCCAACTTCCGCATTCACATCGTCGACAAGCGGCAATACACCGACGTCATGCAACGCTATGTCTATCGCGACAATAAAGCGATCGCGCGCAGCAGTTGCTTCGTGCGCGTTATGCCTGGAGCGGTTGGTATCGGAGCGACCGATGCGGTCATCGTGGCTGATCATGGTGAACGGACATTTCAACGCTGTCTCGTTGAAGAAGTGCTTCAGGGTCTCGGTCCTCTCGCTGACAGGGCTCACCACCGCTACAGTGTGTTCAATTCCCAATCCACCCACACCACCTTTACGCCCCATGACCAGGTCCTCTTGAACGCCCTTTATGACGAGCGGATCAAACCTGGCATGTCAAAAGCAGATGTGGTGAAAGTACTGCCGGATGTGATCCGGGATAGTATTGCAAAGATCCAGAGAGAACGGACCTAATCAAAAAACTAGCCTCCCGTCTGGTGCAGCGTGATGTTCGCAATGGTTTCCTGTTAACCATGTTTCTTCACGCATCGCTAACCTTAGCTTTGATTATCAAGCCCTTAACGCAATTCCCTTGCTTTGCG
>JBCDCU010000445.1:0-2582 GCA_039181265.1 Pseudomonadota bacterium | reverse complement strand
CTCATCCGTTGTCCAGGGCAACCGACGACAGGAAACACCCAATTGAGTAAGCCGATCTGGGATCTGATCCCAGATTCCCTCGCGCCGCAGCTCTGGATAGGCCCGCCATTCGGCGATCTCATATCCAGTCCGGCCACAGCCCAAGCACCAGCCTGTGTTTTCATCGAGTTTACAAACGCCAGTGCAGGGGCTTGCCACACTCATGCGACCTCCTCGTTCTCACAGGAAAGCGCCGCGATGATCGCATTAAGGCCATCAGTGAGCGCTGCCGGGCCGGGCTGCAGGATGAGCGGGGATTTGATCTCGGTGATGCGTGCCGATTGGACGGCGGGGATAACATCCCAACCGGGGCGGGCCGCGATCTTTTCAGGCCGCACTTTTTTGCCGCACCACGACGCAATGATCACATCGGGCTTTGCCGCAATCACCTGATCGGACGTGACGATACGATTGGTGGCGGCAGCCTCCTTAGCATGGGATGGAAAGGCCTCCTCCCCGCCCGCGATCTCGATCAATTCCGACACCCATTTGATACCTGAGATCATCGGTTCGTCCCATTCCTCGAAATAGACTTTCGGGCGGGAAGATTGCGGAGCGTTTGCCGCGATCCGTTCCAGCCGCGCTTCGTAAGAACCAGCAAGATCGGCGGCACGCTTCGCCTGGCCGATTGTCGCGCCAAGATGGCGGATCATCGCTAGAATGCTTGAAATATCGCGTTGATTATAGGCGATGACCGTGACGCCCTTGCGGATGAGTTCGGCAGCAATATCAGCCTGCAAGTCCGAGAAGGTCAGAACCAGATCCGGTTCGAGCGCCAGTATCTTCGGGATATCCGCGGAGGTGAAGGCCGAAACGCGTGGCTTTTCTTTGCGCACGCGCGCAGGCCGCACTGCATAGCCTGAGACACCGACGATCCGGTCTTCCTCGCCTAGTAGATAAAGCGTTTCGACCGTTTCTTCGGTGAGGCATACAATGCGCTCAGGGGGGAACGACCGCACCGGGTTAAAACGCCGCGCGCCGTGCCTGGGCCCCGCCTCGCCGATGGGGGCCCGGTAATTTCAAAGGCAAGGGTTCGAGCGGGGTGCGAATGGACGCCGTTAGAAGATCGCAAAAGACGGCGATCGCCGGAGACGTCTCCGCAAACGGAATGGCCATAAAGTAAGCCCGCATCGCCTCATGGCGGTAGTCCGCCATCGCAGGCAGTGCGCCAAGCCATTGGACATAGCCCAACTGGCCAAGTTCCTGCGCCCGTTCGGGCGTCACTGTGCCGATATCCAGTTGATTGATTGTTTGTTCAAGAAGCATAGCGCCCTCCGCGCAGCAAAGGACCGGGCACTTATGGGATGACATGGTTGATTGGCCCAGTTTCGGTCCATCACTGTCTCTCCTCCCATGGGCACCCCGCCCGGGTTTCGGTGACTGCGGTGCTGAGCTTTCAGCACCGGGGATGGCAGGTCTCCTGACTTGCGGATCATCGCGTTCCCGACCCTTCCCGAGGCTTTGAGGCTCAGTGGTCTTGCCGGGGCGCTCACCGCTTACAGTTGCGGGGGCAGTCACGGATTTGGGGTTTGGCCCGCACCGTGTTCCCTTTTCATCCCGCCCGATCGTGTGATCGTTTGGGAACCATCACAGCCGATAGTCCGGAATGCATTGAGTCAAGTCAAGAGCGAAGAACCGCGCATTAAGGTTGCCCCCAATCAAGAGTTCTGCATGCGGTCCGCGCGCGTCGCGCCCCGGATCCTGTCAAAACAAGCGGTTGGTTGCGACGGACGCCTTCAAGCTACCATAGAAAACGGGTGATTTTCCCCTGTCGCCCCATGGACGCAGCGCCCTCATTACCGCCCTTCAAACCTAAGCAGAACCGGCCCGCTTTATGGAAATTTAATACATATTCGTTATTCAAATTGGCCAGTTAGTTGAGTGCGTAAAAGGGATTGGTCGATGTCTCGTCAAATGGTTTTGCTTATTGCGTTATTTTTCATCACTTCGATGAATAGTATCCAACCGGCCTACGCCTATCTCGACCCGGGCACCGGGACTGTCATTTTGCAAGGCATTATTGCTGCCGCAAGCGGGGCATTAGCGTTCGGATATTATTACATCAACCGTATCAAACAGTTCCTGGGTCTTGCGCCAAAAGACGATCCGACAGCGGATGGTCTGCAGGAAGAGTCAGACAATCCATTAAAATAGACCTGTCCGATGTTCAGCGCAGAAGCTTCCTCTTATCGGGACCCGTCCGGCCACGTCTTTTATGATGCAAACAGCGTTTTGCGCAGTGTGACCGAACACGGGCGCGCCGCCTATGAAGGCTTCCGATCGAATAAACAAGTCGCAAAGCTTGTTGAAGCGAAAATGCTGATTGGGTTTGAAGAGATTCCACGCGCGGAATGGCCACAAGGTTTTGAGGATGACACGGCCTATCTTCTCCGCCATCCGAAAATCGACTTTATCTCCTATCCTTATGAATGGCCCTTCGCGGCATTAAAAAGAGCGGCGCTTTTTCATCTCGATCTTCATATGGAGCTCCTGAAAGGCGGCCTCACGCTTTCCGACGCAAGCGCCTACAACGTTCAGTTTCG
>JBCDCU010000444.1:0-2585 GCA_039181265.1 Pseudomonadota bacterium | reverse complement strand
TTGCTGTGCTGTATCGCGTAGTAAAAAATTGGGGACTGTCTTTTTGTTCTGCGGGAACACTTTCCGCGGCCTTTCTGCCGTTCTTTGGAACGGAAATCGCGTTGCAGGACGTTGCTTCGCTCACCAAATCCAATATTGAAACAAACCGCCATCTGGCGAGCGTGGTTGCAAAGCCCGAACGCTTTTCTTTGCCGGGTGAGGCAGGATCGGATCGCGTCCGGCGTGTCATCCTGAGCAGCACCGATCTCACACCGCTTGGCGTTACGAGCGCCCGCAGGATCGGTCCATTTACCGGATATGCTTTTGTTGCGGATCCGGCTGCAGCAATGATCCTGTCGGAAGACCGCGCGCCTTTACGCAGTGCCAAGGGCGATCGTCCAGCTTCTGCGCCGGTAAAAGTGGCTTCGCGCTCCAGGTTGGAAGTAAAAGCCCATATTGTTGCGAAACTCGCGAGCAAGCTTGAACGTCGCGCCGAAGAAAAAACGGCGCGATCAGCACCAGTTCAAACCGCGCATGCCGGGGCGGCTGTAGCAGGGGCATCCGATGACGAGCCGCTTGCCCTCATTCCTCAGGCGGCCATCAAGAAGATTGAACGCGAGATTGCCGAGGCAGGCGACACGTCCGGCGAAACGCTCGCCTCCGCTCTCACTGCGAACGGTATTGATCAGACAGTGACCGGTTATGCCGCACCACGTGGCGATTCACCCAAAGCGATATTTGAGGCCATTCTGGGCGACAATAAAAAAGCCCAAGAAAAGCCCGAACTGCCATTGTCTGCCGCGCTTGATGACGAAGATGCCGATCGGCCTATGCCACGAATAAAGCCGGAGGTCGTTGCGGAAGCCGAACCGAAAAAGAAGCGCAAGGGGATGCATTTCTGGGCTTATTTCAAGCTTCCAAATTCGACGTTTAAGAGAAATCAGCAGCGGTGTCTGGCGGCTGGGATCTACTTTGAAGCGCGTGGCGAGCCAGAACGCGGTCAGGCAGCTGTCGCCCAGGTTATTTTGAACCGGGTCAAGAACCCGACCTATCCGAAAACGATTTGTGGAGTCGTTTACCAGAACAAGCATTGGCGCAACCGCTGCCAGTTCTCATTCGCCTGTGATGGTATCTACGACCGGATCAACGACAAGAAGGCGTGGGACCGTGCGATCAGGATCGCGCGCGATGTCTCGAAAGGCCGGACCTATCTTGATGATGTCGGCGATTCGACCCACTACCATGCGACTTACGTGAACCCGAAATGGGCGCGGAAAATGAATATCGTTGCCCGTATTGGTGTGCACATTTTCTACCGCACCAAAAAGGGCGGTTGGATCTAAAGAAGGCGCGTGCGGACCTCAAGGCCCAGCATTATCTCGCGATCATGAAGAGTGTCGCGACAAATCCGACCAACTGAACCGCGTTGAGATAGACCGATCCCTTGTGGAGCCGCTCAAAGCGTATCTCGTCCCCGCTGTCACGTGCACGATTGATAGCTGGCATCAGAATTTGTCTTGCGACCGCAAATCCCAGAAAAATCACAAAGAGAATGATTGCCGAGACAACCGCTCCATCGAGGGCAGCAAATATCGCAGCGGCAAGGCTCGCAATGCCGAAGACAAGATAATAACGCGGAAACATGGCGCGAACGAAGCCGCCTGAATCGGCTTCGCTGAGGCGGGAGAATAGTAGGGGCGCAATGATGGCGCCGAAAAACAACATCCCGCCAAGTGAAGCACTGACGATCCCAAAAGCGACGAATTCCATTGTTTTTTGACCTGGCGAAGTGAGAGAAACACGAACCTTCCGCCAGTTATGGCCCTCGTCACGCATTTAAAGTGGCGGCTTGTCGCATCAACGAAAGTTACCTAACCGATCAACGAAAAGAATTTGTATCGATCGGTAGGAATTGCGAGATTGGATGGGCTCATTTGATCTCACCAGGGATGTAGCCCGACCATGAAAAGCGAAGAAAAGCTGACCGTTGGAGTGCCGTTTGTCGTTGCTTGCGGTTGCTTGATTGCGATCCTGACCTTCGGGCCGCGCTCAACGATGGGTTTTTTCGTGACCCCGATGACGGATGAGCACGGGTGGAGCCGCGAAATTTTTGCGCTCGCCATTGCCATTCAGAACCTTGTCTGGGGGATCGGTCAGCCGATTGTCGGCATGCTTGCCGATAAATACGGTACCTGGAAGATGCTGACCCTCGGCACCCTTGCCTATGCGGCTGGCCTTCTGCTGATGGCGATTACGACGGATCCGATTGGTCTGCAATTGACGGCTGGCGTTCTGATCGGCCTTGGGATTGCGGGCTCGGCCTTCTTCCTCGTTCTTGCCGCCTTTGCGCGGATCGTTCCGGAAAACAAACGCGGCCTGGTTTTTGGTCTCGGCACCGCGGCGGGTTCTGCGGGTCAGTTTGTTTTTGCGCCGCTTGGACAAGGATTTGTTGCAGCGTATGGCTTTGAATTCACGCTGATCTTCATGGCAGCACTCCTTATGTTCGTGCCGCTTCTTGCCATTCCGTTGCGTGGTAAGCCTCAGAGCGCGCCTGCGGCAGGAGAAGCGGATCAGAACGCGCGGCAGGCCCTTGCCGAAGCATTCAA
>JBCDCU010000443.1:0-2593 GCA_039181265.1 Pseudomonadota bacterium | reverse complement strand
CTCATCTTTTCCGCCGCCCTCTGGTGCGCGGGCTTCGCTGAAATCGAAGCTGGACGCGCTATCCTGACTTTCTCCACCTTTGACGATCGCAGCATCTTCCCGTTCCAGACGGCCTTGAACGATGTCCATAAGAGTGAGAACGCTTGCAACACCCCTCAGAGAAACCTTGTAGTCGATTGTGCCGGTCGCCCCACCGTAAGAAACGCTGACCGTGCCATTTGTACCGTTCTTCAATATGCCGAGCAGGCCGCTGTCAGTCTGCTCCCGGAAAGCCATTTCGTTGTTCTCATAAACGCGCTTGATCTCGCCGGAAAAAGCGCGCTCCTGGCCATCTACGGCGATGCGAACCTTCATGCCGACGGCAAGCGGATTGCCGTCCGGAGCGGTTGTCACGAAGATGATGCCGCCGGGCCGGTCGCTGCGTTCGAGTTTGAAACGCATTTTATCGCCATTGGCCGACGTGCCGTTGGTTGCGGCAATACAGTAGCGGTCATCCTTGCAGTAGATGTTCCAGTCGAGGATGTATTGCCGGTCAAGGCTGAGCGCTTGCGCAGGCAAGGGCGCGAGCGCGAGAAAGGCTAAGGGTGCCGCGAGGCGAAGAACGGGGAACGTCTCCATGAGAATGGCTCCTCTTGAGGATCGATAAGCCTGAGCTTAGAGAGAACAGGATATCGGGACAATCTATTGGACGGTACGAAATCGAGATCCGCACAGGAAGGCAGGATCAGGCGCCCGGTGCTTTAACCGGACTTTTCTCCGGTGCCTTGAAGAACGGACTTTCGTCGCAGAACCGGTAGAAGCCGGTCCGGAACCTTAGCAGTGCAAGGCCGACCAAAACACCCGCCAGATTTGCGATAAGATCACCGAGCGAGGCGTCGCGATGGGGCACATAGCTTTGAAGTCCCTCTGCCGCAATCGCGATCGCGAGGACCGCAAGGGCTGGCAGCACAAACATACCCCGCATCGAAGCGACAGTGAGAAACATGAAGCCTGTGAAGAAAACGATATGGACAAGCTTATCGAACGGCTCGTCAAAACCATGCCTCAGTGAAAAGCCGAGAAGGAGCCCCATGAGGAAGAACAGGCCCATCATCACGATTGATGGCGTATGAAAATGAGGTCGCAGAAGGACCTTCGTTTCACGGGTGAGGCGATGTTTTGCTGCACTGAACATGCCGCAATCATGGCGCCTGCGCGCTTAAGGAACCCTTAAGAACTCTCCTAAAATGCCCTTGTTTTCAGGCACCGTAAACAATTGGTTGCGTCTGACGTGCAATGGCTGAGAGGGCTGAAAGAATGGCCATGCGCGATGTGCGCTTGTTCTCAGTCGGTTCGTTTTCGATGGTGACAGAGATGCGCCCAAAGCTGCCTTCGGCAAGGAGCTCGGCCGTATTGCGCGAGACACCGGGATCGGCAACGATCCTGACCAGTGTTTCATCCGGCCGGCCCGCAGCAAGCCCAGCGCCTGCTGCGATATTGGCATTTTTTGGGAAACGCTGCCCGGCTTCACGGGCCGACAATTCATCAAGAATGCGCGGTTTGGTGACTCCTGCCGCCTCGTCTTGCGAGAGAAGGGCAGCAGGTGGCTTTTTCTGAGTGATCGTCAGCGTCTCGATTGTCTCGAACCGGGCGGCGGTCACACCGTCGATCCCGGCAAGGGCACCGGCTGGGACGAGGAGCTTCGTACCCGCTTTGATCGCGGCCTCTTCAAGTGAGTTTCTCACTGTGTCGTCGGTAAGGATCGAAATCGACATCAGAATAAGCGGAACACCGGCTTCAAGCACAACGAGCGCGTGGTTGCGTGCAGCGTCGAAACCGGCAGCCTCCAGCACAAGGTCTGGCTTTGCTGCGAGGAAAGACTCCATCGAATCGGACACAATGATATCATTTGGGATGTCGCCTCTCTTGCCGCTTTGGCGCAGCACGGCGGCTATTGTGACGTTCGGTATTTTTCCAGCTGCAATATGATCCGCGACGCCTTTGCCGATGGCTCCGTATCCGATGAGACCGAGTTTCGTTATCATGTGCTCTCCTGTTTCCACACTGCTCCCCGGACCCGGCAAACATTCCGTGAGCTTTCGGGTAAAGAGCCTGCAAAGCATTTGACCTTGGAAGGGCGATTTGCACAATCCTTGGGCGGCGTGGATGTTTCACGTGGAGGGGGCGATGCGACTAAAAGGGAAAACGGCGCTGGTCACCGGCGGTGGTTCGGGTTTCGGCGCTGGTATTGTGAAAAAGTTTGCGCTTGAAGGTGCCCGTGTCATGATCGTCGATCGTGATGGCGCAGCAGCACGGCGTGTTGAAAAGACAATCGCAAAATCGGGTCTTCATCATGTTGCCGATGTTGCCGATGCAAATGATGTTGAAGAGCTCGCAAAGCATACATTCGCAGTTTTCGATACGCTCGATATTCTCGTCAACAATGCCGGGATCACCCATCTTCCGACCGACCTCGAAGATGTGAGCGAAGAGGATTTCGATCAGGTTTTAAAGGTCAACGCAAAGTCCGTCTTTCTAACTGCGAAAAACTTCGTGCCCCATATGAAGCGCAACAAGAACGGCGTGATTTTGAACATCGCATCGACGGCGGGCG
>JBCDCU010000442.1:0-2593 GCA_039181265.1 Pseudomonadota bacterium | reverse complement strand
CGGACCGAACATGAACGCAAAACCAATTGTGTACAAAGCAAGGGCTGCGATCACCAGGTCCTTCTAATGCAAGTCGGGTTTCTTTTTCTCGAAGCCGGCATGGTTCGGTCAAAGAACTCGATCAATGTCGCACAAAAGAACATCTCGGACCTGGTGATCGCAGCCCTTGCTTTGTACACAATTGGTTTTGCGTTCATGTTCGGTCCGAGCCTCGGTGGGCTTCTCGGTTTCGGCGGTGGCTTGTCAATGTTCTCCGACGTGGATGCCGCGACCTACGCATTCTTCGTCTTCCAGGTGGTGTTTGTCGGAACCGCCGCAACAATTGTCTCTGGGGCTGTCGCTGAGCGAATGAAATTCGCCGGCTACCTGATCCATGTCGCTTGTGCTTGCGCTGATTATCTATCCGGCATTCGGGCACTGGGCGTGGGGTAACCTGCTCGATGGGAACAATACGGCGTGGCTGGCGGATGCAGGGTTTATCGATTTCGCCGGATCGACGGTTGTTCATTCCATTGGAGCGTGGATCGGGCTTGCAGGCATCGTTGTGCTTGGAGCGCGCGCCGGGCGGTTCGATGCCAATGGCAAGCCCGTGACGATCCACGGGCACTCTCTTGTTTTGACAACGAGTGGCGCGGTGATCCTTGCCGTTGGCTGGATCGGCTTCAACGGTGGTTCAACGACAGCCGAATCGCCGGAATTTACGATGATTGTTGCCAACACCATCATATCGGCAGCATGCGGTGGCGTTGCCGGGTTGATCGGGGGCCGCATTTACGATGGCCTTTACCTACCGGCTCGAACCGTCAACGGAATGCTCGGCGGCCTGGTCGGTATCACAGCAGGATGTCACCTTGTCGATCCACAGGGTGCCGCAATGATCGGAGCACTGGCCGGCCTCATTGTTGTGGTGAGCGAGGAATTCCTTCTGAACAACCTGAAGCTTGACGATGTGGTCGGTGCCGTATCGGTACACGGAACCGCTGGAGCGGCAGGGACGAATTGCTCGCAGTCTTCATGCCGCAGGACGCGCTCCTCGCCGGAACCCGTCTCGATCAGATTATGATCCAGATTCAGGGTGTGCTGATAGCCTTTGTCTGGGCGTTTGGCACCGGTTATCTCTTGTTCAAAGCGATCGATATGGTGATCGGTCTTCGCATATCTTCGGAAGAAGAAATGGAAGGTTTGAACGCAACCGAACATGGCGCAACCATTGGCGCGGGGGCGTTGCGCGAAACGCTTCATCAAATGGTACTGGTCGACCGCGATCTCACCAGCAAGCTTGATGAGACAAGCGGGGATGAATATGCGGAGATCGCAAAGGTGATCAATCCGTTCCTGGATGAGATGCGCGGACTTGTGGGGTCTCTCGGCGATAAAGCTGATCGTTTGGGCAGCGCCTCAGAAGATCTTTGGAGCACGTCGCATACCCTTATTGATACGACGGGCCGTCTTGCCGATGGGATGGGGGATTTGACGGACGCTTCCCTTGAACTTGAATCGAAAACCCAACAGGCCACGCACATTTCACGTCAGATCGAAGGCCGAGCAAAGATTGTCGCCAATGCGACAACCGGCATTGCTGAGGACTTTGCAAAAGTGTCGGGAACGGTTTCGGAACTCGCCCAGTCGATCGGCTTAGTTTCAAAATCCGCCCGGGATGCCGGTGAAGTTGCAAACGATGCAACCGCGCTAGCGACCTCGATGAGTGAGACCGTGAATGAACTCGGGACGGCATCGGCGCAGATCGATGAAGTTGTCGTACTAATTGATGCGATAGCAAACCAAACGAACCTTCTTGCTTTAAATGCGACGATAGAGGCCGCCCGTGCCGGTGAGGCAGGTAAAGGCTTCGAGGTCGTTGCCCAGGAAGTGAAAGCTCTTGCCGATCAGACCCAGCAAGAAACGAAGCAGATTGCCTTGCGCGTGGAAGCCATGAAATCAGGATCGCTTCAGGCAACCGAGGGCATAACGGAAGTCGCGAAGATCATCGCGGCGATGAACGCAGCCATGAAAGGGATTGCTGATACGACCGTCGAACAGGAAAAGACGGTTGGCGAATTGCAAGGTATCGCCGAGGGGACCGTAAAAAGCGCCAGACAGGTTGCCGCTGAAGCCGGAGAGATGGTCGAGGAAACGCATCAAATCACCGCGTTCGCCGATAGTATGGCAAGTAATGCGAACCGTGCGAAGGAGCGTACAGAGGCGCTCAACCAGGATGTTCAATCCGGACACGCAGTCGTCAATCGTATCGACAGTTCTGCCGACAGTCTTCAAAAGGTCGCCGGTGACCTTGGTGACGCTACCAATCGTTTTCGGATAAGTTAGCATTCGTATGCGCTGCAGGTCGATTTGTGTCGCCGAATTGAACGAGTAATCGACCTGTTCAACACTTGTGCTTGTGATTTTCTTTACCGTCTTTCCACAGCCAATATAAAGTCTTCGAGAGCAATAGCTTGAGCTCTGTTCTTTCTAGGTATTTTGCCTAAAGTCTTGGCTTGACATGAACAAAGCTCTTGTTATGGTCCGGGCGCTTATCGGGGCTGCTGGCATTTCAGGGCGGGTCGCACAGAATTGTCTTCCCCGGTTTTGGTGG
>JBCDCU010000441.1:0-2594 GCA_039181265.1 Pseudomonadota bacterium | reverse complement strand
TGATCTCCATGAATCGAGATCGCTGCTGTTTCAAATTCTCACTTAAGCGAAATTCCTTGAAAATCAATGAAAATAATCATGCAGTTTCGACATAGCAATTATGCTGGTCATGCTGTTTTCGATTGGCTTGGGACACCATCGTTTTCAAACGGTGGAATCGCTTGAAAATCAGCGTTCCTAGCGGCTGTTGTCAATTGCTTGGGCCCTTGCGGGGAATGGGCGAGCGCTGTCTCTGCAATCTTATCCATTGGTTGTACAAAAAAGGATGTGATTCCCGGATACGGAAAAATGTTGCACAAACCGTGTTGGCTGGATGCAGATTGAAGAAGATCGTTTTTCTATTCGTGCTAACCGCAAAAAAATCACCTATCTGAAGCATTTTTCCTAAGCTTGACATTCATCAATCCATTCATATTTTGCAGTGCAATAAACGCCTTGCATTGCCCGAACGTTTGTGGGCATAGTGAGACAAGTTGCTTGTATACAAGTAAGTTTGGGTTGGTGGTCGATGTGAGGCTGTCACGCGACCGGATAAGCGGTCCGAGAATGGCCACGTCAAGAAGGCCAACCAACCGCAAAGATAATGAAGCTGGGACGCGATATGACGATAGCGCAAACATCCATTAAAGCTGATGAGAGCCGTAAACACGGCTTTGATATTCCGAAGAATGTTTACGACTTACCTGTTCTTCAGGTGAAGCATTATACAGATCGTCTCTTCAGCTTCCGCGTTGTCCGTCCTCAGGGGTTCCGTTTTCGCTCCGGCGAATTTGTGATGATCGGATTGCCGGGTGAAAAACCTGTTTGGCGGGCTTATTCGATCGCATCGCCGAGCTGGGAAGAACACATCGAATTCTTCTCTATCAAGGTTCAGGGCGGCCCACTGACGACCCATCTTCAGAAAATTCAGCCGGGCGATTCAATCTGGATGCGCACAAAGTCGACCGGTACGCTGGTGCTGGATGCGTTGCGCCCCGGCAAACGCCTTTACCTTCTATCCACGGGAACAGGAATTGCGCCTTTTGCATCGGTCATACGTGATCCCGAGACCTATGAAAAATTTGAAAAGGTCATCCTGGTTCACACCACCCGTGAAGCGGCAGAACTAGAGTACGGCTTCGACCTGGTCTCGGAAATTGAAGATAATGAGCTTCTGTCCGAGATGATCGACGGAAAACTCGTCCACTACGCAACGACGACCCAAGAGGCTTCCGAGCGCATGGGCCGCAGCACAGATCTTATTCGCAGCGGCAAATTGTTTGACGATCTTGGAGTCGAACCTCTCAATCCGGAAACCGACCGGGTCATGATCTGCGGCTCTATGGGAATGCTCAAGGAACTTGCCGAGATATCCGAGGAAGCGGGTCTCGACGAGGGTGCTAACAATAAGCCTGGCGCCTACGTCATTGAGAAAGCCTTCGTCGGCTAAGTCAGCCAGCGACTATACCAAGACCGGTTGCGATACTTGCTTGCCTATCGCGAAGACATCGCGATAGCGCTCGATTTCGTCACCCGGTCCTGTCGATTTCATCGGATTATCTGACAGCTTCACGGTTGGACGCCCGTTCACCTCTACCGCCTTGCAAACCAGCGAGAACGGGGCAAGCGCGTCGTTTGGTGCCAGGTCTCGGAAATCATTGGTCAAAAGCGTGCCCCACCCGAAACTCACATTCGTCTGAGGGTGAAATTCGTTGTAGAGGCTCTCGATTTTCTCGACATCAAGTCCGTCTGAAAAAATGATGCGCTTGCTTTGAGGGTTCTGTCCGCATTTTTTCCACCAGTCGATGGCAAGCCTCGCTCCAACCACTGGATCTCCGGAATCGATCCGCACACCCGTCCAGTACTGAAGCCATTTCGGCGCTCTCTCGAAGAACGTTTCAGAGCCGAACGTATCCGGCAGAATAATGAGCAGGTTGCCCTCATGCTCGACCTGCCAGTCCTGCAGGACCCGATAAGGTGCTTCGCGCAGTTCTTCTTCCGATCGCGCCAGCGCAGCATAAACCATTGGAAGTTCATGCGCGTTCGTACCGATCGCCTCGACTTCCTGGCGCATGGCGATGTGACAGTTCGATGTTCCGGAAAAGCTTGGCCCGAGTCCTTCCTTCAATGCTTGAACGCACCAGTCCTGCCAGAGGTAGCCGTGGCGTCTTCGGGTGCCGAAATCAGCGATACGCACATCCGGCAGCTTGCGCAGCCGCTGCACTTTCTCCCAGACGCGCGTCATGGCTCGTGCGTAGAGAATTTGCAGCTCGAACTTGCCCATCTTCTTGAGGACCGCGCGGCTTCGCAATTCCATGAGGACGGAAAGCGCCGGGATCTCCCATAGCATCACTTCCGGCCAGGACCCTTCGAATGTGAGTTCATACTGGCCATCGCGTTTATCAAGGTGATAGGCGGGCAGCCGGAGTTCTTCGAGCCATGTCATGAATTCCGGGCGAAACATGTAGCGTTTGCCGTAAAACATGTTGCCGCGCATCCAGGTGCTTTCACCTCGCGACAGGCGAAGGGTCCGGATATGATCCAGTTGCTCTCGCAATTCGCCTTCATCGATCAGATCGGAAAGCCGAACGGTCTTGGTTCTGTTGATAAGACTG
>JBCDCU010000440.1:0-2600 GCA_039181265.1 Pseudomonadota bacterium | reverse complement strand
TGGCCGACGGAACTCAGGGTTTCTGAGGATAAACGGATCCTGACGGTTTCCTTCAACGACGGTGTTCGGCACGCACTTTCCGCAGAATATCTGCGCGTCACCAGCCCATCTGCCGAAGTGCAGGGCCATTCACCGTCGGAGCGCAAAACAGTGCCTGGAAAGAAGGACGTGGAGATTATGCAGATGGAGCCGGTCGGCAATTACGCTGTCCGGATCACCTTCACCGACCTTCACAATACCGGGATTTTCTCCTGGACGTATCTGCGTGAACTCGGCGATGAGTTCGATGAAAAGTGGAACGGCTACCTTGCTGAACTCGCGCAAAAGGGGCTGACACGCTAAACTTTTTTATCGCCACTTTGATTGCAGAGCTGAACTAAGATGGATCTTGTTCTGCTCTGGCCCGCTTTGCCATCACAATTAGCATGGGCCGGATTTCGTCCGGGCTTTCCAGAGCGCGCTCAAAGTCGATCCTAAGCGTTTCATCGCCCAGCGTCAGATCGATCCCTCGAGGGTCAAGACCCGACATCCTCCAATCTGAGCCTTTCCGCTTTCCGAAAGCGCGGGCGTAATCGGCAACGGCGTCCGCGTGATCCTCATTCATGTGAGTGACGACTTCGCTTTCCATCTCGTCAAAGCCTGAAAGGCTTGGATGCGGCGGACCAAGCAGATCATCTTTCGTGAGATGGTAGGCCTTCCCGAAGCCGCCGTTGAGGCTTGCCTTTTCCACGTTAAGGCGGAAGAAGTAAAAGTCGCCGAAATCGACATAAAGCTCAGCCTTCGGATGGCGAGCGAGAAACCGTCGGCGCGCGCGGAGATGATCCGGGCCTTTGGGATCGAGTTGTTCGGCACGGCAATAGACGGTCATGCGTGCGTGGGCGAGGGGATCGCCCTTACCTTCGCGTCCGACAAGCAAAGACGCGCGCGGATCGGCGCGAAGTGCCGGAGTATGGTCAGAAAGTTCGGACACCAGAATGAGCGGCGACCCATCACTGTCATTTGACAGGCTTACCCGGCTGGCCATGGGATGCCCGCTTGACGCCTCGAGGCTCGCCAGCGCGCCGGACCGTGCCTCCAGGAGAAGTGTTCGTGCAAGAGCGATGGCTTCCTGATCGGTTTCGCGCAGAACAGTCTTGGGCTCGTCTTTTTCCGACATCGTGGTCTAACACTCCCGGGTGTTTGTTTTGATCTGACCGGAAAATTGGGTGGTTCCGGTTTCTGCTCAGTTTCCGTTCAGCTTCGCACATGTAAAGATGAATTTGGTACGGCGCGCCTTGCAGGCCACCCCAAACACCTTATAGACTTAAGGCCTAGGTTTTGCAGCACACGCGGGCAAGGCCAGAAAGGCTGATTGATCCTAACGGAACTGGAAATTAGGGTGCCGGATGTGCCGCACTTTCATTTAATATGATAGATGCGGAAGGGAGCGAAACTCCCGCTGAAACCGGGTGCCAGCAATAATGAGCATGCAACAGGTAAGAGTAAGCCAAGGACATGACACGACTCTATCCAGTGATTAACGTCGGGCACGGATTTCTTCTCGCAGGAGCATTGCTGTTGTCGATGGCAGCAACCGCGTTTGGTTCAACTGCCTATGCTGCCCCGACTGACAAGGTATCCGATCAGGCCCCGGCAAATTCCGGCGAGCAACTCTCGCCATCAGGCGAACCTGAAGCAAAAACGCCGCCTTACGTCAAAAAGGCTGCGCCGGAAGGTGGTTATCGGATTGTCGTTCTGGGGGACTCCCTCGGCGTTGGCGCCTGGCAGGGCCTTTACCAGAATTTCAAGGGCAGTGAAGACCCGAATTTCGAGGTTATTCAGGAAGCGCGGGTGAACACCGGGATAGTCCGTTCGGACCGTTTCAACTGGCCCAAACAGGTTCGCACGCTCGCCCGCAAAGGCGGTTTTGAAATTGCAGTCCTGATGTTTGGCGGCAACGATATGCAGTCAATCCGATTGAAGGGAAAGCGGCACCATTATCAGACCGAAGGCTGGGTCGAGCATTACACCAAGCGTATCGACGATATGGTTCTTGCGCTTAAGTCGGAGGACGTCGCCGTCTATTGGATGGGGCTCCCGATTGTCAAACGCGACAAATTGCGCGAAGATTATGAATACATCAATCAATTGGCGCGCGAACGCATGGAGCATCATGGCGTGCGTTATGTGGATACCTGGACCGTATCTGCAGATGATAATGGAACCTATTCGCAGTTCGGTCGCGACGAGGACGGACGAAAAGTGAAGCTTCGTGCCAGGGACGGCGTGCACTTTACGCCGGAAGGGTATCGCAGGTTCGCAGCACCGGTTGAAGCTCAGATCCGCGCCGATGTTGCTGCGCGGAACGGAGAATATGAGGCTGCGGATTCGTCATCCGAAGACGATAAGCCGCCGAAAGATAATCGCGGTTGATACCGCAAAAAGCGCTGAATTCTGCGAATTTGAGGGGTCAAATTCGCAGGTGATTTAAAAGCTGGGACGGACCTTGAAATGGTTGGGGAACCGCAGAATGCGGCGTCATGGGTTATGCTTAACCCGTTCTTAAAACTAATGAGTCCAGAATCGCACGCATGGTGTGAAGGTGATGTTACGCATCGCGT
>JBCDCU010000439.1:0-2616 GCA_039181265.1 Pseudomonadota bacterium | reverse complement strand
GGGATCGGGAGCGGTCATGAGCACGGTTTTGTTTCAGGAAACGATCCGGGCCCTGTGGGACTCGATCGATCTCGGAATTCCGGAATTCACGCAAGACGGGCGCGTCGATCTGGAAATCGATGACATCGACGTCACCCTGCGGGACGCCGATGACGACACGCGGATGATCGCAGAGGCGACGGGAGGTTTCCTGACAGAGAACCCGTCTTCCCGCCGCGATCAGCTTGAGAAAATCCTACGGCTCAATCTCGCTTTAACGCCCAGTCATGCGGTGTTGGTGACAAGCGAGACGAACCGCACCGGAATGGAAGAAATCCGCATTCGCGCCTACTACACCTATAGCGCGAATGATGTCGGACATTTGGCGGATCTCATATCGGATGTCGTGTCCGCCGCACAAACCTATCGCACCGTTACCGCAGGCGAACGGACGGCACCGCGCTCCATCCAGGATACTGGTTTTGGGCACGGCGCAGATGAAACTGAGGACATAGTCATTTTTCAGCCTTAGGAGAAAAAAGGCGCGTTTTCGACGCCACCAGGCTGAACCGATCAATCGGGGGAGAGAAAGTGTTGATGGACTTGGAAGTAAAACCCGATGCAGAAAGGTCTCTTGAAGACATAGCACAAGACCTTGCTAGCGGTGGTATGGGTAAGCGGCTTGGGCTTGGGAAGAACGAGCTTGAAACCGCCCTGGCTGTTGCCAATACGCGTCTTAACTCAGGCGACCCGTTTAAAGCATTTGAACTCTATTCCATGATTGTTTTGTGTTCGCCGATGGAAGTGGAGCATCAAGCAGGCCTCGCCAATTGCGCTCTTCAGATTCAGGAGTACACACTGGCGCTCAATGCAGCATCCGCAATGGTCGCGCTCGCACCAAAAGATGAACGCGGATACTACTTTTCCGCTGCAGCCTGCCTTGGCCTTGAAGCCTATGATGAAGCTTTCGAAGATGTGGTCGACGCGATGAGTTTTGCGCGCGACGCGGGCAATTCCGATATCTACGCTGCGGCTGAAAGACTTCACCAGCAATTGGCTGCTCGTAATCAGTGATGTCGGACTCGCAGAGCACACCCGGCAAACTCGCCGAAAATCTTTCCATGAGCGAGGAGCAGATTGCCCTCATGGGCGAAGTCTTTGCGCGGGGCACTGAGAAACTGGGTATCGACGGCCGGAAGATTTTCGAAAAGATCTCGGAAACCGGATCGGTCGCAGGGGCACTCGGTGTTTCCGATGCAATGATCGAAAACCTTTACGCAAGCGCGCACCGGCAGTTTGTCATCGGCCAATTAGACCGCGCGGAACAGCTTTTCCGAGTCCTCTGTTCGCTGGCGCCGAAAGGGGTCGATCACTGGCTTGGTTACGGCATTTGCCTGCGCGCCAGAGGCTTGCAAGATGCGGCACTTGCAGCGTTCGGAACGGCAGCAAAAGTCGCTCCGGAGGCCGCCGTCCCCCACTTTCATCGTCTTGAGATCCTGATCAGAACCGAAGAGTGGGAGGCTGCCAAAGAAGCGCTTTCCCTCTTCGATGAAAAGGCGAGTGAAGCGGAAAAAGAGAAACTGGGTGACGCTTTGGAGCCCTTTAGAACCGCGCTCTCAATGAGGAAAAATGGTTAGCGGCGTTGCCTCTCCTCCAATTTCCCTTTCGGATCTGACAAGGCTCGTCAACAGTCTTGCAGATAGCGAGAATGCGCTCCTTATCTCTAAGAACATTTATGTCGAAGGGCAGACGCGTCCTCAGTCAGCAGTACCAGAGGGGACAGCGACTGCACGGCAAGCCGGGGCACCAGACGGAGCCCAATCGCGCGCGCAAGTCTCGCCGGCACAAGCGGGCCTTCTCTCTGAAGCTGCGACATCCCTTGTAAATGCAGCAAGGGGAGGGACCGCAGACCCTCTAATGGCGGCTGGCCTTACGCGTGCTCAACCAACCAGCCTCAACGATATTGCCGGATCGCTTACAACGCTCACGACCCCTGGAACAGGCTCGCTTTCCGGTCGGGCTGAAGCGCTCGCAATCGCACTCGGAAGTCTTATCGATCAATCCGGTGGCGGCGATCCCATGGCTGGTGACGGATTTATCCGTGGGTCTCTAGGCGCTGACAGCAGTCTCTCGGCGCGCGATCAGCTTTCGCGAGCCATTGCCAATTTGCAAAGCGCAATCAACGGTAACGGGATCGCCGGGTCGGCCGGAGCCGGTGCGCTTGCCGGAAGTCTCGGACGCGATGCACTGGTCAATCCGGCAGGGCAGGGCCCCGATGGTGCAGGAAGGCTTGCAACTGCAGGCGTTGCGACAAATGGCAATCTCAATGCGGTTAGTGCCAATCAGATCGGCGCACTCGCTGCATCGCAATCGGGAATTCAAGTCGCTTCGCTTGACGGAGTGCGCCTGATGGATCCTGCCCGGTCCGCCGATTTCGCGGATTTCATGAGAGGGATTGCTCACGCAGACGGAAAAGCTGGCACGCTCATGTCCATGGTCGGCTTTAACGCCGCCATGATACCCGGCTGGCCGCAACCGGCACCGTTTGCTCCCGCCGTCTCCAAGAAAGAAGCCATCCTCCATCAGATGATCCGGACGCAAAACGTCATGGATGAAAAGGAGATGATGGAGTATCTC
>JBCDCU010000438.1:0-2621 GCA_039181265.1 Pseudomonadota bacterium | reverse complement strand
TCGATGGCTCTGGGATCAGCCAGCGGTGTCGGTTGGCCTTCGAAAATCCTGACGGGACGAACGCCAGCGTAAAGGTCGAGTTCAAACCGCATCTGGATTTGCGGTGTGATTTCCGTGCCATCGGGTTTTCGAATATGAGGGAGGCCCATCGCGGAAAGGAAAACCGCATCGGCGGATTTTGCCCTTTCGATCGAGTGTCGTGGCAGCGCCTCGCCCGTTTTTTGATAATGCAGCGCGCCAGCATCGAGGTACTCATACTCAAGCGCGACGCCACCGGCACGTTCGCAAACCTGGTCAAGGAGTTTTATCGCCGGAGACATGATTTCGGGGCCGATACCATCGCCTTCGAAAACAGCAATACGGAACACATCCCGATCAACCATGGTCTTTCATCTTTCCATTCATCGAGAAAAGCGTTGTCTCTTCACATCGGATCAGCGATCGGATGTTGTCCAGCCAAAGTCTTCGATTTCCTGCTCGGTGAAAAGATAGAGCCGGTCTTTCGGTGTCGCCATTGCTTCGATCCACGCTCGGGGGTCTACGCCCATATCAACAAGCAGCATCTGCGCTTCCGCCGACACGGCCTGGGCGTTTGCAATACCCTCTTGCAAAGTGCCGATCGCGGTGTCGCTTGCAAACACCTGATGAACGCCGAGGGCGGCAGGCGTTTCTATGGATCGCTCGAAGCCACCGGAGAGCACCAAAGGACAGGAGGAGGCACAATAGCCGTGCTGTGCAATCACGGTTGAAATCCGGGACTCCCGAATGTGTCGAGCCATGTCGATCGCATCCCGAACCGATCCACCTGGAGAGTGAAGGTAAAGTGTTCTAACTGTATCGTCCCCACGATGGGTCTGGAGAAAAGCGAGAAAGCGTTCATGCGTTCCTTCATCAATGAGGCCAACCGCGCTGGCAACGCCATCGCCAGCGTCATGAAAGGTCATTGAACCGCTCAAAAGAACGTCAGGATTGCCGGAAACGCCGGGCAGGTTTGTTCGTCCATTCGGACCGAAATCAACCCGCACCTGTGGTGAATATCTGCGAATTTGATCATTCTGGCGGGCAGGGGCGATAGGTGCGGTGATGTCGGTCGTACGCAAGAATGGAATATCAAAATCGATGCTTCGCCCCATCAATGCGCGAAAATCGAGAACGAGAACACCAAGCACGCCTGCGAGCAGAACGCCGAAAAGGAAGGTGAGGACCAGTTCATCGCCGCTTGAGGACCGGGAATCATCATGGGGGTCAGGAGGTAAAGGACGCAGCATGTCAGTTCACTCCAGTACCATCGCCTGGCTTAACGGTCTTGAACGGCGTTACGCCCGCCGGTGCGTCCTCCTCACGCGTGCGGTCCGCTGCATTGCGCAGCGCTTCGGCCTGTTGCGGGGTAAGAGCTTCGTAGAGCTTGAGGGCGCGGGAAAGTTCGGCAACCGTTACGTGATATTCGTCGAGATCGTGGCCCTCCTCGCGACGGATCGAAGCCTGAACGCCACACAAAATGAGAATGAGGACCGCAGGAAGGAGGTCGATTGAAATCGCGCCCGCCCAGCTCGGCAGAAAGTCCTCGGCATAGAGCAATACGGCTTCGGGCGTCGATAGCGGCTTGAAACGCAACGGTTTGACCTCGTCGCGTGCGAGTATTTCGTCGGCAGCCCTGGAAAGTGCGACGGATTGCGCGTTTATCGCCTCCTCGACACGGCTAACCACAGCGCGTTGACGATCTTGAAGGTCGGCGTCGCGTCCATCGGCAACCGGGGCAACAAAAGTGCTTGCGAGATCTTCGGCAGCCCTTTTCACTGAGGGAGCAATCGATGTTTGCTGGAGGGCCGTGATGATCCCGGCCAGCGCGACGGCTTCTTCCGCAAATGCAATGGACCGGCTTTCAATTGGACCAACGCTCGAAACGATCTTGCGCATTTGACCCAGTCTGCGACCACCTTGTTCATAAAGGGAATCCGTTGCCATTCTCGCGGTTTTCACCTCGTCGCCGAGATCCGAGAGCTGTGAGGACATCTGTCGCAGGAGCTGCACGACGGTTCCGCTGCCCGATGTCCCTGTAAGCGATCCGCTCGCTTCTTCTTCAACGGCGAGGCGCTGAAAACGGTCTGACGCAAGCTCTATGTCAGGCAAGAGCCCCTGTGCGGCCAAAGCGTTATTGTGTGCTTTGTTGAGGCGCTCCTGATAATCCTCTGTCGTGTTGGCGAGATGCTGTTCCAGTGCGGCGCCCCCCGCAAGAGCGGCGGCATTCAACCAGGATGACATGGCAACGATCATTGCACTGCCGACCAGCATCCCGAAGATCAGCAATCTTCGGGTCCCGCCATCGCGCACATGGGGAGCAAATTGAATGAGATAAGACCAAAAAGCGTAAATTCCGACGGAGACAGCCGTCGAATAAACAATGGCGCCGAAAAAGACGGTCGCACCGGATCCCTCAAGCAGTCCGCGGACACCGAGATAGGTGTAAACACCACTCGCAAGCGCCAATATGGCAAGCGTCAATTTTGTGGTTAGTTCCAGCCGCACGACGCCGCGGCGCAGCACTTGTGCCATGAAATATCCCCGCCACTACGGCGATTGCCAAAATCCAGTTCTTAACCCTAACGGAAGCAGGGTTGCAT
>JBCDCU010000437.1:0-2646 GCA_039181265.1 Pseudomonadota bacterium | reverse complement strand
CGCACCTTTTGGTGCCTGTCGAGCCCCCCATGATCGAAACCAACAACACCCCGAGCGTTTTTGATGCAGACTGCTTGGTCCGCCGTGCCCTTGAGCTGATTGCGAGCAAGTGGATCATGCTTGTCCTGGTCGCTTTGGCGCGGCAGGCTTTTGGGGAAAGAGAGGAAGATTATCCGGTTCGTGCCTAAGTATGCCGCCTCGTGTTGCAAGCGAATAGGTCTTGGGTCTGGTCGTCGAAAACGCTCCGGGTAGGCGCGATGTCTCCGGCAATGCTTGGCCCAAAAAAAACGGTTATTGCAGAGAGGCGCTCAGTTCGGGAAAGATTTCCACGGCGATTTCCGGTGGCGTCACATCGTCCACGTCAAGGTGTTGAAAATCCGCCTGATAAAGCTTCTGATAGATCTGATGGATGCCGATCGGGTTGGAAAACGTTTGCGCTTTACCGTCGGGCAATCGGACAGCAAAGGAGGTCGACAGAAAATCCTTTAAATACCGGCTTTGAGTGTAGCCGGATGCCCTGACCTCTTCTGTGATATCCTGCGGCCAGAAGCCGATGCGCGGTCCGTGATCGCCATGGATAATGATCGTTGTGTCATGGAGTTTCGGGTTTGCATCTATCGCTGAGATCAGCGCGTCAATTTTTCGGTGAACGCAGAGCAATTGCTCGTAATAGAGGCGATAATTCTCCCGTCTCGTTTCTACCGTCTGCTTGGAGAACATCGGGCGGCGTGAGCTCCAGTCGCCTGCCGCAAGCACGTCGCAGTTCCGGTCAAACGTATAAGGGTAATGCGGCAAGAGAAGATGAGCGTATAGATAGTGTCCGCGGCCCAGCTTCGGGATTGTCTCCTCGATGATCTCATCGAGCATAACCATGCTTCCAAGCGTGGAAACAATTCCGGATGAATCAAGAGCGTTGAAAGAGCCCGGTGTGAGTTTGGCAAAGGTCCGGATGAACGCCTTGATGACACCAACCTCCTGCGTGTTGAAGACCCAGCCGTATGAGATTGCTATTGCGTGGTGCACTCTTTGGAGAAGCGGGAGATTGAACCTTTCCTGAAGTCCAAACGGAACACTCGTATTGAAGTTTGTTAGAGTATAGTTTTCGAGGCCGTTGCCGATCATGCCGTCGAAATAGAGATAGTCGGACATCGCTTGAAAGTGCCGTCCAGCCGATAGGTCACTAAGTATCTCGGAGCGCTTCAGCGAAAATCCTCTGTTAGATGGCGAGGCGCTTAAATAGCCGTCGATATCGCGCGCATCCGGGTTGAACACCTGAGCGAGGGATTTTTGCGTTTCCGAGAACGAACTGAAAGACTTCTGGAACCTTGCAAATCCTCTTTCTTCATAGAACCGGCCAAGCGCCTCAACTTCGGCATCACTAAAAATATCCCGAGGCAGTTCATCCGTGCCGATATATTCATCAAGGACGATATGGATGACGGATGGCTTGTCGGACACGGCTTTTTGCCCGCCCTCCAGGCTCTCGTGAACAAATCGCGTGTGCACAAAAGGAGCAGCTAAGAGACCTGATGCGGATACACATAAAACAGCGACAATCAGAACATCTTTCTTGAACTTACCCAGCGCATAAAGCGCCAAAAACAGAAAAATCCAAATAGAAAGGTTGTTGGGCGGGAGATAGAAGATCGCGATATTTAGCGATAATAAGAGCGCTAGAAACAAATGGTCGTACGCCCTGCAAACATAGGTTACTGCAAGAGTTACGACCAAAAAAACGATGCCAATGACAAGGGTTTCGGTGTTGTGTACCTTGTATCCGCTGTAGAAAAGGACGGGGAAGATGATCCCGCCGAGAGCGATGCAAAACAGAAAATAGTCGTTTTTGAAGCGTCGCTTATCTTGCATATTCGATGAACGTTCTGGTGGAGTCTGAAAGCTTCATCTGCCTTTTGATGACACCGTTGGCTTCGATCGCAGACTTGAAGGTTTCAAACGTATAGTCGGGGAAAATGTCCTCGCGGTTGAGCAACATAAGATCGACCATAGGATCGCCCTTAGGCACGAACTCAATCACACCTTTTGGCGCAAGTGCCATCAATTCTTCCACGACTTGCCGGATCGGCAAGTTACGGCCGATGACCAGATGGTGGATGACGGCAAGTGCGATCAGGGCATCCGATTTGAGGCGTGACTTGAGGGTTGTGCGTTCCTGATTCAGCCAGCCTTGCGATGGCGACGGATTGGCAATGTCGACGATAAGCGGAAGGTAAGGGGCCTTCTTTGCGTGGGACTGGGTGAATGCCCTGTCCGTCGCTTCGCGGTCGAGTTCGAAACCCACCACATGACCAGCGCCGTTTTCGCACGACAGGAAAGAATATTCTCCATCGTTGCAGCCAAGATCGATTAGGACGTTCGGACTTGTTCTTTTGACAAAGTCGCCGACAAAGGCGTGCTTCTCTTCCCGGGTTTTGTCTGAATAGCTGTTGTCATTGGCGTAGCCGGACCAAACCGTCTTCTTGCGCCTGGGTTCGATCTTTTCGACCGCCCGCCGAAGACTTCCAAGGATGTTGAGGAAGGCCGATTTCGGGAGCTTCTTTCGATCGAGTTTTTCTTTGTCCGTCGCATTTTTCGGTGAAGTCAATTGTGAGCGTTCAAGCTTGGCTGGAAGGAGGACATGCATCCATG
>JBCDCU010000436.1:0-2660 GCA_039181265.1 Pseudomonadota bacterium | reverse complement strand
CCTAGGGGGAGAAGGCGATCAAGCCACGCGGCTGTGTCTACAATCGGATAAAAAGGATCAAGTGTCATAGGGTGGCTTCGTGACAGATCAGAATTGCGCTTTGCCGAGGACCGGTGTTGATGGCGCTGCCATATCGCGGGGCTCCATCGGATCAGCTTCAAACGCCATGCGGCCAGCGTCGAGTGCGGTTGCGAAGGCCTTTGCCATCAAGACCGGATCTCCAGCCTTCGCGATGGCGGTATTGAGAAGAACGGCGTCATAACCGAGTTCCATGGCATCAGCTGCGTGCGACGGCAGGCCAAGACCAGCATCAATTACGAGTGGCACATCCGGGAAATGTGCGCGCATCGCTCTCAGCGCAAAGCGGTCGTTGAGGCCGCGGCCGGACCCGATCGGCGCACCCCAAGGCATCAGGACTTCGCAACCTGCTTCAAGAAGGCGTTCGGCAACGACGAGATCGTCTGTTGTATATGGAAAGACCTGAAACCCCTGGGACGATAACTCTCTTGCCGCTTCAACAAGGCCGAAGACATCCGGCTGGAGCGTGTCCGCTTCGCCAATCACTTCGAGCTTGATCCAGCGGGTGTCGAATACCTCGCGCGCCATCATCGCCGTGGTAATCGCTTCCTTGGCCGAATGACATCCAGCCGTGTTTGGCAGGACCCGAACGTCAAGTGCCCGGATCAATTGCCAGAAATCCTGTCCGGCGCGGTCAAGGCCAGATTCCCGGCGTAGCGATACGGTGACGATCTCAGCGCCGCTTTCGCGTATTGCTTCGCTCATGATGGCAGGTGACGGATAAAGCGAAGTGCCGAGCATCAATCTGCTTTCAAGTGTCTCTCCGTAAAGGGTCAGCATTTCACCCACCTTTCATAGGAGCGAGAATCTCGATCCGGTCACCTGCACTGACCGGGGTCTTCGCGCGGGCGTCGGCTGCAACAAAGTCGCCGTTGACCGCTGTTGCAACAATCGCATCGCCATAGCGCAATTCATCAAGGAGCGCCGCAAGGGTCCGGCTTGTGCAGTCACGCTTTTGACCGTTTACGATCAATGTCATCATCCTCTCTCATCGGTAATTGAAAGAACTCCGGAAAAGCTTCCCGATTGACGACCTCGCGCGTCATACGGGCAAGGGCTGGAGCCAGCAGAAATCCGTGGCGGTAAAGACCGTTCACGTAGATAATTCCGTCTTCCTCAATGATCCTCGGCAGGTTGTCCGCATAGGCCGGGCGGACATCGGTTCCGATTTCAATGATTTCCGCTTCACCGAATGCCGGATGAAGGGCAAAGGCGGCTGACAGGAGTTCAATCATGGAACGGGCGGTTATGTTGCCGCGTTCGCCGCTTTCAATCATCGTCGCGCCGACCATGAAGTGACCGTCCTCGCGCGGTACAATGTAGCTCGGGATGCGAGGGTGAAGCATGCGGACGGGCCTGGAAAGCTGGATTTCATTGCTTTTAATGACCAGCATCTCACCCTTGACACCCCGCAGACCGGAGAGGCGGTCGCGTGCTGCAAAACCTCTTGCGTCAATCGTGATATCGGTTGGCCGCGTACGATACCCGTCGGTTTCAAAATGGAATGTCGCGCCTTCGTTGCGAAGATAAGCCGCAAGCTCAATCATGGCATCCCGCGGATTGAGATGCGCTTCGCTGCCAAAGAAGAGACCTTTGCGGAATTGACCTGCAAGTGCTGGCTCAAGGGTCGCGATTTTTTCTTCATCGACCCATTCGAAACGATCAGTTCGCCGCGCGAAGCGTTTCAAATCGCCGCTGTCCCTCGGCGGGGCAACCACGAGGCTTCCAAGCCGATTGACGCCCTCAATGCGTTCTGCCCACCAATCCGCGGCCTCGCTTCCAAGCCTTGCAACCGGTTCTTCTGCGCTTTCAAGCTCACACCAGGGAGCGAGCATCCCGCCCGCATACCACGAACAGGCATTGTCTCCGATCTCACTGCCGAGATCGAAAATGCGGACATCATAACCGTGTTCGACGAGTTCAGCGGCAACCGCCAGACCTGCTACACCTGCTCCGATTATCTTGACGCTCTTTCCAAGCATCGCCGCAATGACCCTTCGCCCGCTTAACTGTTATCCGCTCTTATCAGGGATACAGGAAGCGCGTTGCCATGTGCGGGGTCTAATCGCCGGTCAATCGTGCCTTCGCCAGCATCACCTGGATCAGGTCGTAAGGATCGCGATGGTGACCATATTTCTGGCATTGTTTGGTCAAATATCGGCACGTGCCGAAAGCAAAAACCAAATGCCGGAAACCGGTTCTCAACCGCCTCTCAGAACCCTTCTCGGGACTCTCCTCGACGAAATCCAACCTATCGGTTTGCTAGATTGTGTCAACACTTAGCAGGGCTCCGGCGTCGCTTTCTGCCAGGTCGCCAGTCAATCGTGATTGTTGCATCCGAAAAGTGATCAACCTATCGTTTCGTTCTTCACGTAGGCAACGAAAGCTGAAATGCACGGCTAGTTTAAAGCATGGTATGTTTTGACCAAGTACGATGACCAAGAAGCCCTTCTTTCCGGTGTCCTGGATGAGGATGGCCATCGCCTGACGCTCAGGGTTTATTTCGAGGACACGGATTTTTCAGGCGTGGTCTACCACGCGCGATACCTCCACTTTCTTGAGCGAGGGCGCACGGATTTTCT
>JBCDCU010000435.1:0-2663 GCA_039181265.1 Pseudomonadota bacterium | reverse complement strand
TCCACGCGGCCCTTATGCATCAGATCGCCGCCATGGTGGTGAACTTTTTCCAGAATGTCGTCTTCTTCCGGAACGGGTTCGAGATCGACCATGGCAAGGTTGCAGCGCTGGGCGAAGGTTTTATCCTCGTCGAGCACATAGGCAACGCCACCTGACATACCGGCTGCGAAATTGCGGCCTGTTTGACCGATCACAACGACGACACCACCAGTCATGTATTCGCAGCCATGGTCGCCGCAGCCTTCGACCACGGCGATTGCGCCGGAATTGCGAACAGCGAAGCGTTCGCCCGCCACACCGCGGAAATAACATTCGCCGGAAATCGCTCCATAAAGAACCGTGTTACCGACGATGATCGAGTCTTCAGCGACAATCGGACTGTCGTCTGCGGGTCTGATCACAATCTTCCCGCCGGAAATGCCTTTGCCGACATAATCGTTGGCGTCGCCCACAAGCGTGAAAGTCACGCCCTGGGCAAGAAAGGCGCCGAAGGCCTGACCGGCAGTGCCCGTTAGGGTTACGTCGATCGTGTCTTCCGGCAGGCCTTCATGGCCGTGATGCTTTGCGACTTCGCCGGAGAGCATGGCACCAGTGGATCGGTCGACGTTGCCGATCGCCGTCTCGATTTTCACCGGTGTTCTCTCTTCAAGTGCTGGTTTCGCTTCAGCGATGAGCTTGCGGTCCAGAATGTCGACGATCGGGTGATCCTGACGTTTGGTCCAGTAGATTTCTTCTGCTGGCGCGTCGACCTTGTGGAAGATACCGGTGAAGTCGAGGCCCTTCGCTTTCCAATGGTCAATCATAGCCCGCTTGTCGAGCCGGTCCGTCTGGCCGATCATCTCATCGAACGTACGGTATCCGAGCGAGGCCATGATCTGGCGGACGTCTTCCGCAACAAAGAAGAAGTAGTTGATGACGTGTTCCGGCGTTCCCTTGAAGCGGCGGCGAAGTTCCGGATCTTGGGTGGCAATTCCGACCGGGCATGTATTGAGATGGCATTTGCGCATCATCAGGCACCCGGCAGCAATCAATGGTGCCGTTGAGAAGCCAAACTCGTCCGCTCCAAGAAGGGCCCCGATCACCACATCGCGTCCTGTGCGAAGTCCGCCATCAACCTGAAGCGCAATGCGCGAGCGAAGGCCGTTCAGGACGAGGGTTTGGTGGGTTTCGGAAAGGCCCATCTCCCAGGCTGATCCGGCATGCTTCAGCGAGGTGAGGGGGGACGCACCCGTTCCGCCGTCAAAGCCTGCGATCGTAATATGATCGGCGCGCGCTTTCGCAACACCCGCCGCAACGGTTCCAACGCCGACTTCAGACACGAGCTTCACAGAGATATCAGCCACCGGATTGACGTTCTTCAAATCGAAGATCAGCTGGGCGAGATCTTCGATTGAGTAAATGTCATGGTGAGGCGGTGGTGAGATCAGGCCGACACCTGGTGTTGAATGGCGGGTTTTGGCAATCAGCGCATCCACTTTGTGCCCTGGAAGCTGCCCCCCTTCGCCAGGCTTAGCGCCTTGCGCGACCTTAATTTGGATCATGTCGGAGTTGACGAGGTATTCGGTCGTCACACCGAATCTGCCCGAGGCCACCTGTTTGATCGCCGAGCGTTCCGGGTTTGGCGATCCGTCTGGCAGTTCTTCGTAACGGTCCCGTTCTTCGCCACCTTCACCTGTGTTCGACTTGCCACCGATCCGGTTCATGGCGCGGGCAAGCGTAGTGTGGGCCTCGCGCGAAATCGATCCAAAGGACATGGCGCCGGTCGAAAACCGTTTGACGATATCCGAGGCGGGCTCAACTTCTTCGAGCGGCACGGGCGCAAGACCAACGTCTTCCGCAGTATTGATCTTGAACAAGCTGCGGATCGTTTTCAGTGCCGCGTTCTCGCCATTCACCTCTGCTGCATAGGTCTCGTATTTGTCGTGCGAATTCTGCCGGACCGCATGTTGAAGATTGGTGACGGCGCTCGGTGTCCAGACATGATCTTCGCCGCGCTGGCGGAAGGCATATTCGCCGCCGACATCGAGTGCGTTTTTCAGGATCTCCACATTGCCGAAGGCGGCTTTATGACGGATCACGGTTTCCTGTGCGACCTCCTCGAGGCCAACGCCTTCAATCGTTGTGGCGGTGCCTGTGAAATACTCCTTGACGAAGTCAGATGAGAGGCCAACGGCATCGAAAATCTGTGCACCGCAATAGGATTGGTAGGTTGAGATGCCCATTTTGGACATCACCTTCAAAATACCCTTGTCGATCGACTTGATGTAGCGCTCGACAACTTCCTGATCATCCACCTCTTCGGGAAAATCGAGCTGCTTGTGCATTTCGGCAAGCGTTTCGAAGGCAAGATACGGATTGATCGCTTCGGCGCCATACCCTGCAAGCGCGCAGAAATGATGAACTTCGCGGGCTTCTCCTGTCTCGACGACAAGGCCAACGGATGTACGCAGTCCGCAGCGGATCAAATGGTGGTGGACGGCTGCCGTGAAAAGAAGCGACGGTATCGCAATGCGCTGTGGTCCGATCAGGCGGTCCGACAGGATGATAATGTTGCTTCCTTCGCGGACTGCTTTTTCGGCTTCAGCGCGGATCCGGTCGAGGGCGGCTTTCATGCCGCCAGCACCTTTTGCAGCAGCATAGGTACAGTCCAGCGTGATCGTCTG
>JBCDCU010000434.1:0-2674 GCA_039181265.1 Pseudomonadota bacterium | reverse complement strand
TGGGACGATGACGTACGCAGGCTCGTATTCCAGGTTTTTTCTGCCTTCTTTCTTGAATAGCGGGGCTGAAGTGTCTGACGAAGTTGTCGGTTTTGGTCATGGCGGATCAAGGGCTGCCCGCCTCGATATTGACAGTTACGGCTCGAAAGCAGCCCGTCTTGCCGCAATGGCCCATTGCGGGCTGAGCGTTCCGCCATCGATTGCTTTGCCGATTTCGGCATGCCGAAAAGCGTTGACTGAGGACGGAGAAGTATCGGTCTCTTTTCAGGTTGATATTTCCAGAGGCGTTCGCGGTCTTCAGCGTACAACCCACCAATGGCTTGGCGATAAAGACGACCCTTTGATCCTGGCAGTCCGTCTGAGTCCGGCTCATCCGCAGGGGGGGCTGGGTGTTCCGGTCATCACAGTCGGATGGACAGAGGAAGCAATCGATCTCCTGGAAGATGAAAACCAGAAGGAAGCGGCCTGTCGCGATCTCGCGCATACGCTGCGGGAACTCTCCTCACACATCTTCAATGTCGATGAATTCCTCTTCGACGAAAAACTGGAAGAGGCTGAGGAAGAGGGCCCGGTCGTCTGGCGCGAGCTTTATCCGATTTACCGCGAAATAGCTGTCAGGGAGACGGAGGGCAAGATCCCGTTGTCTCCATCAGAGCAGTTGATACTTGCGGTGCGTGCGGTCTGGCAATCCTGGTACAAACCGCGCGCACAAACCTATCGCCAACTCTACGAGATCGGTGATGCTGGAGGCATTGGCGTCCTGATTCAAGTGAACGTTCCTTGGGAAGACGCCGATGAGGTTTCATCGGGATGGATCGCGATCCGGTGCGACAAGTCGGGGGAGCGCAAAGTCCACGGCGAATATTTCCTCAATGGTGAAGCGCCGGCGAAGGATCTGTCCAAGATGACCCGTAAGGCCATCGTAAAAGATCTAATCGCGCAGGCTGAGACCTGGGAAACCAGAAGTGCGCGCGCAGAGCGGCTCGACTTCATCATCTCGGACAAAAAGGCGTTCGTAATTGATGGAACTCCGCTCAGTCTGACCACTGCCGCGGAAGTTACCTTTGCCGTTGAAATGGTGGAGGCCGGAGCGATATCGAAGGAAGATGCGGTGCGGCGGATCAATCCGGCGAAACTCATCGATATCCTCCACGCGAGCCTCGACAGAGGACAGGAAAAACGCCTTCTGTCGACTGGCTTGGCTGCATCTCCGGGCGCTGCCACGGGACGGATCGTGTTTTCCGCAAGTTCTGCTGAAGCACTGAAATCGAAAGGCTGGGACGTGATCCTCGTTTGCAGCGAGACGTCACCGGAAGATATTCGTGGAATGCAATCGTCCTCTGCGATCGTCACGTCGAAAGGCGGTTTGACCAGCCATGCAGCGGTGATTGCGCGTGGCACCGGCAAACCCTGCATCGTCAGCGTTTCCGGGGTGAAGTTCGACGCTGAAGGCAAAAGGGTCGAGATCGAGGGGCGCAGCTTCGCCGAGGGTGACCATCTCACCGTCGATGGATCCGAAGGTGCGATTTATGAAGGAAAGCTCGCGCTGTCGCCCTCCGAAATGTCCGGTGACCTGTCTACCCTTCTATCCTGGGCCGACGATTTTCGGCGCATGAAAGTACTGACCAATGTCGAAAGTCCAAACGATGCAGCACTTGCGATCCGTTTTGGCGCAGAAGGCATTGGCTTGTGCCGCACCGAGCACATGATGTTCGAACCGCAACGTCTTAGTTCAATGCGGCGGATCATAATGGCGAACGATCAATCCATAAGGGAGTCTGAAGTTGAGCGTCTCGTTCCGTTACTGCGCGAAGATTTCATCAATCTCTTCGAAGTCATGCTCGACCGGCCGGTAACAATCCGCCTGTTTGATCCGCCGCTCCACGAGTTCCTGCCGAAGGAGCACGCTGATATCGCGAACCTTGCGTCAAACCTCGGTATAGATGCGACGGACCTTGCCTTTAATATCGACGAATTGTCTGAAACCAATCCGATGCTGGGCAATCGCGGCTGCCGCCTTCTCATTTGCAATCCCGAACTGGCGAAGACCCTGGTTCAGGTCGTCTTTGAAGCAACAATCGAAGTGAGCCGCCGCCACGAGATCGATATCAAGCCCGAAATCATGGTGCCGCTTGTTGCGATGAGCCGGGAGTTCATCGCGATCTCCCGTTTGATCGATGATGCCGCCCAAACTGTCGAACATGAACTCGATTTCACGCTTCACTATAAAGTCGGATCCATGATCGAACTGCCGCGTGCGGCTGTCATCGCCGAACGGATCGCCGCTGAAGCGGACTTCTTTTCTTTCGGAACCAACGACCTCACCCAGACGACCTTCGGTATCTCTCGCGACGATGCGGTTGCCTTTCTCACAACCTATGAGAAGCTCGGTCTAATGGAGCACGATCCCTTCGTGACCATTGATGAGGATGGTGTCGGAGCGGTCATTGAACTTGCAACGGTCCGCGGGCGCGAAGCCAATCCGAATCTCGAGGTGGGGATTTGCGGCGAGCACGGTGGTGATCCGGACTCAATCCATTTTTGCGAGAATCTGCAGCTCGATTATGTGTCCTGTTCCCCGTTCAGGATCCCGATTGCCCGGCTTGCTGCGGCACAAGCAACACTCGATTATCGAGACCGCAACCGCAATTAACGCTTCTTCAAGGTTAATCAG
>JBCDCU010000433.1:0-2687 GCA_039181265.1 Pseudomonadota bacterium | reverse complement strand
GTCGAACTTGACCGACTTGATTTCAGCCATCATTTCGTCGGCGATCTTGTCCGTACACTTCGCCCAGGCATCGACAACCTTGTTGTACTTCTCGCCCTGGGTGATGAGGCCGTCCTGATATTGCTGCTCGAATTCAGGACGGCCTCATCACCCAGGGCGAGAAGTACAACAAGGTTGTCGATGCCTGGGCGAAGTGTACGGACAAGATCGCCGACGAAATGATGGCTGAAATCAAGTCGGTCAAGTTCGACGACGAGAGCGGTCGCCAGTTGCCGATGAACTCGGTCTATATGATGGCCCATTCCGGTGCCCGTGGTTCACCAAAGCAGATGCGTCAGCTTGCCGGTATGCGTGGACTGATGGCGAAACCGGACGGGTCCATCATCGAGACACCGATCACCTCCAACTTTAAGGAGGGGCTCACCGTGATGGAATACTTCAACTCCACGCACGGTGCTCGTAAGGGTCTTGCCGATACAGCGTTGAAGACGGCTAACTCAGGTTACCTCACTCGCCGCCTCGTGGACGTTGCTCAGGACTGCATCATTACAAGCAATGATTGCGGTTCGGAAAACGGTCTTACAATGCAGCCGATCGTGGATTCCGGTCAGGTTGTTGCATCGCTCGGTAGCCGTGTTCTTGGACGTGTCACGCTTGAAGATGTGAACGATCCGGCGACCGGCGAGTTGATCGTCGCCAAAGGTCACATGATCTCTGAGAACGATGTCGTGGCGATCGAGGCGTCGAATGTTCAATCGATCAAGATCCGTTCTGTGCTTACCTGTGAAAACAAGATCGGCGTGTGTGCGACCTGTTACGGTCGTGACCTCGCGCGCGGAACACCGGTCAATATGGGCGAGGCGGTCGGCGTCATTGCGGCGCAATCGATCGGCGAGCCGGGCACGCAGCTCACCATGCGGACGTTCCACGTCGGTGGTACGGCGCAGGTGGTCGATTCCTCGTTCCTTGAATCGAACTTCGACGGCACGATCAAAGTCAAGAACCGCAACGTGGTTCGCGACTCTGAAGGCAAGCTCATCGTCATGGGCCGTAACATGTCGATCGTCGTGTTGGACAGCGATGACACCGAGCGGGCGACCCACAAGATCACTTATGGTGCCCGTCTCTTCGTTGATGAAGGCGACAAGGTGAAAGCCGGCCAGCGTATGGCTGAGTGGGATCCGTATACGCGTCCAATTCTTACCGAAGTCGAAGGTATCATCGGTTTTGAAGATCTCGTGGAAGGTGCATCGGTCTCTGAATCGACCGATGAAAGCACCGGTATCACCAAACGTGTTGTCACGGATTGGCGGTCAAATACGCGGAACGCCGATCTGAAACCTGCGATGGTGATCAACAAGCCCGATGGTTCGATCGAGAAGCTCTCTCGCGGCTCTGAGGCACGCTACTTGCTTTCCGTTGATGCCATCCTGTCGGTTGACCTTGGCGCGGAAGTGAAGGCTGGTGACGTTCTTGCCAGGATCCCGCTTGAAAGCGCCAAGACCAAGGACATTACAGGTGGTCTGCCACGTGTTGCCGAACTCTTCGAGGCGCGTCGTCCGAAGGATCACGCGATCATTGCAGAGATCGACGGAACAATCCGGTTCGGGCGAGATTACAAGAACAAGCGTCGGATCGCGATCGAGCCGCATGAAGAAGGTGCGGAAACGGTCGAATATCTTATTCCGAAAGGAAAGCCGTTCCATCTGCAAGAAGGGGACGCAATCGAGAAGGGCGAGTACATTCTCGACGGCAACCCAGCACCGCACGATATCCTGGCGATCAAGGGCGTTGAAGCGCTTGCCGCTTATCTCGTGAATGAGATCCAGGAGGTCTACCGGTTGCAGGGTGTTACGATCAACGACAAACATATCGAAGTGATCGTGCGCCAGATGCTCCAGAAGGTGGAGATCACCGATCCGGGCGATTCGGATTATCTCAAAGATGAACAGGTTGACCGGATCGAATTCGATGCGGCCAATGAGCGGCTTGTCAACGAAGCACGGACGCCAGCGCAAGGAACGCCGGTTCTTCTCGGCATCACCAAAGCGTCGCTGCAAACGCGGTCGTTCATTTCCGCGGCTTCGTTCCAGGAGACGACACGCGTTCTGACCGAGGCTGCCGTTGCCGGCAAGATCGACACGCTCGATGGTCTCAAAGAGAACGTCATTGTCGGACGCCTCATTCCTGCCGGTACCGGCGGACACATGAATGAGATCCGCCAGGTTGCTGGTCGCCGGGATGATCTGATCCTTGAAGAGCAGCGCAAAGATGCTCTCATCGATGCGGGTCCAATGCTTGAGGACATGCGGGAAGCAAGCGAATCGGAGCCTGCCGAGTAAGCAAAGTTATTTGCTGATGATGAATCATTAAAACGCGGGCTTAGCCCGCGTTTTTTGTTCCCGCTTCCGTTCAATGCGCCGCCTGTTATTCCCGTCGTTGTGTGGAATATGCGGCAATTGGTCGGTTGCGGCGTTTTCGGAGTTTGAAGCCCATTTTAGGGCAGCCGCTGATACATGAACTGCGATTTCGTCGATCACAGAGCGGGATAGGACAAAGCTCTCGGATAACAATCGTTTGATCGTCTTTCCTGCCCGCAAATAATTTGAAATCCCCCTTGACGGCCATCGGGGTTACGAGTAAGACACGCCCACTTTCGAACAAGCTGTAAGTTGTGCCGGTCCGGG
>JBCDCU010000432.1:0-2689 GCA_039181265.1 Pseudomonadota bacterium | reverse complement strand
GCACTGACCGCGGTTTCCCGGGCACGTATGCTGCAGCTTGAAAAGTCCGGCAATGGTTCCGCCAAACGCGCCGGGATGGTGAGCGAGCTGACACGGGTGCGCGAGCGCCTCATCGGTGCGCTCCTGCTTGGCAACAATCTCGTCAACATTCTGGCATCAGCCCTTGCGACCAGTCTCTTTTTGAGCCTCTTCGGCGAAGCGGGTGTTGCGATCGCGACCCTTGTGATGACGGCAATTGTCGTCGTCTTCGCCGAAGTCCTGCCGAAGACCTGGGCGATTGCCAATCCTGACCGGTTTGCACTTGCCGTCACCCCGGTTGTGCGGGTGATTGTCACCGTCTTCGCCCCTGTAACAGCCGTGATTACCGAGTTCGTGCGCTGGTTGCTGTCTCGTTTCGGCATCAATGTCGAGGACGATCAGAGTGTCCTGTCCGGTTCCGACGAATTGCGCGGCACGCTCGACCTCATGCACCAGGAAGGGGCGGTGGTGAAGAGCGATAAGGATCAACTTGGCGGCGTCCTTGACCTTTCTGAATTGGAAGTCGCCGACGTCATGATCCACCGCACGGAGATGCAGACGATTGATGTTCAGGCAAGCCCCGCGGAGCTCGTTTCTGAGATTCTCTCAAGCCCCTATACGCGCTTACCGCTTTATGAAGGGGATTCCGACAATATCGTCGGTATCCTGCATGCAAAGTCGCTGTTCCGTGCTCTGGCAGATGCCAAAAACGATCCGGAAAAAATCGATTTTTTAGCACTGTCTCAAAAGCCCTGGTTTGTGCCTGACACGACTTCGCTTCAAGCACAGCTCAATGAGTTTCTTCGCCGTCAGGCCCATCTCGCGATCGTCGTCGATGAATATGGCGAGGTCGAAGGGCTTGTAACGCTTGAAGACATTATTGAGGAGATTGTCGGCGACATTTCCGACGAGCATGACATCGATCTGAAAGGTGTTGAGCCGCAAATGGATGGTTCACTGATTGTCGATGGCGGCGTTCCTATCCGCGATATCAACCGTGCGATGGATTGGAGCCTTCCGGACGATGAAGCAACCACAATTGCCGGGCTGGTCATCCACGAGGCGCGGGCGATCCCGGAACGCAATCAGCAGTTTACGTTCCACGGATTACGGTTCCGGGTTCTGAAAAAGGTGCGAAACCGGATCACGTCGATCAAGATCGTGCCACCGCCGAGTAATGCCACTAAGAGTTAGGACTGACGGTCTTTCCGGCACCTATGAGAGCATAGCCGCGAAGCGCTCCATAAAGCGCCGCCGCCATCAGGATGAGCGAGGCAATCGCATTCCACCCTGCAAAGGATAGGGTTAGGAAACGAACGGGGGGCTCGTCGCAAAAGCCGATCTTTGCGTTCTGGATAACGTCGAGCAGCGACTTTCCACCCTCGATCCCGGTATAGCCGGCCGACGGGCACGGCGGGCCATCCCAAAGATCCCATTCAACGCCCGCATGACGGGCTGCCAGGAACAGGCTGATTGCGAAAATGCCGGCTGTCACAAAAAGAAGCGGGCGGACGAAGCGGCGCCAACCTGCGACAGATGCGGCGAGAACGGCAAGGGCTGCAACAGGAACGCCATAATAGTAGGGAAGGCGTTGTTGAAGACAGAGCCCGCACGGTTCATAGCCGCCGATCACCTGAAAACCCCATGCCGATGCAATCACGGCCGCTGAAAAGGCGGCAATGAAGATCGCGGTGGTCTTGGTGCTCATCATACCGGGCTCTTGCGCTACACACTCATCTAAAAGAGCAATTTAACGGCAAGGAATCCGCCGATCAACAAAACCATTCCGACGGTCAGCGTTAAACCGAGGCGTTTTTCGATAAAGGCCTGAACCGGCTGCCCAAAAGCGTATACAAGCCACGCCACAAGGAAGAAGCGCATCCCGCGACCGATAATGCTGACGACAGTGAAGGTAATGAAGTCGAGGCCCGTCACGCCTGAAAAAATAGTCAAGACCTTGTAGGGAAACGGTGTGACCGCCGCAAAAAGGACCCCTAGGCCGCCATATTCATTGTACCAGCCGCGGATTTCATCGAACTTTTCAACCTTGCCGTAAAACGACAGGATTGGTTCTGCGACGCTCTCGTAAAGAAACGCGCCAATCGCATAACCGAGGAAAGCGCCGAGCACAGATGTGAGCGTGCAGATCGTGGCGTAGAAAATCCATTTGTGGCGCTTTGCAAGCACCATCGGGATCAGCAGAACATCTGGCGGGATTGGAAAAAAGGAACTTTCAACGAACGAAACGGTGCCAAGCGTGCTTGTCGCGTGCTTTGTGCCAGCAAGCCGCAACACCCAATCGTACATGCGTCGCAAAATGCCCTTTCGCTCGTCGCCAAGGTGAGCTTCCGCCAATGCTTTCTCCTGTGTCCCGCCCCAATCTTGGGGGCTTCTTGTTGATGACATCCTGTAGCTGCCGACCCGTTAGCAGATTTGGCGACAAAGCTTAAGGAGCGGAATGGCTCAAATTTTAATTGTTTGCGAAAATGGTGAAGACGGAGGGGACTTGCGCCTTGACCGGACAGAGTCTTTGCCTATGATCCGGCCACCGGTTCGACGGGTTGGTATGCCGTGCGCTAGAGCGTTCAAAATAACCTCCGACCCTTCTTCAAAGATGCCCCTCTGGCGGAACTGGTAGACGCGCGGGATTCAAAATCCCGTTCCTTTACGG
>JBCDCU010000431.1:0-2696 GCA_039181265.1 Pseudomonadota bacterium | reverse complement strand
TCCCGCGAGGTCCTGTCGGTCGGTTCCTGGGCAGCAGCAGGTGCAGCGGGTGCCTATGTCTTTCTTTACGACGAACCTCTCACGCCCTTTGTCCAGACCTATGTTGAAAACGAATTGATTGCGCAGATAACGGCGACCGGCATTACCTTTCTGCTCACGCTGATCATCGTCAGCTTCATCACAATGCGCATCTCCGATTTCATCATTGATTCTTCAATTGGTGCGCTCGACCGGACGCTGGGTTTCATCTTCGGAGCGGCACGCGGTCTCTTGTTGATCGTGATTGCCATGGGTTTCTTCAACTGGTTTCAACCGGAAAATCAGCCTGCCTGGATCGCAGATGCCCGTTCAAAACCGTTCATAGACCAAATGGTAGTCTCGCTTACGGAAATCCTGCCCGAAGATGTTGAAGCTCTGGTATCCTTCGGCAAAGATAGACTGACCGGAACCACCAGCGATGTAACCCCACAGCCGGATGATGGAACGAAAGACCGGCAAGGGCTCGACAATCTGATTGACAATCAGGGCAATTGATCGCCAGACGGGCGTTGCGTGAGACACAAAATGGATAAAACAGAGACCGAACTGGACGCCTTCCGCGAGGAATGCGGTGTTTTCGGAATTTATGGCCAGGAAGACGCGGCGGCTTTGACCGTTCTGGGTTTGCATGCGCTTCAGCATCGCGGACAGGAAGCATCAGGCATAGTCAGCTTCGATGGAAACCAGTTTTGCTCGGAGCGTCATGAAGGGCTAGTAGGCGATTCCTTTTCCAAGAAGCGGATCATAGACCGACTGCCCGGAAACAAAGCGATTGGCCACAATCGCTATGCAACAACCGGCGGAGCCGGCGTTCGAAACATTCAGCCGCTATTTGCAGAATTTGCAGGCGGCGGTTTCGCAATCGCCCACAATGGCAATCTCACGAATGCACTGACGCTGCAAAAACAACTGCAGAACCAAGGGGCGATCTTTCAGTCAACATCCGACACGGAGACAATTCTCCACCTGATCGCAACCTCCAAGGAAGGTCCGCTCGTCGATCGCTTCGTGGATGCCCTGCGCCAGGTGGAAGGCGCCTATTCTCTTGTTGCGATCAGCCGCAACAAGATGATTGGATGTCGTGACCCCCTCGGCATTCGCCCACTCATTCTTGGAGCCCTTGATGGCGCGCATATCCTGACGTCTGAGACGTGCGCCCTGGATATTATCGGCGCCCGATACATTCGTGCGGTCGAGCCCGGCGAAATGGTCGTGATCTCAGATGAAGGGCTTAAAAGCCTGCGGCCCTTCGCAAGTCAGGGAAACCGGTTCTGCATTTTTGAATATGTCTATTTCGCGCGGCCCGATTCGGCGTTTTCCGGCCGCTCGGTCTATGATGTCAGAAAGGAAATCGGAGCAGAACTCGCACGCGAAGCACCCGTCGAGGCCGATGTGGTCGTGCCCGTGCCCGATTCCGGAACGCCTGCGGCCATAGGCTTTGCCCAGGAAGCCGGTATCCCCTTCGATCTTGGTATCATTCGCAACCACTATGTCGGACGGACCTTCATTGAACCGACCGATTCAATCCGCCATATGGGCGTGCGCCTGAAACATAACGGCAACCGGCATGTGCTGGAGGGAAAGCGGGTTGTCCTGGTCGACGATTCAATCGTCAGGGGAACGACATCGGTCAAGATCGTTCAGATGGTTCGTGACGCCGGAGCGTCGGAAGTTCACATGCGGGTCGCAAGTCCTCCCACAATGTCATCGTGTTATTACGGCGTGGATACGCCGGAAAAAGGGAAGCTCCTGGCGTCTCGTATGACAGAGGACGAGATGCGCACGTTCATTAACACAGACAGCCTCGCCTTCGTCTCCATTGACGGCCTTTATCGCGCGCTCGGAGAAGCCCGCCGCAATAACAATATTCCGCAATATTGCGATGCCTGCTTTACCGGCGAGTATCCCACCGTTTTGACAGACCGCCAGGCCGATTCAGAAACCGTTCGCCAGCTCTCCCTGCTTTCGGAGGCAAGTTGAACGTGACATCGCCATTGCAGGGGCGCATTGCGGTTGTAACCGGTGCATCGCGCGGGATCGGATATGCGACTGCAAAGGCTTTTGGACTTGCCGGAGCGCATGTCATCGCCATAGCACGCACAAAGGGTGGTCTTGAGGAACTCGATGATGAGATCCGCGAAGGCGGTGGTGAAGCAACCCTCGTCCCCCTGGATTTAAAAGATGGTGAGGGGATAGACCGACTGGGCGGAGCAATCTACGAGCGTTGGGGAAAGCTTGACATACTTGTTGGCAACGCAGGGCTCCTCGGACATTTGGCACCCCTCAGCCACCACGCGCCGCAAACCTTTGACGACCTTGTCGCTGTGAACATTACTGCGAATTGGCGCTTGCTCCGCTCCCTCGATCCGTTGTTGCGCCAGTCCGACGCTGGGCGCGTAATCTTTATGACCGCCGCAGAGAGTTTCGAGGCCCGGCCTTTTTGGGGGGCATACGCAGCAACCAAGGCCGCCCTCAATACACTTGCGTTGACCTATGCCAAGGAGAGCGCTCACACGAGGGTCTGCACAACGCTCTTCGATCCCGGCCCTGTCGCCACCCAGTTGCGAGCACGCGCTATGCCCGGAGAAAACAAGGAAACGCTGACGCGCCCACAGGACCTCACAGAAGATCTGATCCGCCTCGCCAGCGCTGAATGT
>JBCDCU010000430.1:0-2698 GCA_039181265.1 Pseudomonadota bacterium | reverse complement strand
GCCAGAGTTATAAGGGAAATTACAGTCGAATAGATGATGGCTCGAACGATGCGTGATGTGTCGACGCCGAATTGCAAAGCAAGGGCAAATGGCATGGCACCAGCCGGCCCCGCAGCTGTAAAGACGAGCGCCTTGTACCAGATATCGGTCGGTAGCGTTGCCGTCCGAAAGATCATGAATAGGCCCACCACCAGCAGTGGATGGAGAAGCAGTTTCGCCGCCGTCGCCGAAAGAGCCGGCCAATCAAAACGCGCCAGCGTGACACCGGACAGAATAAGCCCCAGGGCAAACATGGATGCGGGTGCTGCCGCTCCGCCGGTAAATTCCGCATATGTGATGAAACCTGGATGGATCGGGAGGTCACCCCATCCAACGGCCAGACCGAGCGCAAGAGCAATCAGCATCGGATTCTTGGCAAGGACCAGGATTGCACTCGTTGGCGAGATCTTAGGCCCTTTCATAAGGTCAAGAACGACGAAGGTCCCGCCGAAAATCACGAACGCATCGAAGGTGATGATCGCAAGAACAGCGAGCCTTGCGGTCTCGCCATATAGAATTTCAGCGATGTGAAGAACAAAAAATACATGGTTGGTAAAACACGCAACCATCCCGAGCAGCAAAGCTTCGCGCACGGGAAGACGAAATATCAGACGCATCAGCGCAAAGACGACCGCATAGACCGCAAGGCTTGCCGCAAAATACCCGATTACCAGCGGCCATTCGAATTGTTCGAATGGCGCTTCAACGAGAAACGCAAAGAGGAGTGCTGGAAGCGCCACCAGAAGAACGAAAGAATTCAGCACACCGGCCATTTCGCGCTGAAACAGGCCGATCCGCCCGAAGGCAAAACCAACAGCGGCAACCGCGAAAATCGGCAGGATCGGATTGAGAAGCGCCTCTAAGATAGCGCCCATTATCAGCGTCCGTCGCGCCGCGCCATGAATGCAAGCCGTTCAAAAAGATGAACGTCCTGCTCGTTCTTAAGGAGCGCTCCGTGAAGCTTCGGCAATGCGTTCTTTGGATTGTCGCGCAGCGTGGCCGGATCCACATCTTCTGCAACCAAAAGCCGGATCCAATCGAGGGCTTCGGATGTCGACGGTTTTTTCTTAAGACCCGGTGTTTCCCGGATCTCATAAAACTGTGTGAGCGCTGCATTGACAAGACTATGTTTGATACCCGGATAGTGGACATCGACAATCGCTTTAAGAGTGTCGGGATCCGGAAATTTTATGAAGTGAAAAAAGCAGCGGCGCAGGAAGGCGTCCGGCAGTTCCTTTTCGTTATTCGACGTGATGATAACGATCGGTCGGTGTTGAGCTTTTATGGTCTCGCCGGTCTCGTAGACGAAGAACTCCATCTTATCGAGCTCTTGCAAAAGGTCATTCGGGAATTCGATGTCCGCCTTGTCGATCTCATCAATCAGGACCACGACTTTTTCATCACGAACGAAAGCCTCCCAGAGCTTTCCTCTCTTTATGTAGTTCGATACGTCTTCGACCCGTTTGTCGCCAAGCTGGCTGTCCCGCAACCGCGAAACAGCATCGTACTCATAAAGGCCCTGCTGCGCTTTCGTCGTTGATTTTACGTGCCATTCGAGAAGGTCGACATCGAGTGCCGCCGCCACCTGACGTGCGAGTTCAGTCTTCCCCGTCCCCGGCTCTCCTTTGACCAGAAGCGGACGTTCCAGCGCAATGGCTGCATTGACCGCGACGGTCAGATCATGATCGCTGATATAGTGCTTGGTACCCGAAAACTGCATAGACCGCTCCTTGGCTAAGCGCCCTGCATCGGCTGCACGAGCGGTCTTGTCAATTGAAAAATCAGTCAAGTTTGCGTTGGGAAATCCGATACCTGATGTGGTGGACGAGAGGATCAATCGCCCGCCATTCCCGCAACATTCGGCAACCAGGAGTTTTGCGCCTGAAGTTCTTTCAGCATCGCAAGGGCGTATTCACTGTCGAGAGATCGGTAGTCTTCAGCTGCTTGTTCGCCAAGGCGGGCAAGTTGACCAAGCCGCCGCGATCTGAATTGTGCGACGACGCTGAATGCGTCTTCACCGACTCCAAGCCCCTTGCAAAGGATGGAGAAGGGTTCAGCCTCCGGTTTGCTGAAGAGCTCCTTGACGATCGCTTTCGGCAAATGAGCGTTCTTGGAAAGCGTTTCGATCAAATCGGAGTATCGGCTCTTATCAGCAAAATTCGACACCATGAGATCGAGTGCATTGATTTCCTGCGCTGCACCTGAGTTCTCACCGTCGTCATCGCCCTCGCCCGGTTTCGCTTCCGGATCGATTGTATCATCGTATTCAAAGATTACGGCATCTTCCTGGTTCTCATTCAGTGCCCTGACAACCTCAATTTCACCGCTTCGCATAAGCTCCTGAACCACAACCGATGGCAGCTCCGCACGTCTGGTCAATGCCACACGATGCTCTTTCGTAGTATTGCGGGCAATATGCAGACAGTCTTCGACCGAGAGATAAAAATCAGGCATCAGAAACGGCTCTGCGATAGAGAAACGATCGCAAGCAAAGCAGAGATAAATCTGGGAAGACAGCCCACTCATCGTAATCACCCTGTCGGCGATCTCTTTTCGCGCAGACCAATCGGCGATACCGAGCAGATATTCCACAATACCGATGAGCTTTTGCTCCTCACCGGTGTCGGAAAGGTCTTGCTCCAATGAGGCTTCGCACAAT
>JBCDCU010000429.1:0-2705 GCA_039181265.1 Pseudomonadota bacterium | reverse complement strand
GTGCAAGCGTCCAGCCTGTCATGCGCAGCAGGGCGCGCCCGTCAGCCATGAAGTGCTTTCATCCTATAGGCCGTTATGTCTGAAAATCGGACGCGGAGAATAGACCTAGTCGCTATCCGGCTCAAGAAGGCGGTGCATGTGGACGATGAAGTAGCGCATATGCGCATTATCGACCGTGCCCTGTGCTCTTGTTTTCCACGCGTCATATGCCGTCTTGTAGCTTGGAAAGATACCGACGATATCGAGGTCATCAAGATTCTTGAACGTGGTTTCATCAAGCGTTTCAAGCTCCCCGCCAAAAACCAGATGAAGAAGTTGCTTTTCCTCGGTCTCAGCCATGGGGTGCTCCGGTTTCTTTGATGGTTGGAAAGGCGGTGGGAAGAAGGTTTACCTCTTCATTCCGCCTCCTCTATTGCGCCAATTGTAGCGTTCCGCAAGGGGGTGATCAGATTTTCACCGGCCGCAATCAACCATTGATGCTTCGGGCTGCTGCGGTTGTAGGCTGGCAGCGCTCCGGACAATGTCACAAGTCCGGCTCCCGCTTCGCTCAAAATAACGTCAACAGCAGCAAGATCCCAATCATGGGCGGTCGGTTTGACGACGACGCCCGACATTTCCGCTGATGCTACGCGCGCAAGTCGATAAGCCAGAGAATGAATATGGTCAGCCCGATCAATCTGAGTTCCCTGCTGGCGGGACATTGCGGTTGCAAGGGGCTTTGCCATCGCAAAGGGCCCACCGCCCCCGAGATCCGCGTGGGCGCGCGCCCGGATCGGATCGTCGTTCATGGATGCGCCACCGCCGGTTTCAGCAAAATACATGCGCTCCATAACCGGGCCGAAAAGAGCACCCATAGTGGGTCGGCCATTCTCAACGATCGCAACCGAAACCATCCAGTTTTCGGTCCCTTGTAAAAAGCCGCGCGTGCCGTCGATTGGATCGACAACAAAGACACGGTCCGCCGATAGGCGCGCTTCATCATCCTCGCTCTCCTCCGAAAGCCAGCCATAATCCGGCCGCGCGGATAACAGTGCGTCTTTCAGGAACGTGTCGATGGCAAGATCCGCCTCTGAGACCGGCGAATCCTTTCCCTTGATCCAAACTTCGGGATCCTTGCGGAAATATTTGAGGCCGATCGCACCTGCCTCTCTCGCCGCATTCAATATGAGATCGGCATCGGTCAAATGGACGACATGCGTGGCGGCAAGCTCGCATCCTTCTTGCTTATTGGATTAAAACTGCTTGGCACTCTTTAGCGACCCGCGACAGTCATGGCATCGATCATGATGGTCGGCGCATTCACCGAATAGCGATATTCGAGGTCGTTTGCCGGTACGAGCCGCGCAAACATATCGCGCAGATTGTCGGCGATTGTGATCTCGCTCACAGGTTCAGTGAGTTCGCCATTCTCGATCAGAAAGCCTGACGCGCCGCGGCTATAATCACCAGTGACCAGATTGATGCCTGATCCAATGAGTTCCGTTACATAAAGGCCGCGCCCGACACCTTTCATGAGGGCTTCGGGTGACTCGTCACCAGCGTGAAGCGTCAGATTTGTCCGTCCAGGGGACGGATTAGCGCCACCGCGCGAGGCGCGCCCGTTGGTTTCCAGCGCCAGTTCGCGCGCCGTTGCAGTGTCAAGAAACCAGGTTTTCAACACCCCGCCCGCGACAATCTCAAGCGGCTCCTGCGCAACGCCCTCACCGTCGAAGGGCCGTGAGGACAGGCCCCGTTTTCTGTGAGGGTCGTCAGTAATCAGAATGGTCTCGGGGAAGATCGGATTTCCAAGGTCGTCTTTGAGAAAACTTGTCTTGCGGGCGATTGCGGCGCCGTTCACCGCTCCCGCCAGATGCCCGACTAATCCATTTGAGACGCGCGGATCGAAAAAGACGGCAAGCTTTCCCGTTTCAAGTTTCGAGGGATTCAGCCGCCGAACGGTTCTTTCACCGGCGCTTTTCCCAATCACATCCGGTGATTTCAGATCACTCAGGAACCGCTTCGCATCGTAATCGTAATCGCGTTCCATCGTCGTATTTTCGCCGGCGACGACGGAAACCGACGTTGAAAAACTCGACGAGCGGTAGGAGCCGCAGAAACCGTGCGAGGTCACGAGCACGAGGCCGCCAGAGCCCCAACCTGCGGATGCCCCGCCGGAATTGGTAACACCATCGACTGCAAGGGCTGCTTCTTCTGCTTCCTTTGCGCGTTCGGTGAGGGCGGCGGCATCAATTTCCGTTTCGTCGAACAGCTCAAGGTCCGGGAAATCCTTTTGCAGACGATCACTTTCCGCGAGGCTCGCATAGGGATCTTCCGGAGCAGCTTTCGCCATGGCGACGGCGCGTTCAGCCAGTTGATCGACGGCGCTGGCATCGTTTGCGGATACTGCGGCCGTCCGCTTTCCGACAAAAACGCGAAGTGAAAAGCCGTCATTCTCGGAGCGATCCGTCTCCTCAACCTTGCCGAGGCGAACATCGACACCAAGGGACCGCCCGGACACGACAACGGCATCCGCTGCGTCTGCTCCTGCCTTGCGCGCCGCCTCAACCAGGCTCGCCGCGCGGTCAACCAACATGTCATGGGTGTCGGATTTGCTCATAATATCCTCAATTTCGGTGGAGTTCTGCCCAAGGATTTGCCTCGGTCTTAACGCCGGACGGCGCTACTGTATATATGAGGAAAACGTAGAGGGACAACATGGACGCGTG
>JBCDCU010000428.1:0-2705 GCA_039181265.1 Pseudomonadota bacterium | reverse complement strand
TCGCCAACCGCGCTGAATTCCCGATCCGAATATTGGACCCCGAACGCACCTTCAAAGCCAGCGAAAACATGGTCGAATTCAACCCGGCCCTCGACGCCGTTATTCTCGAAGACGGTGCCGGCTTCACCGGGCGCCTCAAACTCCGTGTGCTCATAGTCAACAATAGCAAGCGTACCGATCACGTCGGTAAGAAAGCCATTATTCACGCTGACTCCACCGCGAAGGTCCACGCGGGTCTGTTCGAGATCGATGAATGGATTTTCTTCTTCCTCTTCCTCGACCGCTTCGCCTTCACCGCCTTCTTCGTCGCCATGCTCTTCATGGCCATGTCCCGGTAAACCGTACTCGGCGGTTTGTTGACGGACAGCAACGCCGAAGAATGCGTCATCACCGACCCAGCTAACGCCAGCAGAAAGCGTTTGAGTTTCGACGAAGGAATTTTCGACTGTTCCGCGAACTTCCTCTTCTTCCTCGTGCTCTTCGCCCTCTTCCTCAGCTTCCTCAAGCGCGCGGAGTCCAGCTGACTCTGCAAAGCCTGGAATATCATACTCATCGAAGTCACGCATCGAGCCTGACAGAGTGAAGACAAATTGCCCGGCCGTAAATTGACCGCGTGCGGCAAGCTCTGTGCCCTCATTGACGCTATTGTAAGCGCCGAACACTTCACCTGACATTTCCTCTTCCGGGAGGTCTTCGGCAATCAAGCCATCAATGACATTGACCACGCCCCCAATGGCCTGACCACCATAGCCGAGCGCGGCAGGTCCGCGGAGGATTTCGATTTTCTCGGCATCGATGCCGTCAGCCGTCACCTGGTGATCCGGCGATGCTGCTGACACGTCAATGACACCGATTCCATTGGTCAGAACCTGAACCCGCTCAGCCCCCAGCCCGCGCAAGACAGGACGGCTGGCCCCGGGACCGAAAAATGTGGTCGAAACGCCCGGTTGGCGGTCCAGTGTGTCACCCAGTGTCCCGCTCAGAGTTTCCAGGATCTCTTCGCGATCCAAAGCTGTGGCATTGCCCACCAGCTCGTCCGCACTGCGATCCGGGCCCGGCGCTGTAATGATGATAGTGCTCTCGCGACGCTCGTCATCATCTGACGATTGCGCATTGGCGGCACCGATCAAAAGCGGCGCTGCAGCAGCCGCCATTAGGAGTTTACGGTTCATGATTAACCTCAAAGTGATGTAATAACATCCTAAAAGCTTATTTGAGAACCAATTGCAACCAGTTTGACAGGTCACTTTCAGAGGTGCGCCATCGGCTGTGACTTAAGAATCACACACCTGCCCGAGCGGGCTCAGAACACGTCCTACCTCTGATATTTTATGAATTGCGTTTTATGCGCAATGCGGTCGTAAAGCTGTCGCGCGGTGGCATTGTCATCTGCGGTATTCCAATAGACGACGGGGCATCCTTTCGCGTCAGCTTGCGCGTAAACCGCTTCGATCAATGCCCGTCCGACGCCTTTGCCGCGGGCCTCCGGGAGCGCAAAAAGATCTTGCAGGTAACAGACATTCTGGATCCGCCAGCAATGGCGGTGATACATGAAATGCACCAGGCCAAGCGCCTTTTCTCCGTCCCAGGCAATCAAGCCCGAAGGTTCGTAAGGTTCATCGGTGAGCAGACGCTGAAAGGTACTCTCATAGACGTCTTCGCTGACCGCAGATTCATAAAACCTCAGATATCCGGTCCACAGCTTGCGCCAAACCACCTGGTCCTTGGCTCGAATGGGGCTCACGTTTACGGTCATCCCGATCTCCTCGCCTACGGAAACAACGCTTGCAGACCGTCCAGGCCCAACGTTTCGTCCCAACCCATCATCAGATTGAGGTTCTGAATCGCCTGGCCCGAGGATCCCTTCACCAGATTGTCGATCACCGCAACGATCACTACCCGCCCCGGGACCCGGTCCGGATAGACCGCGATGCGGCAATTATTGGTGCCGCGGACATGTTTGGTGTCCGGCGCTTTGGATCCGAGCGGCAAGACGGTGATAAAGGGCGCATTGGCATATTTGGCTTCCAGCGCGGCCTGAATCTGATCAGCATCGCCGCGAATATGACACGTCACGAGTTCGCCGCGCACCATTGGCAGGAGGTGCGGCGTGAAGGTGACACCAATATCATCGCGTCCGGCTTGCGCGTTGAGCTCCTGCTCAATCTCCGGGGCATGGCGATGTTGACCGACTCCATAAGCGAGCGAGCCTTCCGCAGCTTCCGAGAACAAATTGTCCTCTTTCAAGCCGCGGCCCGAGCCTGAAACGCCAGATTTGGCATCGATAATCACACTGTCCGGATCGATCATGTTGACCACGGGCAGCAGGGCCAGAAGGCTCGCCGTCGGATAACAGCCGGGACACGCCACCAGAGATTCACCGCGCAAACTCTCGCCACGCCATTCCGGCAGGCCGTATTTCACAACCGCCGTGCGCGCCGGGTTGAGGTGAGCCCGGCCATAAGTCTCGGCATAGAGATCTGCGTCGCGCAAGCGATAATCGGCGGACAAATCAACCACCCGCACATGATCCGGCAGCGTCTCGATCAGATCCTGGCTGGTGCCATGCGGCAAACAGCCAAACGCAACATCAATATCGCTCCAATCGACGTCCTCGGCTTTCACCACGGCAAGATCGGTCGGACCGGCGAGATGCGGGAAAATCTCGGACAAGGCCTTGCCCGCCAGGCTGTTTCCCGTCGCGG
>JBCDCU010000427.1:0-2711 GCA_039181265.1 Pseudomonadota bacterium | reverse complement strand
TCTCTTCGATCTGCTGACGGATTTGGCTGACACGCGCATTGATTTCAGCCTTCTCGCCAGCTCCATCGACGATGGTTGTTTCGTCTTTGGTGATCGAGACACGCTTGGCTGTGCCGAGCATCTCGATGGTGACGTTCTCCAGCTTCATGCCAAGGTCTTCACTGATCACCTGACCACCGGTCAGGATTGCGATGTCCTGCAACATGGCCTTGCGACGATCGCCGAAGCCAGGCGCCTTGACCGATGCTATCTTCAGCCCGCCGCGTAGCTTGTTGACCACCAGCGTGGCCAAAGCCTCGCCTTCGACGTCTTCTGCGATGACCAGAAGCGGCTTGCCGGACTGGATGACACTTTCCAGAAGTGGCACGAGCGGCTGCAGCGAGGACAGCTTCTTTTCATGGATCAGGATGAGCGGATCGTCCAGATCAACGGTCATCTTGTCGGGGTTGGTCACGAAGTACGGGCTGAGATAACCGCGGTCGAACTGCATGCCTTCGACCACCTCGGTCTCTGTTTCAAGACCCTTGTTTTCTTCAACTGTTATGACGCCATCGTTCCCGACTTTCTGCATCGCATCCGCAATCTGGCGGCCAATCTCGGCTTCGCCATTGGCAGAAATCGTGCCGACCTGTGCGACCTCGTCGCTGTCTTTCACGTCGCGTGCTGCAGCCTTGATCGCCTCAACAACCTTCGTGGTCGCCAGGTCGATCCCACGCTTGAGGTCCATCGGGTTCATGCCCGCAGAAACCGACTTAAGGCCTTCCTTGACGATGGCCTGTGTCAGAACGGTTGCGGTTGTCGTGCCGTCACCGGCTTCGTCGTTGGTGCGCGATGCCACTTCCTTGACCATTTGTGCGCCCATGTTCTCGAACTTGTCCTCAAGCTCGATCTCTTTGGCCACCGAAACGCCGTCCTTCGTGATGCGTGGTGCTCCAAAGGATTTGTCGATCACCACATTGCGGCCTTTGGGGCCAAGCGTAACCTTCACAGCGTCGGCCAGCGTGTTCACGCCCGTCAACATTTTCGAGCGAGCATCGATTTCGAATTTGACGTCCTTTGCAGACATCTCTCAATCTCCTGTTTGTTCGACTATTGAGTTAAGCGGCTTTGGCGAGCGCGGTGTCCTCGATAACTCCAAGGATGTCGCTCTCCTTCATGATCAACAGCTCTTCACCGTCGAGCGTGATCTCGGTGCCTGACCATTTGCCGAAAAGCACGCGGTCGCCTTCTTTCACATCCATCGGAATGCGATTTCCGTCATCATCACGCGCACCGGCACCAACGGCGACAATCTCGCCCTCGGCTGGCTTCTCTTTTGCTGTGTCGGGAATGATCAGACCGCCAGACGTCTTCTCGTCGCTTTCTATGCGACGGACAACAACACGATCATGCAGGGGGTTAAATGGCATATGAAACGCTCCTCCGTTCAAGTGTCACTGCTGTTGGCACTCAAGTCGACGGAGTGCCAACGCCGAAGATATTGGCAAAGAGGATTGAGATTTCAAGATTTCTAGGCACGATTTTGTTTTGTTTAAAATCAATATTTTAGCTAGCCATCAGCGAAAAAATGTCGATTGGAATGCTTGACCGTATCGGTCCACTCACCTCAAAATCTGAGACAGTGAGAACGAAAATCGGGAACGCAAATGATCAAATCTGAGACCGAGTTGATGCTGTCCGGATACGGGCTGACCACGGCAGAGTTTTTCTATCGCATGCCAGACTTTCAAAGTGTGCTAAGCACCTTCACCTGGCAGGAATACGACATCGCCCCCGACCATCCGCGCTTGTTCGAGTTCATTGAATACTGGCAAAAAGAAATCGAAGGGCCGCTGCACTCGGTCAAATTCGTACATCGCAAACAAATCGCGCCGGGAGAGTGGCGCAACGTCGAAGGCGAGTTCAAACTGCACTGACGGCTTATGGCGCCGCCAAAGTGACCGAGACTTCGCGGATGTCCCCATCATTCCACAGCGTGAGGGTCACCTCGTCGCCTACGTCGTAATCGTCCAACGCCGCGCTTAGGTCGTCACCCGATGTGATCCCTCGGGAGTCCACCCGTTGAATGACATCGCCGGGAACAAGGCCTCCGTTCAGTCCGCGTTCAGCGGGCTGAAGACCTGCAATTTCGGCAGGACCGTTTGGCTCCACAGACAAAATCACCACGCCCTCAATGCCGTTTTGGCGCGCGAGCGCGTCAATCCTGGGATCGAAGCGGATGCCCAAGATCGGCGGACGATATACGCCGGTGGCAATCAGTTGTGGCACGACACGTTTCACCAAATCGACAGGCACAGCAAAGCCGATGCCCGAACTGGCTCCGGACGGGCTGAAGATCGCAGTATTCACACCGATCAACCGCCCGGAACTGTCCAGGAGCGGACCACCAGAATTGCCCGGATTGATCGCCGCATCGGTTTGGATCAGGCCTTCGATGACGCCATTTCCAATCGGTATTTCTCGCTCAAGCGCCGAGACAATCCCGGTGGTCAACGTCCAGTCCAGCCCGAAAGGGTTTCCGATGGCGAGAACGCTTTGCCCGACTTTCAGGCCGCCGCTCTCCCCAACTTCGATAGGCGCTGCGGCAACACCGTCCAGATCAACCTGCAGCACCGCAAGGTCGTATTGTGGCGCTGTCCCGATCAGCCGAGCGGGCAGCACCCGTCCGTCCGCCATATGCACGTCAGCGCGGGAAGCCCGCTGGATCACAT
>JBCDCU010000426.1:0-2712 GCA_039181265.1 Pseudomonadota bacterium | reverse complement strand
GGGGTTGCGCTTACGCTTCAGCAGCATTGAGGGGAAATACCGCGGCACAACTTAATTGCCTTGCGATTTCTTTCCGGTTGCCGGTTTTCTGGTCGCGCCTATGGGGATGGGCTATTCAGGAAACCGGCCTTCCCGGACCGCAAAGCTAAGAGGTGCAGCGTCCCGCTGGTGGCAAGGACATGTCTGTTGAAAATTGATATGGCAAAGGTTGCGGCGCGAGCCAATGTGCAACACACATTGGGCACTTCCGTGTCCCTTGACGGGAAGGGCGTGCACAGCGACCAGCCCGTATCAATCATTCTGCATCCTGCCGAGTCCGATTACGGGGTCCGCTTTGCAGTACTTTCCAAAAATGGCGAAGAACAGGAAATACCCGCTGTTCACACAAGTGTGGGCGCCACTGAACTTTGCACGATCATAGGAGACCCACGCGGCACTTTTGTGGCAACCATCGAACATTTGATGGCTGCTCTTCGCGCGCTCGGTGTCGATAATGTTCGCATTGAAATTGACGGGGCAGAGGCTCCCGTAATGGATGGCAGCTCGATCGCATTTGTTGACGCGATCAGAGAAGCCGGTCTTCTGGCTCAGGCAGCAAGGCGCACCTATATCAAGATTGAAAAGCCGATCCGCGTCGAAATGGGGCGCTCCTACGGGGAGCTGCGGCCCTATGACGGATGTCGCCTTGACGTAGAAATCGATTTCGAAAATCCAGTCATCGGGCGCCAACGGTTCGAATGCGAACTGACCGCCGAGACCTTCGTGAATTCCATTGCCCGCGCACGTACTTTTGGCTTCATGCGGGATGTGGAGAAGCTCTGGGCAGCAGGATATGCACTGGGTTCTTCTTTGGAAAACTCGGTTGTTATCGGCGAAGAAGGGGTCGTTAATCCGGAAGGCCTCCGGTATCGCGACGAATTCGTTAGGCACAAACTTCTCGACGCGATTGGCGACCTTGCCCTTGCAGGAGCACCTATTATCGGTGAATTCCGGTCATATCGTGGCGGGCACAAGCTGAATTTCCTGGTGCTGAAAGCACTGTTCGAGAACCAGGACGCTTGGTCATATGTGCGCCTTCCAGGAAAGGCACCGGCTGGTGCTGGTTATGGGGAAATCGCGGCAGAACCCGCGATAGCGCTTTCGCCAGCCAAGACTTGAGGACAAACGCGAGAGCGTCTCCTCATCAGATTCCGTCGATCGTGGGCTTAGATAACGGCGGAAGAGAACAGACTGGAGATTAAATCAGGGCTTTCAATCGTTTGACCGCCCATGATATAGCGGTCAACGACAAGGTTTCGGAAACTGGGGCACAACACATTCCGAACGGAATTGCCAAGGGTTATAGATATGTCCGCCTTTTCCAAACGCTCCGCGTTAGACGGCATCCCATCACTCGCAAAGTATGTCTTGCTGGCAGGCGTTGCACTGTCCGTTGCGGGGTGCTCGTCGCTACCTTTTTCCGATCGCTTTTCCGGTGACGATAACGAAACCGCAGAAATTGAGGATGTCCCGGACGTACCGGCGGACAAGATTCTGAACGCGGGCATCCGGCAAATGAACTTGGGTGATCCGAAAAAAGCCCAAAAGGCTTTTGCAGAAATCGAAAAACAACATCCGTTTTCTCAAGAAGCACAACGCTCCCTGGTTTTGTCCGCCTTTACCCACTTTGAAGAAGGTGAGTATGACGAAACCGTCGCGAAGGCGACGCGTTTCCTGCAGCTCTATCCGGGCAACAAAGATTCCGCATATATGCAGTTCCTGATTGCCGAGTCTTACTTCAATCAGGTGAACAATGTCTCGTTGGATCAGAGCGATACTCAGAAAGGAATTCAGGCTTACGAGGATTTGGTCCGCTTGTATCCAGATTCCGAGTATACTGAAGCTTCCAAGCGCAAGCTCGTCTTCATGAAAGACCAGATGGCGGGCAAGGAAATGGAGATTGGCCGCTATTATCAGGAACGGTCGCAGCATCTCGCGGCCGTCAACCGTTTCCAGACGGTTGCCCAAAGTTTTCAGACGACCCGTCACGTCGAAGAAGCGCTTTACCGCATGACGGAAAGCTATCTTGCTCTCGGCGTTGCATCCGAGGCGCAGACTGCTGCAGCTCTTCTTGGCTACAATTATCCTGACTCCCAATGGTATCGCGACGCCTTTGGCCTGTTGACGGGAAAGAACCTGCAACCGGAAGTCAATCGTTCTTCGCGTCTGACGCGCTTCATTCCATTCGTTGGCGATGATGATGACGGCAACCGAAACACACGGCGCTCCTCACCAAGCGTAAATGCGGTCCCTGCTTCGATTAATGCAGACCCGATCCAGGCAGCGGCTCAATCAACACGCGCACCGGGTCTGGAAGAAGCGAATGTCAACAGCCAGGTTCCAGCCGCTGCAGCAGACGCTGTTGATGGCGCTGTCGATGGTGCCTCAGAAGCCGCAGCATCGGCTGCACAATCCGCGGTGCCAGGCGCAGCGGATGGCGAAGCACTGCCGGCGGCGCAGGCGCCGGTTGCCTCAGCAGTTGAGCCCGAGCCAGAAAAGAAGTCTGGAATAAGACGGTTTATTCCGTTTGTTGGCGACAAAAAAGACGACGACATATAGCAACCGACAATCAGCGGAATATATAATCGGGCGCAGGTGACTGTCCGCTGATTCTTCCAATACCGGTTGCCGGAATGCTGTCATGCTCAGTGCCCTTTCAATTCGAGATATCGT
>JBCDCU010000425.1:0-2715 GCA_039181265.1 Pseudomonadota bacterium | reverse complement strand
GAAACTTGTGTGCAATCGCCCAGCGTGGTGCTTTCGTGACGAAGCCGAGACGGCTTTGCCAGTCGAGCCGGTTTACTTTGTAGACGACACCGTCAATATGGTAGCCAAGAGTTGGCCGGGCATTCAGGATTTTGGTGTAGTGTTGAAGAAGGCTGTCCACGTCTTCGAAGGTGCCCATCAGTGGATTAACCGGAAATCCCCAATCGGAAAAGCGCTCGACCATGCCCATTTGCGTGTCTGAGGGCAGGGCGCTGATTTCACCCCAGGCGTAGGCAAAGAAGCGCAGGGGCCGCTCTGCGGTGACCTTTGGATCGAGCTGTCGCAAAGATCCTGCGGCTGTGTTTCGCGGATTGACATAGGTCTGCTTGCCAGCAGCTTCCATGCGCTGGTTGAGCGTAAGGAAATCCTCGTTGCGCATGTAAACTTCGCCGCGCACTTCCACCACGTCAGGATGAGATCCACCGCTTAGCGTTTCCGGGATATCGTCAAGCGTTCGCAAATTGGCCGTGATGTCTTCTCCGGTCGTGCCGTCTCCACGGGTCGCACCGCGAACAAGGCAGCCGTTTTCGTACCGCAGGCTGGCCGATAGACCGTCAATCTTGGGTTCTGCGGTGAGCGAGACTGTTTCGCTCTCATCAAGTCCGAGAAAGCGCCGGATACGGGAAACGAAGTCATAAACATCTTCGCTCGCGAAGGCATTATCGAGCGACAGCATCTGAACTGCATGGCGAACCTTGCCGAACTTCTCTTGCGGAGCACTCCCGACCTTGTCCGATGGGCTATCGGGTCTTTTGAGCGCCGGAAATCGTTCTTCAATCGCGATGTTGCGGCGCTTCAGAAGATCATACTCTGCATCCGACACGAGTGGCTGATCTTCGCCGTGATAGGCTTCATCAAGACGGACAAGATCGCGGGCGAGATTCTCAAGTTCTTGCCGGGCTTCCTCTTCGGACAAAGTGTCGATAGCCCGCGCGCGAATGTGATCGGTGCCCTGTTCCATTGAGTGTCCTATTCGCCGCTCGCGATAAGCCGCGCTGCTGCAGCCCGCGCTTCTTCCGTAATAGTTTGACCGGCAAGCATTCTGGCCACTTCCTCGCGGCGCTCGTCCGGGTCGAGCAGTGTGAGGCTTGTCGCGACCCGGTCTTCTTGCTGAGTGCCCGCCTTGCTGATCAAAAAGTGTTCGTCGGCGCGGGCGGCAACTTGCGGTGCATGGGTGACCGAAAGGACTTGAACATTGCGTGCGAGACGTGAGAGGCGCGCACCAATAGCTTCCGCGACCGCACCTCCGACCCCAGTGTCGATTTCGTCGAAGATGAGCGTTGGCGCAGAGCCCTTATCCGCAAGCGAAACTTTGAGCGCGAGAAGAAAACGTGAAAGCTCGCCACCGGACGCGACCTTGAAGAGGGGCCCGGGTTTGGTCCCGGGATTGGTCTGAACGTGAAACTCGATAGTATCGTAGCCGTTCGCACTCGGTCGATCAGGCGCACTTGCAAGGGCAACCGAAAAACGCGCCGCTTCGAGTTTCAACGCCGGAAGTTCCTTCATCACCTGGTCAGCCAAAGCGCCTGAGGCGCCGCCACGTTCCGTGCTGAGTTCCCGCGCACGCTGGTCGAAAGCGTCAAAGGCGGCTCGCTCTTCAGTCTCAAGTGCGCGTAGCCGTTCTTCTCCGGATTGGATCTGATCGAGCTCATTCATGAAACGCACGGTCAGATCGGGGAGTTGATCCACCTGAACCTTGTGCTTGCGCGCAGCAGCCCTCAGCGCAAAAAGGCGCTCTTCCACAGTTTCAAGTTCACGCGGATCAAAATTCGTTTCGCGAAGTGCGGCCTCAAGAGCAGATTGGGAATCACTGAGGTGATCGAGGGATTTGCCGAGCGCTTCGACCGCATGATCGAGGAGGCCTGGGGCCTGTTCGATTTTTCGTTCCAGGCGCCTCAGGACGCTTGCGAGTGCCGGTATCGGAGATGCATGCCCTGCCACACCGTCATAGGCCTCATTGATATCAGTCGCGATCTTCTCGACATTCATCATCTGCTGGCGGCGGGCGGCAAGGCTTTCTTCCTCGCCGACCTCCGGGGCAAGGCTGCTAAGTTCCTCGACAGCGGCGCTCAGATAGTCGCGTTCCTTTTCGGCATCTTCAATCCGGGCACGGTGCTCTTTGAGTGCCTTTTCTTTTGCCCGCCATGTCCGGTAGGCGAGGGCGGTATCTGCCGCCATTTCCTGCAAACCGCCAAAAGCATCCACGAGGAGGCGATGGCTGTCGGTATCAACCAATGCCCGGTCCGCATGCTGCCCATGAATCTCGACTAGGAGCTGACCGATCGTGCGCATGAGGCCCGCGCTGACCGCCTGATCGTTGATGAGCCCGCGCGTTCGTCCGTCGGCGCGCTGGATCCGTTTCAGGATAATATCGCCGTCATCTTCCAGGTCGTTCTCACGCAGTAACTTACGCACTGGGTGGGAAAGCGGAACATCGAAGACGGCGACCACATGTCCCTGGTCTTCACCGGACCGGACAAGCCCTCCGTCTCCACGCCCGCCAAGAGCGAGGGAGAGGGCGTCAAGAATAATCGATTGTCCCGCACCGGTTTCACCGGTGAGAACAGAAAGACCTGCGCGCCAGTCGACGTGCAGGCGCTCGATCAGGACGATATCTCGAATTGAAAGGGCACTGATTCTTCCAATACCGGTTGCCGGAATGCTGTCATGCTCAGT
>JBCDCU010000424.1:0-2725 GCA_039181265.1 Pseudomonadota bacterium | reverse complement strand
TTCGCCGAGCCCTTTGTAACGCTGCAGCGTAAGACCTTTCCGGCCGGTGTCGAAAACGCTCTCCAGGAGATTGCGGGGGCCGTGAATTGCGACTTCCGTATCTTTGCGAAGCAGGCTCGCTGTTCCCTGATAGACCTCCTGCAAGGCGTCAGCATACTGCGAAAGCTTCAAGGCATCGCCTGATGCCAGGATCGGAGGGTCAAGCCGGTGCACTTCCCGAACGCCGCGCAGCGTGCGCTCGAAGTGATATCCGGTTTCTTCATCGAAAACGCCGGTCCATCCGGTTTCGAACTCATCAGCAACACGATCAAGGCGACGGGCCACCCGCTCGGCCGCTGCGGTTGCTGCGTCTGGTGATGAGGTTGTTCCCTTGTCGAGCGCCTTAGCAATCGCCGCCTGTTCGAGGATCGCCCGATCATAGCGGGTGTGAATGCTGTCGATGAGCGCTTTGATCTCTCGGGCTTGCTCGATCACGGCCCTGAGATCTGCGCCGCTTCGTTCTTCACCGCTTGCAAGACGCAGGACCGTTTCGGCGAGGCCATTCTCGATAAGGTGATCCTGAAGGGCAGCTTCATCCTTGAGGTATTGTTCGGACTTGCCGCGCGCTACTTTATAGAGTGGCGGCTGGGCGATGTAGACGTGCCCGTTCTCAATGAGTTCCGGCATTTGTCGGAAGAAAAATGTCAGGAGAAGTGTGCGGATATGGGCGCCGTCAACGTCTGCGTCCGTCATGATGATGATCTTATGATAGCGCAGCTTTTCGAGGTTGAATTCTTCTCGACCAATGCCGGTGCCAAGCGCCGTGATCAGTGTCCCGATTTCATTCGATGACAGCATTTTGTCGAACCGGGCGCGTTCGACGTTTAAGATTTTCCCGCGGAGCGGCAGAACCGCCTGATTGGACCGGTCGCGCCCTTGTTTCGCCGAACCGCCAGCTGAATCCCCTTCCACCAGGAAGAGTTCGGATTTGGAGGGGTCGCGCTCCTGACAATCGGCAAGTTTACCCGGAAGCGAGGCGATATCAAGCGCACCCTTGCGCCGCGTGAGTTCGCGCGCCTTGCGGGCTGCTTCTCGCGCCGCTGCAGCTTCGACCACCTTTGTCACGATGATGCGGGCATCGGATGGGTTTTCTTCAAACCAGTCTTTCAAGGCTTCATTGACAAAGCCTTCGACCACCGGCCGAACCTCAGAGGAAACGAGTTTATCCTTGGTCTGGGACGAGAATTTCGGATCAGGGACCTTCACTGACAGAACGCAGGTCATACCTTCCCGGCAATCATCGCCTGTGAGAGACACCATTTCACGTTTGGCAATGCCGGATCCTTCCGCGTACCCGGTTACTTGCCGGGTCAATGCTCCGCGCAATCCCGCCAAATGGGTGCCACCGTCCCGTTGGGGAATGTTGTTCGTGAAGCAGAGGACGTGCTCCTGATAGGATTCATTCCACCAGATCGCCACCTCAACCGATATTCCATCCCGGTCACCGGCGAGTGTGATGGGGGCAGTGATTAACGGCTTCCGGCTGCGGTCGAGATAACGCACGAAAGCTTCAAGCCCGCCTTCATAGTACATCTCTTCACTTTTTTCTTCCGCATGCCTGCGGTCGGTGAGGACAATCCGCGCGCCTGAATTGAGGAATGCCAGTTCACGCAAACGGTTTTCAAGTGTGTCGTAGTCGAACTCAGTTTTCGAAAAGGTTGCCGAAGAAGGCAGGAAAGTCACTTCCGTCCCGGTTTCGTTACCTGCTTCACCGGTCACTTCCAGCGGCGCGTCGGCAACGCCGTCGCTGAACGACATTTCGTGGACTTTCCCGCCACGTTTGATGCGCAGCTTAAGATAAGACGACAACGCATTGACAACCGAAACGCCAACACCGTGAAGGCCACCGGAAACCTTATAGGAATTCTGATCGAATTTTCCGCCGGCATGAAGCTGGGTCATGATGACTTCGGCAGCTGAAATGCCCTCTTCCGGATGAAGATCGGTCGGGATACCGCGTCCATTGTCGGTCACCGTGCAAGAGCCATCCGGATTGAGCGTTACGGTTACGCGGTCCGCATGTCCGGCAAGGGCCTCATCGACCCCGTTGTCGACGACCTCGTAAACCATGTGATGAAGGCCGGAACCGTCGTCGGTATCGCCGATATACATACCAGGGCGTTTTCTAACGGCGTCGAGGCCTTTGAGCACCTTGATGGATTCGGCGCCGTAATCGGATTGCGGCTCGGTCGGGGAAAGGGCGGGTTCTGTCATATGTTAATTGTACAACCTGGTTGAATGCTCGGCATTGCCGCGCTCGCTATGGGTTGCGAGCAGGTCCTGGATCTCCGCCTGTTTGACGGTTTTTGGAAAAATAGGCGGGTATGGCCAACCTTGCGGCATGCGATCCTGAATCACTTACCATATCTAGCATCGCCGCGCGAATTTCGCGTCTCAATTCTTGCCATTTCGTTGCAAAATCTGTGGGTAGCCAACGGCGTAGCGATACACTGCGTGATCTCTCTTTTCGGAACGGATGAGTTCAGATCTTTGTAACGGTTCCATCGTTAACTTCAAAGCGCGCCGAACGGTCTGTCAGTTGATCAAAAAGCGCCAGATCCGTCCCCGTCATGAAAGCCTGGCAGCCCAGGTCTTCCAAAGTGTCAAACAGGGCGGCTCTCCTGATTTCATCGAGATGGGCCGCGACTTCATCAAGAAGAAGGAGCGGGGTCATTCCGGAAAGCCG
>JBCDCU010000423.1:0-2732 GCA_039181265.1 Pseudomonadota bacterium | reverse complement strand
TCGGCATTGTCGCGGAAAAAAGCGCTGTCGAACGGTCCTGCGGCAGGCTTTGCATGATTTTGCGAATAGCCGGTAGGAAACCAAGATCCATCATCTGATCGGCTCATCGTTGGGGGTGTGCGTCCCGGGCCACAGGTGAAAGCCATGCGCGCCGGTGTCGATATCATCGTTGCAACGCCCGGCCGCCTGCTCGACCATATGAATACCGGGGCCATCACTCTCGACTGGACCGAAACGGTTGTCCTCGATGAAGCCGATCAGATGATGGATCTTGGTTTCCTACCGGCTATTCGCAAAATCATGCAAAGCCTGCCGCAGGACCGTTCGACAGCGCTTTTTTCCGCGACAATGCCGAAAGAAATCAGGCGGCTTGCCAATGATTTTCTCGATAATCCCGTTGAAGTTGCCGTTGCGGCTGTTTCAAAGCCGATCGAACGGATCGAGCAAAGCGTGCGGCTTGTTGACCGCAACCAGAAACGGGACCTGCTGACCGAGCTTGTCTCTGAGAAAGATGTAGAACGTGCGGTTGTTTTCACCCGTACAAAACGGGGGGCGGATCGGGTTTGTCGTCATTTGAAAGACGCCGGGCTTAATGTCGCCGCGATCCATGGCGACAAAACACAAGCCCAACGCGACCGGGCTTTGAAGCAATTCAAGGACGGACGTGTCGCTATTCTGGTCGCAACCGATATTGCTGCACGGGGAATCGACATTGACGGCGTTTCTCATGTTTTCAATTTCGATCTTCCCGAAGTGCCGGAGGCTTATGTCCACCGGATCGGCAGAACCGCTCGGGCAGGGCGCTCAGGCGTTGCGATCTCGCTTTGCGATGCATCCGAGCGGCATCTGTTGCGGGCGATTGAAAAGCTCACGGGAAGCAGGATCGAAGGCGGCCCGGAAGAAGCAGGCGTGGCAGCGGTTCAGGGCGGCGAAGCCAACGATAATCAACGCGATGATCGTCGTACAAAACGGCATCGACGCGGGCGACCCATCCGTCAAAAGGCGAAAGGGCAATCGGACAAGCAGAAAACGCAGGAGACTGGCAAACAAGCCCACCTGTCGGACGAGCGTAACAGCAAACCCGCAAAACCCCGTCGGCGCACGAGACGCCCGGGCGGAAAGCCGCGTTTTAAGAAGGCGGCGGCCTAGGAAATCAACGACATACGCCTACGTGTGTTTTGAAGAGAGCTATTTTAAAGGAGAAATGAAATGGCGACTGGAACGGTAAAATTTTTCAATGATACTAAGGGGTTCGGCTTTATTGAACCAGATGGCGGCGGGAAGGATGTGTTTGTTCACATCAGCGCGGTTGAGCGGTCCGGACTGAGTGGCCTCAACGAAAACGATAAAGTGAGTTACGAACTCGAGACCGATGACCGTCGCGGCAGGACGTCTGCCGTCAATCTCAAAATGGCTTAGGCTCGGGCCGGATTCAGTTCAGGCAAACATCCAGATCATAACGGGTGGGGTGTGGCACACGCTCCACTCATTATGCATTTCTTCAGGATGGAAACGGAGCTGGCTTGTGAGCCGCAGATGCGGCTGATAGCAAAGTCTAAACTTTAATGGATAGACTATGCTCAAACAATTTTCGCGGCTCATCGCCCTTTCTTTCATCGCGACCACACTTTCCGCCACATCCGTATTCGCGGATGCGGGTTCAGCACTTGCCGCCTTTCGCGACGGATGCATTGCAAAGGCCCCTGATTATTCCGGAGCCTACAAAACCTTCAGCGATTACGGCTTTAAGAAGCCGACCGCTGATCAAGCGATCTTTGCATGGGATGGTGTTGGTTTCGCAGGGCTTGGCCATACTGCCAAGGAAGGAAGTGAAGACGAGATCTATGCAAGCGGGTGCCTCGTCTATTTAAAGGGGACGCCCTTCATCAAGATCGCGACGACGGTCAATTTTCTCGTGAAAGAAAAGTTCAAGTTCATCAAAACCAGCCAGCACGGCAACGACCTCTACTGGTTTGTCGACCGGGGTAACAAGAAGCCGTCGATGGTGATCGTGTCCGAAAAATCGGAAGGCAAATATGCCGGCTATACGCTGATGATGATCACCGAACTGCCGAAATAATGACGTTATAAGGGAAACGTATTTGGTGGGTTCGTTTAGGCTGAAATGGCGAGTTGAAACGCGAGGCGAGTTGGACCCGTTATCAGGTATCGTTATCGCTTAGTGATTGATGTTTATTTTTCTCTCTTCTCAAATGAAGAGGCTGATTATTGAAGGTGTCGAATATGTTTGGAAGACGCAAAAAGACTGTAAAGGTCTCAGACGCAAGCAATAATGTATCTACGGGTGAAGATGCGGATTCATCAAATGTGGAGCTTGCCATCAGCCAGGTGTTTCATTTGGCGAAGGCAGCTTTCATAGCCAGAGGGTTTCCCGATAACGGGATAGAGCTTATCGCAAATCAGATCGCCTGGCTTGAAGCGCGCCGGCTCCCGGCTCTGACCTGCCTTACCGCAGAGTTCACCTATCATAACACCGGGGTTTGGAACCAACGTCAGCCCAGACCGGATTCCAACAACCAAATGGTCTTTGATTGCCCATTCATATCCGGGATCATTCTGGAAGATTATTTTGATCAACTTGTGCACCCGGATCCGGATGAGGTGAAAGGTATTATGGGTCCAACAAATCCGCTTTTGGTTGTGCCGAGAGTTGCAAGATATGCGCAAAAGATTGGCGCACCCATTCATGTGTACTTCAAGGGCGGAGAGCC
>JBCDCU010000422.1:0-2746 GCA_039181265.1 Pseudomonadota bacterium | reverse complement strand
TCATAATCCAGGCGGGCGTGATCAGGATCGGCTCAGCGTGCACCTTTTTGGTCGTAGGCTCGTACTGAATGAGTTCCATCAAGGCATTCTTGAAAACCACCTTGCCTTTGCGTGTGGCAACATCCTTGCCCGGGACAAAGGCTTCGGCCCCGGTCGGCGGCGCGTCGGAAAAAGCACGGCGCATATCGTCGAAGAAATGCATGCCGCCGCTCAGAAGATTTCCGCCACCGGTCGATAATGTTCGCTGGATTATTTCCGGATTGGTCGCGAGGAAATTAGCCGGACAGACGGTGTCGAGCCATTGCCGACTGTAGAACTCAACCATGCGTTCATTCTGGTGCGTGACACCTGGCACGCCGATCGTCGCCTGATGCCACCAATCCTGCTGGAGAAGAAAAGCCTGATGCACGAAGTTGAACGGAAATGTCTGCCAGGAAGGGTCCTTGAAGCGCCGGTCGTTGGGCGCAGGCTCGACACAGGAGCGTGCTTTGCCGCCCGTTGCCGCACACTGACTAGCGTAGTCGAACAACCGCCAGCAATTATCCGCACCCTCGCGCAAAATCTGCGCGTGATGTCCAGGGGCAAGGGCCAGATGAAACAACCAGTCGAGGTAAGCCTCGATAATGCTCACCGGTGAAATACCGCCGGTCATACGGGCAATGGATGCGTTGAGGGCACTATCAGCTACTGCGCGAGAAAGCCCCTCTCCGGAACTCAATCCGGAGAGGGGAAGGTCGGCGGTGCCGGCTTTAATATGCGCCGTCCTGCCAGAACCGGTCGCCGGTGAGGCGTTTTTTTGACGACCGGTATGGGTGTGTCCTGTCATTGTCTTGCATCAACCGCAGCAACATGAATTTCCTTTGGGCACACCCGATTCCGTCGGTGCCGTATTCAAATCGAACTCTAAGCGGCTCAAGAAACGGCTAATGTTCCGTTCTGGCAGCTTTTGCGGCCTCTTCCTGCACTCTTCCGGCAGTTTCCTTGGCAAGGTCGGTCCCGAGCCCCGACAGTTTCCCGGCCTCGTCCGAATATTCATCCACCGCTGTCTTGCAGAACGATTCAAGTGTGTCGCGCATATCGGAAAATGTCCGACACCTTGAGAGGTTATCAGCCATCTTTACGTCTTCTTCGAGCCGGTGTTGAAAGAAACGCAGGGCTTCGAGATTATACTGTGCCAGCGATTTGATCGCGTAGCTGTTCATATGTGCGGCCGTGAAAAACATAGTCTCCGCATTCGGAAAAAACTTCATATCAAAAGCTGCAAAGGGCGTTGAAAAGGCAGATTTGTTCTGATTCGAACGCGTTGGCATGAGGTGTTCCCTTCCCCGTTTAAACGAATGACAATCTTGCAGATCGCGCGGTCCGACACGTGAAGACGAAGGATTGGATAGCCAAGCCATCAGCGGGCGTATAAGGGAGTAATCAGGTGAGTTTCAAACCACGTCCAAAAGCTCGTCGCCCATCGCCGGTAGACCACTTATGCGTAATCTACCGGAGAGGAAGGATACTAGGATTGATCCGTATCAATTTTCGCTGACAACATTCCAATACGCACTTTAACGTAAATTGATGCATCAACTCACTGTTTGGGAACAGCACATCTCCTGCTTGTGACAGGGCGCTCCCGGCGGGTTCTACGGAACGGTCAGCCCTGCCTCCTTACGCAGCAGCCACATCGCGCAAGAAGGTATCAATTGATCCGCGAAGGTGATTGACTTGGCGATCGACACCGCTGGATGCATCGAGCACCTGGTTCGCCGCATCTTGGGTCTGTGAAATATCGCTTTGAACGCCTTCTACGTTCGTTGCCACAGATTTCGTCGCCGTGGCCGCATGCGCAACATTTTGACTGATTTCAGCTGTGGCGCTTCCTTGTTGTTCTACGGCAGTCGAAATCGCGTTTGTAAAACGGTTGACGTCATCGACCATTCTGGCGATGTCGGCAATCGAGGAAACCGCTTCTTCAGTCGATGTCTGAATTCCGTTGATCTGCTGGGAGATTTCTTCAGTGGCCTTGGCAGTTTGCGTTGCAAGGGCCTTGACCTCGGAAGCAACGACAGCAAATCCCTTACCGGCATCGCCAGCTCTGGCCGCTTCGATCGTCGCATTCAGCGCAAGCAGATTAGTTTGTTCGGCGATATCCTGAATAAGCCCGATAACATCACCGATTTTCGCTGAGGCATCCGCCAGACTCGATATTTTGTGATCGGTTTCTTTCGTGACCGCAGTTGCTCTGGTGACAACGAGGCCGGTCTCTTCAACCTGGCGACCGATCTCTGAGATTGAAGATGAGAGTTCTTCCGCAGCAATCGCGACAGTTTCAACATTGTTTGACGTCTCTTCGGATGCGCCGGACGCAACAGAAACCTGTCCTGCCGCCTGAGCGGATGTATTCTGGAGAATGTCAGCCGTTCCGCTCATATCCTTCACGTGGTCGTCCACTAATTGAATCAATCCTTCCACATCAGCCTTGAAGGTAGAGATAAGCTGGTCGATCCGTTTCTGGCGCTCAGTCTGCGCTGCTTGAGACTGTTCTTTTTCGCTTTCAAGGATAAGGCGGCTTGCCAATTGCTCGCGAAGATTATTGAGCGCCTCAACAAGGCAGCCGATCTCATCCTTTCGCCCGGAAAGTTCGAGGCGTCAGCCAGAGTTTTTTCTGCAATACGCGCTTGCTGTATGATCTTGATCAACGTTGGTGAAGATGCAAATGCATTGTGTTGAGTACCGTCACCAAGATCCACATCGG
>JBCDCU010000421.1:0-2753 GCA_039181265.1 Pseudomonadota bacterium | reverse complement strand
CGTGACTATTGATCACCCCGACCTGAAAAAGAAGCGTGAATGCGCCTTTAGCATGGCGCCACTTCTATAGATCATTTCGAAAGGATAGCATCGATGGCAACCCATAAAATCTTACTTCTTCCGGGTGATGGCATCGGACCTGAAGTCTGTCATGAAGTCACCACGATCATCGACTGGATGAATGAGAGTAAAGCGCTTGGCGACGCGACATTCGAAGTCGAGACCGATCTCGTGGGCGGTGCCTGCTATGATGAGCACGGCGTTTCAATTACCGAAGACACGATGAAAACCGCCCATGAGGCTGACGCTATCCTGTTCGGCGCAGTTGGCGGTCCGAAATGGGATGACGTGCCTTATGATCACCGGCCTGAAGCCGGGCTCCTTAGGCTTAGAAAAGACCTCACGCTCTTTGCCAATCTCCGTCCTGCGATCTGTTACCCGGCCCTGGCTGATTCCTCTTCACTCAAGCGCGAAGTGGTCGAGGGGCTCGACATCCTCATCCTGCGCGAGCTTACAGGCGGCACCTATTTCGGCGAGCCGAAGGAAATCATTGATCTCGGTAACGGCCAAAAGCGCGGCGTCGACACGCAGGTGTACGACACCTACGAGATCGAGCGCATCGCCAAAGCAGCCTTTGACCTCGCCCGCAAGCGCGACAACAAAGTCTGCTCGATGGAAAAACGCAATGTGATGAAGTCGGGCGTCTTATGGAACGAGGTCGTCACAGCAACCCATAAGAACGGATATGAGGATGTGGAACTGACCCACATGCTGGCCGACGCGGGCGGTATGCAGCTTGTGCGCTGGCCGAAACAGTTTGACGTGATCGTCACTGACAATCTTTTCGGCGACATGCTCTCTGATGTTGCGGCAATGCTGACTGGATCGCTCGGCATGCTCCCATCCGCCTCACTTGGCGAAGAGAACGCTGCCGGAACGCGCCATGCCATGTACGAGCCAGTGCATGGATCTGCACCGGACATTGCTGGTGAGGGTAGCGCCAATCCGATCGCTATGATCGCGTCTTTTGCGATGGCGTTGCGTTATTCGTTCGGCCTGACAGAGGCAGCGGACTGTGTGGAACGGTCGATTGCATCCGTTCTCGATCAAGGCCTGCGCACTGGCGACATCATGTCCCAGGGTATGACCAAGGTCGGCTCAAACGGCATGGGCACCGCAATTCTTGCAGAGATACAAATGGACTACGAAAAATAGGCGTTGGCGCGGTTCACAACTGCGCTTGAATTTCATCGTGATTCCGCCACATCGCAGGCATGACCCAATTGAAGGAAGGCCTGCTTGTGGCGCGCGCAATATGCCTGGTCGCACTGCTCCTGATGTTTGCTGTGACGTTTGACCGGGACGCTGAGGCCCGCACCTTGCGGGCCTATGACTGGCAAAACCGTATTCTTCTCGTCTTCAGCCCCTCCATGAAGGCCGAAACGATGAAGACCCAGCTTCAGTGGATTGATCAAAACCGCGATGATCTGATTGAGCGCGATTTTGCGGTCTTCGCGATCCTGCCTGATCAGGTCAAAACGCTGATCGTTTCGCGCGGTGCCGGTCCTTTGGCGACCTCCAAAGCGACCGCTGCGGCACTCCGCAAGCGCTATAAGGTCAATGATGACGACTTTCAGGTCCTCTTGATCGGTAAGGATACCGGAGTAAAACGCCGCTCCAATGACCCCTACCGCAACAGTGCAGCACTCGATCAGGTGGACCGCATGCCCATGCGCCAGCAGGAAATCATCGAACGCGGTGGCAGCTAGCGTGACACCCTAGCCGTCGATCCCCGCCAACCATCCAGCAAGCGCCTCACCGATCTGATCCGGGCTGTCTTCCTGGATAAAATGGCTTCCGGCGACCTGAATCTCGGTCTGGTTTTTGAAGGTGCGAACAAAATCTCGAAGTTTGCCTCCCAGGATCGCCCCGGGGGACGCATCGACAAAGAGCTTCGGAAAATCGGTGGTCGGAAGCCAGGCCGCATAGTCCGAAACGATCTGGACGACGTCTTCAGGTTCGCCCGCAATCGGGATTTGTCGCGGCCACGTCAATGTCGGCCGGCGGTCTTCACCAGAAGCCTTGAAGGGCCTGCGATAGACCTCCATTTCCTCATCGGTGAGCTTGCGGAGGATTGACCCCGGCAGGACGGCTTCGATGAAAACATTCTTCTCAAGGACCATCTCTTCACCGGCTTCGGACCGAAATCCCTGGAACACACCGCGCGCGGCTTCCGGCCAGGCATCCCAATCCGGGACAGGCGCAATGATCGCCTCCATAAAGCAGATACCTTTCACGCGATCCGGGTTGCGACGCGCCCAATCAAAGCCGAGCGCGGACCCCCAATCGTGAATGACGAGGACAACCGGCCCGTCCGGCACAACCACATCGACAAAGCCATTTAGGTAGTCGCGATGCTCGACAAAACGGTAACTCTGAGGCCCCGGGTCATCGAGCTTTTCAGAATCCCCCATTCCGATGAGGTCCGGCGCGATCGCCCGATAGTCATCGCTCACATAGGGCATAATGTTGCGCCAGAGATAAGATGAAGTGGGGTTGCCGTGCAGAAAGAGCACCGTTGGACCGGACCCAAGGTCCACATAGGCCATTTTCTTGCCGTTTACCGTGACAAAGGACTTCTGATGTTCTTGAGCCGATAATGGCATGGCGTCTGCTCCTCTCCTCAATTCCCCTCTTCAAGTATTCGGCATCATGCCAAGGTTCAACGACAATGCAATTGACTTCCAAATCCT
>JBCDCU010000420.1:0-2783 GCA_039181265.1 Pseudomonadota bacterium | reverse complement strand
CCGTCGACACCGTGCGCGCCAACCTCGAAGGCGCAAAATATACGCTCGCGACAAATGCGGCAGGTGCAGCGCTTGGCATCAAGGGATTTGGCGATATTGCGAAATTCAAGGATCAGCTTGACGGCAAGATCTACGGTATCGAGCCCGGCAATGACGGCAACCGTCTGATCCAATCGATGATCGATGGCAATCATTTCGGTCTCTCGGACTTCGAAGTGGCGGAGAGTTCCGAACAGGGCATGCTCGCTCAGGTCGCCCGCGCCGATAAACGCGATGAACCGGTCGTCTTCCTCGGCTGGGAACCGCATCCGATGAACGCCAACTTCAAGATGAGCTACCTCACCGGCGGTGACGATTTCTTTGGCCCCAATCTCGGTGGCGCGACGGTCTTTACGAACACCCGCGCGGGCTATGTCGATGCCTGCCCGAATGTCGGCAAGCTTCTGACAAACCTCGAATTCTCGCTTGCCATGGAAAATGAAATCATGGGCGCGATCCTGAACGATGGCGAAGATGCGAATGATGCCGCAGAGACATGGCTCAAGGCCAATGGCAGTGTTCTTGAAACCTGGCTTGCCGGTGTCAAAACAAAGGATGGCGGCGACGGTCTCGCTGCCGTGAAATCGGCCCTCGGCCTCTAAAGACCTAAGCGATAAGAACCCCGGCCTTGCGTCGGGGTTTTTTATTGGGAATAGCAATTCTGAGCGCAAGTGGGGGCGCGGATGGACTGGTTGACCGAAACCAAAATACCGGTCGGAAAGACCGCGAAAAATGTCTTCGACTGGCTGCAGGAGAATGGAAGCTGGTTCTTTGACGGCCTTGCCGACGGCATGGAAACTTTGATTGATGCCGTTTTATGGGCCTTCCAGACGCCGCACCCTTTGATTGTGGTCGCACTCTTCATCGCGCTCGCCTGGTTCCTGCAGCGCTCCTGGAAGGTCTGCATTCTGGTCCTTCTCGGTTTTCTCTTCATCCTCAACCAGGGCTATTGGGAGGAGACGACGGAAAGCCTGACGCTGGTCTTGTCGGCCTGTGTCGTCTGTATGGCGATCGGGGTTCCGATCGGGATTGTGGCTGCCCACAGGCCGCGCTTTTATGCGTTTTTGCGGCCCGTCCTCGACCTCATGCAGACGCTCCCAACCTTCGTTTATCTCATTCCGGCGATTGTCTTTTTCGGGATCGGTATGGTGCCGGGCTTGATCGCGACCGTGATCTTTGTACTCCCGGCGCCGATCAGGCTCACCTATCTCGGCGTCTCCTCGACCCCGAAAGCCTTGACGGAGGCAGCGGACGCGTTCGGCGCGACCTCCATGGACAAGCTTCTGAAGGTCGAGATCCCGTACGCCATTCCGCAAATCATGGCGGGGCTCAATCAGACGATCATGCTCTCGCTTTCGATGGTGGTGATTGCAGCTCTGGTGGGTGCGGACGGGCTCGGCGTTCCGGTCGTGCGCGCGCTTAATCAGGTGAACACGTCGCTCGGCTTTGAAAGCGGCTTTATCATTGTGGTGGTCGCCATCATGCTCGACCGGCTTCTGCGTGTCAGGGAAACCGACAAATGACGGTTGCGGTCTCTTTCAACGAAGTAAACATCGTCTTCGGCGACGATCCGAAAAACGCCCTCACCATGATGGATGAGGGAAAAAGCCGAGGCGAAATCCAATCAGCCACTGGGCAAGTGCTCGGGGTCCATAATTGTTCGATTGATGTGCCGGAAGGCGAAATCCTCGTCCTGATGGGCCTGTCGGGGTCCGGGAAGTCGACGTTGCTCCGCGCTGTCAACGGGCTTAACACCGTAGTGCGCGGGTCGGTGATGGTGAACACCGGGTCGGGTATGGTCGATGTCGCAAGTGCCACGAAGGCGCAACTTCGCTCGATCCGCCGCTCACGGGTCGCCATGGTCTTCCAGCAATTCGGGCTTCTTCCCTGGCGCACGGTTGCCGACAATGTCGGGCTTGGGCTGGAACTTGCCCGGGTTCCCGCCGCCGAGCGCCGGGAGCGGGTCGCGAAACAATTGGATCTTGTCGGTCTCTCCGATTGGGCGGGCCGCAAAGTAGGCGAACTTTCTGGCGGCATGCAGCAGCGCGTCGGCCTTGCGCGGGCCTTTGCAACCGAAGCGCCGGTGCTCTTGATGGATGAACCGTTTTCAGCGCTCGATCCCTTAATCCGCACGCGTTTGCAGGATGAGCTTCTCGAACTCCAAACGCGGTTAAAGCGCACCATCATCTTCGTGAGCCATGATCTCGATGAGGCGTTCAAGCTCGGCGATCAGATTGCAATCATGGAAGGCGGCCGGATCGTCCAGGCCGGAAGCCCGCGCGATATCTTCTCAAACCCGGCGAATGACTATGTCGCCGATTTCGTCCAGCACATGAACCCGCTCGGGGTTCTGACGGCCCGCGATGTGATGGTGCAAAGTGTGAGCGAAGCCGGGGGCGGCGAGGGGCTGGTGGTCGATGCCGCAACGCCGGTCAAAGACATCATCGACCGCCTGAGCGACGAGGCGGAAATCGGGGTTGTTGAAGAGGGCGTGAGGATCGGGACGATCTCATCGGCGTCGGTTTTGAAGACACTCTCTAATGTGAATGAGGGGGAGAAGGGGTAGGGGGCGAATATACTTTTCAGAATTTGAAGTCAGACTGGGAGTTTGAATTGTTTGATACCGTTCCAGCACCAATTATCGAATTCATCAGGCAAGTTTTTGCAGGTGCAAATAATCAAGTAACACATACTTTGACTATCCATCCCTCGATGCACGAGGAGACACTCGATCACATGTTGAT
>JBCDCU010000419.1:0-2796 GCA_039181265.1 Pseudomonadota bacterium | reverse complement strand
CGCCGCGCGCCTTGCCAATCGCGGTGCAGGCAGCCTTGTTGCATCGGTCTTTACCAATGACGGGGATGAGGCTGCTGATTTTGTTATGGAAAGCGGCGCCTTTCATGGGCGGCTTTACTTCGCAAACCGCGAGACGGGTCGGGAGGCGACAGGACATGGGTCACCACTTCCGCATCTCGTTCACGGCGGCCCTGGACGGGCAGGAGGCGGCGAAGAAATGGGCGGCCTGCGCGGCGTGATGCACTATATGCAGCGCACGGCAATCCAGGGAAATCCCGATCTCCTGACGGCAATCACTGGCGGATATGTCAGGAAATCCAAAGAAATCAAAAAGGAAAGCCACCCTTTCCGCCACGATTTCGAAACACTGACGATTGGTGAGACGTTCCTTTCTGAGCCCAGAACCGTGACGCTTGAAGACATCGAGCACTTCGCGAACTTTACCGGTGACACCTTTTACGCCCACATGGATGAGGAGGCGGCTGCGGCCAACCCGTTTTTTGATGGTCGGGTTGCCCATGGCTATCTTTTGCTGTCCTTCGCGGCAGGTCTCTTCGTTGATCCGGAACCCGGGCCGGTCCTTGCCAATTACGGTCTCGACAACCTCCGTTTCCTGAAACCTGTCGGTGCTGGTACGAGCATCAAGGTCCGGCTGACGGCCAAGGAGAAGACAGCGCGGACACCGGATTATGGTGAAGTCCGGTGGGATGTTGAGATCAGCGATGCGGATGACGAGACAGTTGCAACATATGACCTCTTGACGATGAACGCCCGGCAGGCTTCGCTGCAGTAAGGTTTTCATTTCGGGGGGGAAGATGAAACTTGCCAGTCTCAACAACGGAACACGCGACGGCCAATTGGTCGTAGTCTCCAAGGATCTCACACAGGCGACGCTGGTCGGACATATAGCACCGACTCTACAGGCAGCACTCGATGATTGGGAGCGGGTTAGTCCACGCCTTGAACGGGCCGCCGAGATGCTCGAGCACGGCGCGCAGCCGACAATCAGGTTTCGCGAACACAACGCGCTTTCACCGCTGCCACGGGCGTTCCAGTGGATCGATGGCTCGGCCTATGTGAACCACGTGGAACTGGTTCGCCGCGCCCGAGGCGCGAAAATGCCGGAGAGCTTCTGGGACGACCCACTGGTTTATCAAGGCGGCTCCGATACGTTTCTGGCCCCGCGCGATCCGATCCGGCTTGCCGACGAAGCGTTTGGGATCGACATGGAAGGTGAAGTTGCCGTCATCACGAAAGACGTTCCGATGGCTGCGGACGAAGACGCAGCGGAACAGGCGATCGCCCTCATCGTGCTTGTCAACGATGTATCCTTGCGTGGCTTGATCCCTGCCGAGCTCTCAAAGGGTTTCGGTTTCTTTCAATCGAAACCATCGTCCGCTTTTTCACCAGTCGCCGTCACGCCCGACGAATTAGGGGATTATTGGCGTGGGGGTAAAGTTCATCTTCCGCTTCGTGTCGACCTTAATGAAACGCCTTTCGGACGAGCCGAAGCTGGTATCGACATGACGTTCAGTTTCCCACGCTTGATTGCCCACGCCGCGCGGACCCGTGCACTCTCGGCCGGAACGATCATTGGTTCTGGAACCGTCTCCAACAAACTCGACAGCGGCCCGGGAAAGCCGATCAGCGAGGGCGGGGTTGGGTATTCCTGCATCGCGGAGCAGCGCATGGTCGAAAGCATCGAAGGCGGCAATCCGGTCACGCCGTTTTTGAAATTCGGCGACACAATCCGCATCGAAATGAAGGATGAGAGCGGGCGTTCGATCTTTGGAGCAATCGAACAGACAGTTGAAAAAACACCCTCCGCATAAGCCCGGATCGCGGAACTATCTCGATGATTTGACTTTGCGTCATTTCGGCGACCGGGTACACTTTGTCGCATACTTTCACTAGGGAAAGAGTGTTCGATGAAGTCTCATCAACCAAGAAAATTCTATACGTTGTTACTTGCCCTTTTAACCGGGGCGGTGACGCTCCTTTTGGTCGAATCGGCGTTCTCGCAGACCGCGTCCGAAGACCAATCTCCGCCCAACTCCGGAGAGCAATCCGCAACGCCCGAAGCCAGTCCGGACGGGGAATCAAACCCTTTTGATGTCTCGCGCGAAGGATCGATGACGCTTGACCAGATGCGCGTCATCATAAGCCGCCTTGACGAGAACGCCCAGGAATTGCGGCCGGGGACCTTCCGTCTGGTCGTTGCGGACTTTGAGGTGATGGTGATTACCGCGGAGCCAGTGAACCGCATGCGTGTTATGGTGCGGATTCGCAGCGCAGAGAACCTTACTCAGGCTGAGCTTTTGCGGATTTCGCAGGCCAACCTCGATTCGGCGCTCGATTCGCGCTATGCGATTGGGCAAGGCGTATTGTGGTCCGCTTATATCCACCCGATCTCAAGCCTTCACCCTATGCAATTCATCGAGGCCATTGGATCTACGGTCAATTTAGCTGCCAATTACGGTACCTCCTATTCCTCTGGCCAGCTCGTGTTCGGTGGCGGAGACAGCGGCGCGATCCTCGGACGTAAGCTCATCGACAAGCTGATCAAGAAGGGTCAGCCTATTTAGGATGCTAAGGCGCACTCCATAACTTGATGTGTGCTAAATCAAAGCCTTGACTCGCCGTCTGATGCGGCGAAGGATAGCTTCATAATGTTTTTCGGTCAGGTGGTTTTTCCTAGCGACCGGCCTCAAGCAGGAGCCATCCGATGAAATGGGTTATTGCCATTGTTCAGCCGCATCGCCTTGACGATGTGCGCGAAGCCCTTCTCGATGTCGG
>JBCDCU010000418.1:0-2804 GCA_039181265.1 Pseudomonadota bacterium | reverse complement strand
TTTAAGAGACTTCAACATTTTCCGCACTCCCGTCCGTTTTGATGTGCCAGGTCTGGATCGAATTGTTGTGGTAGATGGAATTGCCGCCACGGGCCGCACGAAGCTCCTGCTTCGTCGGTTGCACATGACCCGCCTCATCGATCGCGCGCGACTGGACGAGGAGCTCGGATCCATCCCAATCAAAATCGAAGTAAAACCGATGGAGCGACTTTGAGAAGCTCGGCCCGGAAAGACGCGCTGTCTGCCAGTTGCGTCCGCCATCAAGGCTGACATCCACCCGCTTGATCTTGCCGAAACCGGACCAGGCCACGCCGGTCAGAACGGTTTGCCCCGGACCATGGGTGATCGGCGCCTGCGGGCTGGGATTTGTGATGACGGATTTGACGTCCATCTCCCAGGTGAAGCGGCGTGCTTTGCCGTCTTCCAGAAGGTCGGTGTATTTCGAGGTTTCCTCCCGGTGGTGCCAGGGCTTATCGCCAACTTCGATGCGGCGGAGCCACTTAACCCACATATTGCCTTCCCATCCGGGAACGACGATGCGCAGCGGATAACCCTGTTCCGGGCGGAGTGCCTCGCCGTTCATTTTGAAGGCGACCATGCAGTCGTCGAGCGCTTTTTCCATTGGGATGGAGCGCGTCATATGGGACGCATCCGCACCCTCGGGCAGGATCCATGTGCCGGAAGGTTTAACGCCCGCTTCTTCCAAAATGTATTTGAGGGGCACCCCGGTATACATCACATTGTGGACCATGCCGTGGGTGTATTGGCAGCCGTTCAACTGGGCGCCCTTCCACTCCATTCCGGAATTGGCCGCGCATTCCAGGAAATAGACGTGGTTCTCGCGCGGGAAGCGCTTGATATCGTCGAGGGTGAAAACGAGTTCCTGATCCACCAGACCGTTGATCATCAAACGATGGGCTGCTGGATCGACCTCTGCAATTCCTGCATGATGGCGTTCGAAGCAAAGACCGTTCGGCGTGATAATCCCGTCCAACTCGTGGAGAGGGGTAAAATTGACCGACGAGGTGGCATCCGCTGTGAGCCAGGGCACATCGCGGCGCACGACATTTTTCTCAAACTCCGACGGCATGCCATAGGGCCGCGCATCGACGCCTTCGCCAAGGTAGCGGTTCCAGTCCTGAATTTCGGTAATCGCCGGATCAGCCGGGCCGCCCGCGCTCGCGACCCCGGCGGTTGCCACAGTCGCACCCCCGGCAAGGCCGGCTTTTAGAAGCGCTCGTCTCGATGTTTCGACATTCAGCGTTTCATCGATTTTTTGCTTTGGCATCAGATACCTCCAATCCCCTTAGATCTCTTGTTCTCAGCTCATGCCGATCACTTTGACGCTTTCGTTTTTCGGCATGGCGATTGTTTGTTTGGATTTGATATGCGCTTCCATGAGGTCGTAGATCGCGGGACCTTCGGTACCTTCGTTGACCGATGCCCAACCGGCGACGACATAGGATCGTGAGGCTTCAATCGGCTCGCCGGTTCTGAGCAACGTCATTTCGGAGATGCGGTTTCCAATATCCGCTTTCGGCGCGCAGGCGTAGCCCATGCCTCCCACCCGGACCATGTCGCCGCCTTGCTGTAAGAACGGGTCCTTGTTGAAGAGATTGTCGCAAACGTCTTCGAGAATGTCCTTGAGCTGCTGGCCGGTGAATTCCAGCCGGTAGACGTTCGGGTAGTTCATCGATGTCTGGCTATAGAGATCATCGATCGTGATCTCCTGTCCGGGCAGCAGCGTCGTGCCCCACCGGAAGCCAGGAGAGAGGGAAATCTCGGCGTCGCGCTGTTCGATCAGACCTTCGCAGATGAGGTCATCCCATGTGCCATTGAAGTTTCCGCGCCGGTAGAGGAGGCCCTCCGTTTTGCCGATGACGCGGTTGAGTTCGCTCTCGTACGGCGCACGGACCTCATTGATCTTTGCAGCCATTTCGGCATCGGGCTCGATCACATCGGCGAAAACCGGGATCAGGGTCGAAGCATAGTCAACAACCTTGCCGTTCTTCACTTCGAGATCGACGCGGCCCAGAAATTTACCGTGGGAGCCGGACGATAGGAGAAGCGTGTTTCCGATTTTGATGGCTTCCGGCACGGCATCGTGAGTGTGCCCGGTAAGGATCACGTCAATACCGCTCACAACGGTTGCGAGTTTCTGGTCCACGTCAAACCCGTCATGGGAGAGGAGGACCACCACCTCAGCCCCTTCAGCACGCGCTGCGTCGACATTGGCCTGCAAGACATCCGGGCGGATCCCGAAGGACCAGTTCGGTATCATCCATCGCGGATTGGCAATTGGTGTGTAGGGCATTGCCTGACCGATCACGGCCACTTTGACCCCGCCTTTTTCGAAGAACGCGGTGCTTTCAAAAACCGGCTCTTCCCATTCGTTATCGACGATGTTGGAGGCGAGGAACGGGTAGCCCATGTCAGACACGATTTCTTCAACGCGGTCCGCACCAAAGGTAAACTCCCAATGGCCGACCATCGCATCCGGCTTCAAGAGCTTCATGCAATCGACCATGTCCTGGCCATTGGTCTTCAGCGAGGTGTAAGAACCCTGCCAGGTGTCTCCTCCATCAAGAAACAGAACCTTGTCGTCACCGCGCTCCGCGCGGATCGCCTTGACAAGAGTTGCTGTTCGATCGAGCCCGCCGAGCTTCCCATATGTGCGGGCAAGATTCACGAAATCGAGCATGGTGTGGGCGTAAGCGAGGGGCGTGCCGGGTTTGACACCGAAATGGGAGAGGAAATCCCCGGCAACGAGATGTGGAGGGATCCCCTCATATGCGCCCACACCA
>JBCDCU010000417.1:0-2822 GCA_039181265.1 Pseudomonadota bacterium | reverse complement strand
GTCGGCACGGATCCGCGCTGATGCCGCTTGATGTCGAAGTCAATTTTTCAGGCGTTGAAACCGATGACGCAAAGCTGAAGAGTGATATTGCGGCAACCATCGCCGGTACAGTCGGCGTCGGAACCGTTAAGGCCGGTCTCCGGTTTCAGGGAGGCACCGAAGCGCCGCTTTCCGGCGAAGTCGAAGCGTCTTTGGAGGCCGACTACGAGAACACGGCCGATCTTTTGAAGCAGCTTGGTTGGTCGATGGTTGACCTTGGAGAAACCGGATCAGCTCAACTGAAGCTGACTGCTAACGGGATCCCACAAGATGGTATCAGTGTAGCGGTCGACACCATGCTTTCAGGGGTCGGCCTGACTGCCGAGCAGAAGGTTTCCTTTTCCCCCGCTTACACGCCTAGCTACACGGGAGATTTTCGCCTGAAGAGCGAGGACACCGAGCCGCTTGTGCGCAGTCTTGGCTATGCGTTTCCAGCGATGGGGCTTGGAACGCCGGTCGACGTATCCGGAACGCTATCCGGCGACGGGTGGAGCGGTAAAGTCTCAGGTTTCGACGGTCGTATCGGGCAAGACCATGTCAAAGCTGACCTCGCTTATGAGGGAAAAGGTTCCGGCACCTCAGACGGCTGGCATTGGACAGGCTCTCTCTCCACGGAGCGGATCGCTGTTCCATGGTTTACGGCGCTTGTTACGGGTGAAGTCATCGTGCCGGATGATCTTGCGCTCGCACCGACTGAGGCGCAAAGCAGCACAGATAAGCAACCGTCGGTTTGGCCGCAACGCGTATTCGGCAAGCCCTATTATAGCGGGCTATCCGCAGACCTGGAAATCGAGGCCAACGAAGCAGTGTTCAGCGATGCTCACAAGGTGCAGAAACCGCGTTTTAAACTGCGGCTGCGGCCTTCCGAGATTGGCTTGTCAGAACTCGCGGGGCGTTTCGGGGACGGAACGCTCGAAGGGCGGGTGCTCCTTCAGAATATGGAAGGGGAAGTCTCCCTGTCCGGCCTTGTGTCCTTGAATGGCGCATCGGCGAGTGAGGTTCTCTGGGACGACGGCGTAAGGCCATTGGTTGATGGGCGTTTGACAATTACGAGCCAGTTCGAGGGTGTTGGTCGTAGCCTTGAAGCGGTTATGGCATCTTTGGGCGGCGGCGGGTCGTTGCAATTGGACGATGCAAGAATAAGACGGCTCAATCCGTCCGCATTCGGTTTGCTCACAGAGGCCGCCGACCGCGAGCTGACACTTGACGAAGACACCGTAAAACCGCTGGTGGACAGTCATCTTGATTCTGGACATTTGAAAGTAGAAGAGGCTGTGACGCCCTTCACGATCAGTTCTGGTGCGCTCAGAATTGCGGAAACCAGTTTTGAAACGCAGTCTGATGTCGAAACGCTTGAGGCCTTTGCCGGTGCGACATTGAACCTTGTCGACCTGACCGTTGACGGCTCGCTCGCGCTCAATGTGAGTTCGGCAGCGCTCGATGACGAACCGGTAAGTGGTGCAGCGCCCGAGATCGCAGTTTTATTCATAGGGCCCGTTGATGCCCCTCAGCGCAGTCTCGATATCCAGCCATTGCTTGGATATCTGACAGTCCGGCGATTTGAACAGGAAGTGCGTCGGGTTGAAATCCTGCAAGCCGACATTCTCGAAAAGCAACGCCTGTCGCGCTATGCACGGTGGGTTTCGGCTGAGGAAGCGCGCGAGCAACGAGAAGCTGAAGAAGCGGAACGTTTGCGGCTTCTTGAGGAAGAACGCCGCCTGGAGGAAGAACGGCTCCAAGAGGAGGCGAGGGCTGCTGAAGAGGCACGTCTTCTTCGCGAAGCGGAAGAAAGAGCGGCCGAAGTCGAGAGGGTGCGGCTTGAGCGTGAAGCATTGCAGCGAGCTCTCGCGGAGGAGGAAGAACAACGCCGACAGGCGGAAGCCGTGGCGGAAGAGGCCGCGCGCAAGCGTGCCGAGGCTCTTGAGCGGATTGGGAGACAGCAATCCGGGTCGAACCTCACCGGTGTAAACGAAAGGCCTTTGCGTGCTCCGGCCCAAAGTCGCGAGCGAAGGCTGCCCCCGGCTGGTGCGCCCCTCGAATTGCGTCCGCTTGCCCGTTAAACGCTGCTCTTTTCAGAGGCTTCTGCGCGTTCCCGAAAGTGCGCTAGGACAAAGACCCGGATTGCCGATGATAGGTTGTCGCCTTCATTTCGCTCAGCATCGATCCGGGCAATAATCTTCGTGGCAGTCGTACCTTCGGCGGCAGAAATATCCCTCAGCGCGTCCCAGAAAGGCGCTTCGAGTGAAACACTCGTGCGGTGGCCATACAAGGTGATCGAGCGTTTCATCGCGATACCTCTTGGTGCCGACGGCGTCTTATTGTGCAATGTCAGATCCGGTTTACGCGGGCGTTGAGCCGTCGGTCACTACTCGCCCTGTTCGTCCGGTTTTTCACGTTTGTGCCCATCGAGATTGCGAATATTGCGTTCTTTGCTGATCTCGATCGCGGCTTTGTCGGACTTACTTTGTCCGAACGTGATTCGATTGGCCGCGGCTTTCGCCGCTTTGTCTTGGCGTTTCTTCTGCTTGCGAGCACGCCTTAAATTTATGACTTCGGCCATTGCACCGATTTCCAGGTGGAATTATTCCGCTTTCTTTCGAAAAGCGTCGAGGGAAACAATATCCGCGCCCGTTTTTTCGTCACTCTCGCTGTCCTCAACCGCAGCATCTTCCTTGTCGGCCGAATCTTCAGTCGATGCTTTCTCATCACCGAGTTTCAGCATTTCTTCGGCGATTTCTTCGGCGCTCTTTGCCTCATCCAAAAGGGCAGGGCTTGCCGGAAGG
>JBCDCU010000416.1:0-2845 GCA_039181265.1 Pseudomonadota bacterium | reverse complement strand
GGTCTCGTAAAAATGGACCGCGAAATGGTCATGGAGACGATTGCCCATGCGCCGTCCCAGTTCACCATTACGCCGCGCAACAAGGACCGTGAGATCACAATCGGCGGAAAACACATTGTCTTCGGCAATATTTCGTCGCCACCAAATGTGTCGGATTTGGAGCGTGGTCGGCGCGTTGGAGATCGCAGCTCGTTTCAGGATCTTATAAAACTTACGCAATACTTTAATTGCATCCATTTTGCCGGTGGTTACCCGGTCGAGCCGGTCGATATCCATCCATCCATTCGCCATCTCGACTGTCTCTACGACAAACTCACGCTCACCGATAAGGTGGCCCATGCCTATTCACTCGGCACTGAACGGGTGGAAGACGGCATGGAAATGATTCGGATTGCAGGCGGTCTCACTCATGAAGAGTTCGAGGCGAAGCCGCACATGTACACCAATATCAATTCCAGTTCCCCGTTGCGTCACGACTGGCCCATGATCGACGGATTGATGCGGCTCGCCCGTCGTGGGCAACCAACGATCGTCACGCCGTTCACACTTGCCGGAGCCATGTCACCGATCACGCTTGCTGGAACAGTTGCCCAATCCATTGCAGAAGCCCTGTCTGCGATCGTTCTTGTTCAATTGGTGAAGCGGGGATGCCCGTGTGTGCTTGGGACGTTCAGCTCAAATGTCGATATGAGAACCGGCGCGCCAGCCTTCGGAACCCCAGACTATATGCGCACGACACAGATGACCGGGCAGATGGCGCGCTATTACGGCCTGCCGCTCCGTGCATCGAACACATGTGTATCTAATGCGCCGGATAATCAGGCTACCTGGGAGAGCTCGCATTCGTTGTTTGCAGCAATCACCTCAGGCGTTAACATGGTCTACCACGCTGCAGGTTGGCTCGAAGGTGGCCTTTGTGCCTCCTATGAGAAGTTCATCATGGATTGTGAACAATTGCAGCAACTCACCGCCTATATGAAACCCGTCAAATGGGACGAAGACGAGATTGCTGTGAATGCAATTGCGGAAGTCGGGCAGGGTGGCCATTATTTTGGCATTGATCACACCCAGGCGCGATACGAAACTGCCTTCTACAGCCCGTTTCTGTCCGACTGGTCGAACTTCGAGAACTGGCAGGATCAGGGCAGCGTTCTGACCGCCGACCGAGCCCTTGGTGTCTGGAAACGAATCCTCAATGAGTTTGAAGCACCGCCTCTGCCGGAAGACCGGCATGAGGAACTTGTCGCATTTGTGGAACGCCGGAAGAGCGAAGGTGGCGCGCCAACCGATTTCTGATGACGGTCTTTGTGGCGTGCGATCCATAATCTGATAGAACCAATGCCCATGTGAACAGACAAAACGCATGGAGCGGAAATGGATCTTGCGCTGAATGAAGCGGCAATACCTTTTGACAATTCCTTCGCAAAACTACCGGATAAGTTTTACCGGAGGGTCAATCCAACAGAGGTAAAGGCGCCCGAAATCATCCGTGTGAATGATGACCTTGCTCGGTTTTTGAACATCGATCCCGAATTCCTGAGAAGCAACACGGGGCTAGCAATTCTTGCCGGAAACTCAATTCCGGACGGTGCCGAACCCATTGCGATGGCCTATGCCGGGCACCAATTCGGTCACTTCGTTCCGCAGTTGGGTGATGGTCGCGCGCTACTCCTTGGCGAGGTTGTCGCGAAGGATGGGAGCCGGCACGATATCCAGCTTAAAGGGTCCGGGCCGACACCGTTTTCCAGGATGGGCGACGGGCGAGCGGCACTTGGACCAGTGCTTAGGGAATATGTTGTCAGCGAAGCCATGGCGGCGCTTGGTGTGCCGACGACGCGCGCGCTTGCCGCTGTCACCACCGGTGAGCCGGTCTTTCGCAGTTGGGCGCAGCCTGGTGCGGTTTTTACGCGTGTTGCAAGGAGCCACATTCGCGTCGGTACGTTTCAATTTTTCGCAGCGCGAGAGGATGTCGAAGGCGTGCGCTCGCTTGCGGATTATGCGATCTCCCGCCTTTATCCTGAAATTACGGAAGATCCCAATCCGTATGAAGCGCTCCTGAAGGTCGTCATACAGAAGCAGGCACGCCTGATTTCAAGATGGATGGGCCTCGGTTTTATCCACGGCGTTATGAACACCGACAATACGGCAATCGCCGCTGAGACGATCGACTACGGCCCCTGTGCTTTTATCGATACTTATGATCCGGCGACAGTCTACAGCTCCGTTGACCATATGGGGCGCTATGCGTTTGCAAATCAGCCAACGATCGGTCAATGGAATCTTGCGAAGTTCGCTCAATGTCTGTTGCCGCTGCTTGATGAAGACGCCGAAGAAGCGCTCGGTCGAGGGCAGGCTGCCATAGATGCTTATCCGAAGCAGTTCGAGACTGCGCTTACGCAGGAACTTGCCAAGAAGCTTGGGTTCGCCCAACCCAAGGTTGCACACCTGGAACTCGCCCATGACCTGTTAAAGCGGATGGCCGAGAACGAAGCCGACTTTACGAACACCTTCAACCGGCTTGCCTCGCTTCTTGAAGCTGATTTCAATCCCAACAGTGGACCGAGGTTGCTCTTCAAATCTCCAGAGCGTTTCGACGACTGGGTATTGTCCTGGCGGGATGCGATCAGTGCCGAAAGTCAAGGAGCATCGGAGACACTGGAAATTCTTCAGCAAGCTAACCCGGTCGTTATTCCGAGGAACCATCTCGTTGAAGAGGCGATCCGCGCGGCAGAAGATGACGGTGATTTTTCCGTGTTCGAAATGCTTCTGAAAGTGGTTTGCAGGCCCTTCGACAGATCGATGTTGGAAAGCCGTTTCGCTATGCCACCAACACCGGATGAAGTGG
>JBCDCU010000415.1:0-2851 GCA_039181265.1 Pseudomonadota bacterium | reverse complement strand
GTTTTGACGGAGATCGATACCAAAGCCGATCCCACCCTCGTACCCTACGGCCTCTTCCAGCGCGGGCTATATCTCTCGGCTCTTGCCAGAGCGACGGTCCTTGCTGAAAAAGGAGATGCATCAGCACAGACCCTTGTCGCCGAGATCAATCGTCGCGGCCTCGGAGTAACCCGAAATCTTGACGCTGCGTTGGGTTGGTATCAGTTGGCGGCGGAGGGCGGTAACCGGGAAGCGGCGTTCCAGCTTGCTTTTCTTCATCTTGATGGGCTCGGTGTTGATAAAGATAAAGAGAGGGCTGCAAAGCTTTTTCAACAGGCTGCGGAAAAAGGTCACGTTCTTGCAAACTACAATGTTGGCCTGATGCACTTGACGGGCGAAGTTCTTGAAAAGGACTTTGAAAAAGCCGGGGCGCACTTGCTGAGAGCTGCCAAAGACGGGAACGCCGACGCTCAATTTGCGATGGGTGAGCTCTATCGTGAAGGCATGGGTGTCAACAAAGATGAAATTCTGGCGACGATCTATTTCGGCAAAGCCGCCCGTCAGGGACATGACACTGCGCAAATCGAATATGCTTTGCGCCTTTTGAACGGGATTGGCATCGGCAAGAACGAGGAAGACGCTGCTTGGTGGTTCGCAATCAATGCGAGGCGCGGCAATGCCATCGCCCAAAATCGGCTTGCCCATCTCTACCGAACCGGCAAGGGCGTTCCGGTTGATCCGGTGAACATGGCGCGCTGGCATCTTATTTCGAAGAAGGCCGGGTTTGAAGATGATGTCCTTGACGACCAATTGAGTGAGTTGGACGACGAAGCCATGGCTGTTGCGGAACAACTTGCCGCGGAATGGCGCCCCGAATAACCCGTTGCGCAGCGATTGTCGCGACACCCTTGCGCATCGGGGCCAATGGTGCATAAAGCAACCACATCTTCTCTTAAGACCGAACCGGTATTGCTCCATGAAAATTCAAGGTAACGAAATCCGCCCAGGAAATGTCATCCAACATCAAGACACGATCTGGGTTGCGGTGAAGACACAACACGTGAAGCCGGGTAAGGGCGGCGCCTTCGCGCAGGTTGAACTGAAAAACCTGATCGACGGGCGCAAGCTCAACGAACGGTTTCGGGCAACGGAAACCGTGGAGCGGGTCAGGCTTGAGCAGAAGGATTTTCAGTACCTCTACGAGCAAGGCGATGCCCTTGTTTTCATGGACCTTGAGACCTATGAACAACTCGAGCTGCAGAAGGATTTCGTTGGCGAACGGGCAGTTTTTCTTCAAGACGGCATGGCGGTCACCGTCGAGAGCCATGAGGGTCGGCCAATCGGCATCGCGTTACCGGATCAAGTGGTCCTCGAAGTCTCTGAAACCGAGCCGCATATCAAAGGGCAAACAGTCTCTTCATCCTATAAGCCGGCTGTGCTCGAAAATGGCGTGCGCACTGATGTCCCACCTTTCGTTGGAGTTGGTGACAAGATCGTGGTGGACACCAACGAAATCTCTTATGTGAAGCGCGCCGACTAGTCGGACGTTCGACCCTTCAGGTTATTTTATGGCGCAACTTTCCGCCCTCATGAACGTCATGGTGCAAGCGGCCCTCAAAGCAGGACGGCGGCTCAAGCGTGATTTTGGTGAGGTTGAAAATCTTCAGGTTTCGGTGAAAGGCCCGGCCGACTTCGTTTCAAACGCGGATCGTCAGGCGGAAAAGATCGTATATGAGGAACTAAAAAAAGCCCGTCCCAAATGGGGTTTCCTCATGGAGGAAAGCGGCGAAGAGGTCGGCGAAGATCCGCAACACCGATGGATCATCGATCCGCTCGATGGAACCACGAACTTTCTGCACAGTATCCCGCATTTTGCGATTTCGATTGCCCTTGAAAGCCAGGGACAATTGATGGCGGGGCTCGTCTATAATCCCGTCAGCGAAGAGCTTTTCACCGCTGAGCGCGGCAAAGGTGCCTTTCTCAACGACCGCCGTATGCGGGTTGCGAATCGGAAAACGCTTGCGACATCCGTGATAGGTACCGGGATTCCGCATATCGGACGGCCAGAACACGGAAAATTCATCCTTGAACTCGCCCATCTTATGGGCGAGACGGCCGGAATCCGGCGCTCGGGTGCCGCTTCTCTCGATCTTGCATATGTTGCTTCCGGCCGCTTTGACGGGTTTTGGGAACATGGACTGGCACCCTGGGATGTGGCAGCCGGGATGCTTTTGATTTCCGAGGCGGGCGGATTTGTAAGTGATCTGGACGGCGGGCAGAAAATCTTCCAGACCGGTGGCATATTGTGCGGAAATGAACCCATCCAGAAGAAGCTGCTCGCAGCACTCAAAACCGGGCGTCAGCGGTCCCACAAATCGTCATAAATCGGCCATTCTGGACATTCTTGCCCTTCAAAAGCCGTCTTTCCAATCGATGACCAGCGGTGCACGGGCACAAGAAAACCCACTGCAAGCTCAGCGGGCTATTGCGGGACTTCATGGATTTCGTCAATAGTATCCGCGTTTAAGACGGGGCGGGACGCAAAGGGGAGCGGTTGGCCGATGGCGAAAGACTTCGATCCGTATCATATTGAGAGGCCAAACTCTTACCTGTTCATCATGATCCTGTTCCTGATCATTGTCGGCTTCATCGCTCTCATTTTGTATCGGGAAATTCTGACCGCCTATTTCGCGAACGTCGCGTTGAATTCGATCATTGGTATTGTCCTGTTGTTCGGCGTGATTCTCTCCTTCGGGCAAGTGCTCCGGCTCTATCCGGAAATAAACTGGGTGAACACATACAGGATGGATACGGCGGCGGTTCCGATCGGAACCGGGCCGCGCATGCTGGCCCCAATGGCGAGCTTGCTGGG
>JBCDCU010000414.1:0-2854 GCA_039181265.1 Pseudomonadota bacterium | reverse complement strand
TTTGTCCTCAATCGGCGTTACATCGATAACATCACGCGCCATCGCCAGGCTCCTTAGACTTTCATTCCCGCTTGATCCGGGCCATCCATTCGGATCGAGACCGTGAAGCACACTCGCTGCGGTTTGAAAAGCGATAAATTACGCAACGCATTGTTCGACGATTGCAGCAAAATCCCCCAAACCAGGTTGATAATCTAGCGGTTAATGGCTGCTCGCAACCCAGTCGCCAATCGTCGACTGAATAAGCGCCAAGGCGGCAATTGCTGCTGTGTCGGCACGGAGAATCCGAGGGCCTAGCGGGATTGAAACCACAAACGGCAACGATTTCAGGAGTGAACGTTCCTCGTCACTGAAGCCGCCCTCCGGTCCGATCAAGACGGAAATCGGGCTGCCTTTGAGCGGCTTTAGAATTTCTGCCGGATCGTCGTTTTCATTGCCTTCATCACAAAAGATCAGCCGTCTTCCGTCGGCTGCCATCTTGGGAAAATCAGAGAGAAACGCGTCCAGACGAACCGGCTCGGAAACGTCGGGGATTGCAAGGATGCCGCATTGTTCGGCGGCCTCAATCGCATTCGCCCGCATTCTTTCAAGATTAACGCGTTGAACCTGCGTGTGTTGGGTCAGAACAGGACGAAGCGTCCCCGCACCCATCTCCACAGCCTTTTGGATCATGTAATCGAGACGAGCCTGTTTCAGAGGCGCGAAACAATATTCGAGGTGTGAGAGATGCGGCTGTGGGCGGAGCTGATCTCCAATTACGAGGCCGGCCACCTTCTTCGAGGGAACCGTTACTTTCGCCTCGAACTCCCCATCCCTGCCATTAAAGACAAGGATTGCCGCGCCGTCCGCGAGCCGGAGCACATTGAGCAGATAGTTTGACTGCGCCTTGTCGAGGACGAGATCCGCACCAACGGTCAGTGGATGATCGACATAGAGGCGTTGCGTGCGGAATCGATATCGGGCCATGGTGTGACCCTAGCGAAGTTCCCGCCGATCTCAATCATTGTCGTGACGTGGGACAAGGGAGACGCGCGAGCAAAGGGTGGGAGACTTGAGCGACCCTCAACCGGACACTCAAACGAACGCCAGCGAATATTCCGTTTCGGAAATATCGCAGGCTGTAAAGCGGACGGTCGAAGACCGGTTCGGTTACGTTCGGGTGCGCGGCGAAATCTCCGGCTTTCGGGGACAACACGGGTCAGGCCACGCCTATTTTGCACTGAAGGATGAGCGTGCGCGGCTGGAAGCCGTCATCTGGCGTGGCGTCTACGGACGATTGAAAACTAAGCCCGAAGAAGGGCTCGAGGTCATCGCAACCGGCAAGATCACCACCTATCCTGGATCATCCAAGTACCAGATCGTTATCGAGGCATTGGAGCCGGCAGGTGTCGGCGCGCTTATGGCGCTCCTTGAAGAACGTAAGAAAAAACTCGCAGCCGAAGGGCTCTTCGACGAGGAGCGAAAACGGGCTCTTCCGTTCCTGCCGAAAGTAATCGGCGTCGTCACATCTCCAACGGGCGCTGTTATTCGCGACATCGTACACCGGCTGAAAGACCGCTTCCCGTCGCAGGTCCTGATCTGGCCCGTTAGGGTTCAGGGCGAGACCTCAGGGGCGGAAGTCGCCGCGGCGATCAAAGGCTTTAATCAGGCGGACGGTCTTCTCTTTCCAAAACCCGATCTTCTGATTGTCGCACGTGGCGGCGGCTCGCTTGAAGACCTGTGGGGTTTCAACGACGAGGCGGTCGTTCGTGCAGCGGCGGAAAGCAGGATCCCGCTGATTTCAGCCATTGGGCACGAAACCGACTGGACGCTTATCGATTTCGCGAGCGACCGACGTGCACCGACACCGACCGGCGCAGCAGAAATGGCGGTGCCGGTGCGCCATGAGCTGATCGCGCTCGTGACGGATCTTGGAAAGCGAACCTATGGCGCAGCTGCGCGTCATATGATGACCGAACGCAACCGGCTGACAGGGCTTACCAGAGCGCTGCCAAGCGGTGACCAGCTCACCGCGCTTTCCCGCCAAAGGCTGGACGAAGCGTCAGGGCGCCTGCCGCGCGCCGTCAGCTCTTTGGTGAGCGGGTGGAGGGCGCGGTTCGCGCAGGCAGCCGCCCGTTCGTCACTTGCAGCCCTCAGTGAACGGATGGGGCGGGTCCGTGAACGCCTTGATGCCCTTGAAACACGCAACGCGCAGGCCGGAAAACTTCGCCTGGAACGTGCCCGCGGACGCCTGGATCAGACAGCACTTCGCCTGTCACCCGCAAATGTTGCAGAACGCACGCGGAATTATCGGGAGCGGCTGGACCAATTGACGGATCGTTCCGACCGCACTGTCGCCGTTGTGCTCGACCGCAAACGCACTGACCTCGACCAGGCGCGGAAACTGCTTGAACTCGTCTCCTATCAGAGCGTTTTGGGCCGTGGCTTTGCGCTTGTCCGGGATGACGCCGGCAGGCCGGTCAAGCTTGCCGCTAATGTAAAGACCGGCTCGGCTTATAAGGTCGAATTTTCCGATGGTCTTGCCGATATGGTGAGCACAGGTAAGAGCCCGGCAAAACGGAGCGAAACCGCCTCGCGCGCTGAAAAACCCAGTCCTTCCAAGCCTGCCGGGAAGCAGGGCAGCCTGTTCGACTGATACTCAGCGCATAAGCAATGCGGAAAGCTCCGAGCGAACGCATCGGTCAGGTACAAAGCATCGCGATTTCCGGGAATCGATCAAAAGGAATGGTACAGTTGAGTGGATTCGAACCACCGACCTTCGGAGCCACAATCCGACGCTCTAACCAACTGAGCTACAACTGCACACGGTCCATTCCGGTACTGTTCTAATAATACCAGATAATGCGGAATTCAA
>JBCDCU010000413.1:0-2872 GCA_039181265.1 Pseudomonadota bacterium | reverse complement strand
AGGGCGACCTTAACCTTCCCGGTTCCAGGTGCCCCCGAAACTTGATGGAGAGCACCGATGGGTGGGAAGGGCACCCTGACAATGTCATTTTCGCTCCCGCGGGTATCACGCCTTGCGCTGCTTTTGGCTGCCTCGTTAACTTTGTCGGGATGCATCGGTCCGGAAGGTTTCTCATTTGGGCGCAGTTCTCCACCTGAGCCGGTTCAACAGCCCGAAGATCTCGGGCTGAGGCTCTCACCCGAAGTCAGAAACTTGCTCGCCGCGGATGACGCGCCTTTTGCCCGCAAAGCCCAAGCCGATGCGCTCGACAATGGCAGAACCGGAACGGCCGTTGCCTGGCGCAATCCTCGCACCGGCACCGCCGGTGAAGTCGTTCCAGGCCCCGATTATTCCGTAAACGGTCGGGGATGTCGTGACATCACCCACATTGTTCCAAAAAACGGCGCGCGTAGCTCCGTTCGCAATGTTGCCTGTCGGGACGAGCAGGGCTCCTGGATCCTTGTCGAAGCGAACTAACGGTCTACGCGCCCCAATGTGATCGCTTGTCATAAGCGTTGCGTGATCTCCTGGCTTGTAATTCAATGAAGCCTCCCCAGTTGCAGGCAATAAGCCGCTGCGTTGGAATGCAGCGTGAACGAGCCCTTGCCGATTTTTCGACCCAGCCAGCACCGCTCATCGTTTCTGAATAAAGGAGTAGAGATCATGACCGCCCCCCTTAAAGTCAGCTTCGACGGATCGTCCGGTCTTGCACTTGCCGGACGGATGGACCTGCCAACCGGGCCGGTGCGCGCTTACGCCCTCTTTGCCCATTGTTTCACCTGTTCAAAGGATATTTTCGCTGCCAAGCGTATCGCGTCTGAACTCTCAGCTCAGGGCATCGCGGTATTGCGGTTTGATTTCACGGGCCTTGGCTCAAGTGACGGCGAATTCGCAAACACGAATTTCTCGTCGAACATCAATGATCTCCTACGCGCCGTTGACTTCATGCGCGACGCCTATGAAGCGCCGTCGATCCTGATCGGTCATTCGCTTGGCGGTGCCGCGGTCATCTCGGCCGCCGGACACATTCCGGAGGTAAAAGCGGTTGTGACGATCGGCGCTCCGTCTGACGCCTATCACGTTGTTCACAATTTCGGGGCGCATCTCGACGAGATCAATGAGAAGGGAGAGGCTGCGGTCGAACTGGGTGGAAGACCTTTCACGATCAAGAAGCAATTCGTCGACGACTTGAAAGAAACGAGTGTCACCGAGAGCGCAGCCTCGATGAAAAAAGCATTGATGGTCATGCATTCGCCGATCGATGCGACCGTCGGGATCGAAAACGCAGGCGACATTTTTTCAGCGGCCAAACACCCGAAAAGCTTCGTCTCCCTCGATAATGCGGACCATCTGTTGACGCGCCCGGAGGATGCGACTTACGCCGCGACTGTTATTGCAGCGTGGGCGACCCGATTTGTCGGCGGAGAGCAGAGCGCCGATATTCATCATGAGGGCGGTGTTCTCGTTTCGGAGACTGGGCAGGGAAAGTTTCAAAACGCAGTTCGCTCCGGCAAACACCATCTTCTGGCAGATGAGCCAGTCAAGGTTGGTGGTCTCGACACCGGCCCCGGCCCGTACGACTATCTTGCCGCATCACTCGGGACCTGCACGTCGATGACGCTCAGAATGTATGCCGACTTCAAGAAGATCGACCTTGGCCGTATTTCCGTTGAGGTAAACCACAACAAGGTTCACGCGGATGATTGCCGCGATTGTGCCGAGGAACTTGTCGAAAAGGGCGGGAAGATCGACCGTTTTGAGCGCAAGATCTCCGTTGCCGGTGAGATCGACGATGCGTTGCGGGCGAAACTCCTTGAAATTGCTGACAAATGCCCTGTTCACAGAACGCTTGAGAAAGGCGCGGCAGTGATTACAGAAGTGATCAGTTGATTGGGCGACACCGGTCCTACGGCCACATTACAGAAGTTTAATGTGGCCGAAAGGTTCGTGTAATTTTGCAGTTCCTATATTTCCCCCAAACGCTCGATCAATCGGGCCGGCATTTAGTCACTGGACTATTGGAAACTCAGGAGCTGCATTGACCATGTCATCGACTGACACGAACACGAAACGAACCTCTTATGAAGGGGCTTTCAAGAAACGCTTTCGCACATTAATTCTCGGTACTGCTGCGCTTGCCATTGCGGGCGCTGGTGTTGCGACCGGCACACTGCCTTTTTCCGGTTCCGCCATCGCTGAGCCCGTTCGGGTTGAGGGCGAACGCAATCTCGGTTTTGCGGAAGTTGTGGAGCGTGTGACACCGGCAGTGGTGAGTGTCAGGGTCCGCTCCGAAGTCGCGACAAACACATTCACCTATAATGGCGAGAATCCGCTCGAGAACATTCCCGGCTTTCGTGACCTTCCGGAAGATCACCCTTTTAACCGGTTCTTCCGTCGCTTTGCGCAGCCGGAAGGCGGCCAGAACGCGCCGCAGCGCCGCCGCTTTGCGACCGGTCAGGGCTCAGGGTTCTTTATTTCGGAAGACGGGCTTGTGGTGACCAACAACCATGTCATTGATAAAGGCACCGAGTTCACCATCATTGATGATGACGGCAACAGTTACGACGCGGATCTGATCGGTAGCGATCCGCGTACCGACCTGGCGCTTTTGAAAGTGAATTCCAACAAGACTTTCACTTATGTCGACTTCACTGACACCGAAACCCGGGTGGGTGAGTGGGTCGTGGCGATCGGCAATCCGTTCGGCCTTGGTGGGACAGTGACCGCCGGGATCGTGTCGGCTCGCGGCCGTGATATCGGTGCCGGACCTTATGACGATTTCCTGCAGATTGACGCAGCCGTCAACAAAGGCAACTCCGGTGGTCCGGCCTTT
>JBCDCU010000412.1:0-2873 GCA_039181265.1 Pseudomonadota bacterium | reverse complement strand
GGCAAAGCCGTCATCCAGCTTGACGCCGACTTGCAGCACCCGCCTGAAGTGCTCGATGAGTTTGTGACGCTTTGGCAAAACGGCAATGACATCGTCTACGGCAAACGCGCATCGAGGGCCCATGAAGGGCTAATTCGGCGTGTGCTTGCCAAAAGCTTTTACAAGGTCTTCGGGATTATTTCTCACGTAAAGCTCATGGAAGGGCTTGGCGATTTTGTTCTTCTGGATCGAAAAGTCGTCAATGCACTGCTCTCCTTGCCTGAACGCGAACGGTTCACCAAAGGCCTCTATGCCTGGGTCGGCTTCCAAAGGGCATCGGTGACCTTTGAAATCGGAAAACGCGTCGCAGGCCGGTCCGGCTTTAATTTAAGGCGTCTCATGCACTTTGCGATGGATGCGATTACGGGATTCGGATCGGTGCCACTGAAAGTCTGGAGTTTTGTCGGCCTTGCAATGGCAATCAGCGCCATGGCGCTTGGCGGTTACTTCATTCTTGAAAAGATTCTGTGGGGCTCGAATGTACCCGGATATCCGTCGCTGATGGCGGCAATCTGTTTCTTTGCCGGTGTTCAGTTGATCGGCCTTGGCATCGTGGGTGAGTATCTGAGCCGTGTCCTTATGGAAGTGAAGCAACGTCCGCTCTACCTCGTGCAGGAACATGTCGGTTTCGAAGAACCGGCAACAAAAGACGATGGACCAGCCACAATCAGGCGTGTAGCTGTTTAACAGAATCCTCCTTCTCCGTTCTCCCGGGACACTCCTTGATGGGCAAAAGTGCACTGAACGTCCTGTGCTTGCTGACACTTGCGGGGGTATTCGTTGCGTTCGCGTCGCCCTGGTTCTTCGGAGGGATGGTCGTCCCGTTTGACGCAAAAAACCATTTCTACCCGATGATCCGCTTTCTCGCGGCCAGCATTGCGGCAGGCGAAAGTCCGCTTTGGAGCCCCTACCACTACGCCGGCTTTCCAATGGCGGCTGATCCGCAATCGATCCTCTTTACTCCGTCCTTATGGCCAGCGGCACTTTTCGGCCCGGAGCCATCGATGGCGTTTGTCGATCGGATTCATCTCTTGCACCTGCTTATTGTCGGTTTTGCCGCTTTCGCCTTTGCCCGAACGCGCGGCTTTTCCCATGCGGCAGCCATGGTGACGGCCCTAACAGCGATGTTCGGCGGGGCCATCGCAATCCGGCTCGAGCACGTCCTCATGACGGTCAGCATGATGTGGTTCTGGGTCGCGCTCTGGCGCCTCGAATGTCTTATTCGCGACGGCGGATTATGGCGAGGGCTTCTCTTCGGGCTCGCTCTCTTTTTGATGCTTGTCGATCGCAATCACGTCGCCTTCCTCGGGGCCTTTGTGCTGCTCACCTATTTCGGATCGCGGGTCTTCTCGCTCTCGGGTCAGCATACCCCCCGCTCCCGTATTGGCGCTGTCGTGTCTGCAGGTTTTGGCGGCCTTCTTGCCATCGTCCTTCTCGCCGTCCCGCTGATCCTACTCCTGGAACTTGCCAGCCTGAGCAACCGGCCGGCATTCGAACTTAAAGAAGCGAGTTTTCAGTCGCTGCATCCCGCAGCACTCCTGACCTTCCCGATGGCAGAATATTTTGGTTCACTTCGCCAAGCCGGGCTTTATTGGGGTCCGGGCGGCATGCAATGGGGTGGTGAATTCCTTCAGATGCATAGAGGCATGCTCCACATTTATTTCGGTATCCTGCCTGCGGCATTGATCATATGGACGGGTCTTGGGCGCGGGGCACTTTGGGCACCGGGTATCCGGTACTTCGCAGCCCTCACTTTCGTTTTGACCCTCTACGCACTGGGCCGCTACACGCCGGTCTATGGCTTCCTCTACACCTGGGTTCCGGGTGTCGATCTCTTCCGGCGCCCCGCTGACGCCGTCTTCCTGATCGGCGTATCCGTCAGCTTTCTTTCCGGTGCTCTTCTCGACCAAGCCCTCAGGCGCGAAGACAGTGCGGTGAAGATCAGCAATACGCTGATTGCAATGGGCACCGCCGCCGTCGTCCTTTTTTCGGCATTGCTCCTGGCGTCCGGCCGCGATCGCCTAGACACGGCGCTCCCAAGTCTCGGGCTTTTGATAATCGGTGCGGTCGCCGTGATCATTATGACCGAGGTCGCGCGCAAAACACCGTCGTTTCGTGGTCTTTTGTTGGTGGCGCTCGTATCTCTGGTTGGAAGCGATCTTGCCCTCAATACGTCAGGTCTGCGCAACAATACCCGTCCTCCGGACAATTATCTGGCCCTTGAAAATCCGGCGAGCGACCCCGTCTTCGCCCGCCTACAAAAGCTAACCCAGACCCTTGACCCAACCGGTGTTCCCTATCGTGTCGAAACACTGGGCCTTGGTCCAACCGTACAAAACATAGGCCAAGCCGCTGGCTTCCACGCTGTGCTCGGCTACAACCCGATCCGGCTCGGCGAATTCGAAATCCTGATTGCACCCGGCATGCAAAATAACGCAGCGAATAAACGCACATTCGGTGCGGCGATGACCGGATATGGAAGCACCATGACGAACAGTCTGGGTCTACGCTATCTGGCACTTGGCGCACCGATTGAGGATGTTGACCCGAGCCTTGGAAGCCACCGGTTCCGCCTCATCGAAACAATCGAGCGAAAGGGCAAAACGGTCTATCTTTACGAAAATCCCGATGCCGCCCCGCGCGCTTTGCTCCTCGGCAATGGCGAAGTTGGTGGCGATGTTCGAGTGACACGATACGGCCAAGGTGAAATCCGGCTTCAAGCAAGAACGGATGCTCCGGCCCGGCTTGTTGTTCACGATTTCTACTATCCCGGCTGGGTTGCAACGCTGAATGGTGCGCCGGTCGCCATTGAAAAGGAACAGGGGATTTTTCGC
>JBCDCU010000411.1:0-2899 GCA_039181265.1 Pseudomonadota bacterium | reverse complement strand
GATATGATGCGCGTCACCCGAACGGGGCGGCGTTTTGGGATGCCCGTTTAACGGACTTTTTGATCGAATACCAGCCCCGATAAGAACCAATCAGATGTGCCGGCCTGTTCTCAATTCCTAGGCGATATCTCGGTATACCGAAAAGATGGCGGCAAAGTCGTCCGCTTTCAAGCTTGCGCCGCCTACAAGTGCACCGTCGACGTGGTCGACCGCCATCAATTCGGCGGCATTCCCGGGCTTTACGGATCCGCCATACACGATCCGCACATTTTCGCCGGTCGTACCGTAATGATTGAGGAGGTGGGTGCGGATCGCGCTATGCATATCCGCAACGTCGTCAGGAGTTGGCGTAAGACCGGTACCGATCGCCCAAACCGGTTCATAGGCGATCACTATATCATTGGCTCCTGCTTCCCGCGGAAGCGAGCCCGCGACCTGTGAAAGAACGACTTCTTCCGCGCGGCCTGCTTCCCGGATTTCGCGCGTTTCTCCGACACAAATGATTGCTAATGCTCCGGCACGAATGGCGGCGGACGCCTTGGCCCGAACAAGATCATCCGTTTCGCCGTGATCCTGACGCCGCTCCGAATGCCCCACAATGATTGCAGACGCGCCAGCATCGACCAGCATTTCTGCAGACAGGTCACCCGTATGCGCTCCGCTTTCCTTAACGTGACAATCCTGGGCGCCCACTGTCGTTCGTCGGACTCGCTGACGCACAGCTTGGATTAAAGTCGCTGGCGGACAAATCATGACATCAACTTTATCGGAAACCGCATCGCCGGCGATCTCCATCAGGTTGATTTCCTCAAGCGCACTTTTCAAGCCGTTCATTTTCCAGTTACCGGCAACCAGAGGCTTTCTCATAACGACGTGGACCCTTCCCATTCAAACCGCAGTGAAAAACGCTTATCAGAACGTTTCTGTGATTGAAAACCGCAGTCATACCATTATGCCGTTAAGTTGACTGCGAAACCCGATACACCGTATTGCTCATGCAGAAAAACCGGTCGACGGGCCAATTGGAAAGGTTGACGCGCTGTGCTGACAGTTTTGAAGAGACTTGCTGGAACCTGGGTTGCGAAAGCCCTGCTCGGAGTACTTGTCTTGAGCTTCGCGGTCTGGGGAATCACAGGGGCATCGTTCAACTTCGCAACCGGCACAGTTGCAAGTGTTGGATCCACCAACATCCGGGCGAGCGATTTTCAGCGCGAATTCGCACTTGAGATCGAAACCCTGGGCCGCCAGGCTGGAAGGCGCCTGACGATTCAACAGGCGCGGCAATTCAATCTCGATCGCCAGGTCCTTTTCCGTTTGATCAATCAGGCCGCTCTTGACGATCAAGCAAAAAGCTTCGGCCTTGGCGTATCCACTGATGAGATGGATCGCTTCTTGATTGAAAACGAGAGCCTGCGTGGATCCAACGGGCAGTTCGATCCTTTCTTATTCCGGCAACTTCTGATCAGTCAGGGATTGTCGGAGAAAGACTATTTTGAGGAACTCGATCGGAACCTGGAACGTCAACAACTCGTTGACGCGCTTGTTAAAGACATTGCAGTTCCAGACGCGCTGCTTTCAGCGCTCGGCGCTTATCGCAATGAACGGCGCACCGTTTCCTATATCGCGCTCGATGAACGGGACATCGAGCCTGTAGGAGAGCCGGATACCGCCGCGTTGGAAAACTATTTTGAAACGAATCAGTCCCGCTATAGGGCTCCGGAGTACAGGGCCCTCACCTTTATCCATATCGACGAGGAAAGCGTAAGCGCGGCTGCCAGCATTACCGACGAAGACGCCCGAAAGTATTACGAGGACAACAAGGACCGCTACACACAACAGGAACGCCGCGAGATCCGTCGCATAACCTTCGATACTCTGGCGGAAGCGACGACAGCCGCAGAAGCAATCTCTGGCGGGAAAACCTTCGACGACCTTGTGGCTGACCGCGGCCTGACCGCGACCGATGTTACGCTCGGAACACTCGCCAAAGGCGGCGTTCTCGATACAAAACTGGCCGACGCAGCTTTTGCGCTCGGTTTGAATGAGACCAGTGGTGTCGTGAACGGCGATTTCGGTCCGGTGATCGTGAACATTGCAGCCATTGAGCCTGCCGGTGTGACGTCTTTTGAGGAGGCAAGCGCCGAGATCAAACAATTTCTGGCCCAGGGCGAGACAAATCGGGTTTTAACGGACACGGTTGACGCCATTGAAGACGCGCGGGCAGAAGGCGCGACCTTCGAAGAGATCTCAACCAGAATGAATGTCGCGCTCACGAAAATCGAGGCCGTGGCGCGCGACGGCTCGGATCGCAATGGCAACCAGATCAGCGATCTTCCCGCCCGCAACAACCTTCTCGAAGAGGCATTTGCGACCGATGTCGGCGTCGAAAATGATCTGATCGAAATCGGCCGCACCGGCTATGTCTGGTTCGAAGTCACTGAAATCGAAACCGCACGCGACCGGACCCTTGACGAAGTTCGGACCCGAGCCATCGAAAACTGGAAGGCGTTTGAAGTTGAAAAGGCCGTAAGTGCCCGGGCAGAGGAGCTATTGGAGCGGATCAGTGGCGACACACCGTTACTCAAAGTAGCCGAAGAGGAAAACCTGATCGTTCTCACCGTTGAGGAAGTTGAACGGGGCAGACCCTCTCAAGGGCTCCCGACGGATGCCGTTGAAGCCGCCTTCCAGGGGCCGCTCAATCACAGTGCCGTTACAGGTGGCGAACGCCCAGGGAATTCAATCATTCTTCAGGTAACTGGCGTTGAAGCTGGAACGGGATCAGTGGAAGATCGGCAGATACCGGCGATCCGCGAAGCCTTCCAGAACGATATTCTCGGTGTTTACATCAGCCTTGTCCGAAACCGCGAGGGTACAACAGTCAACGAGAATGCTTTCCAGG
>JBCDCU010000410.1:0-2901 GCA_039181265.1 Pseudomonadota bacterium | reverse complement strand
TTCAGTTTCTGGGCGCTCCTGAAAGTACTTGGCGCGACGGGCGGGCTGATTATCCTTGGCCACTACGTGACCAATCCCCTCTTCCGGGTTGTCGCAAGCGCCGGCGCGCGCGAGATGATGATCGTCGTCGCACTCTTCATTGTTCTCGGCGCCGGTCTTATTACGCAAGCTGCCGGACTTTCCATGGCCATGGGCGCCTTTGTCGCTGGGGTTATGCTCGCAGAATCAGCCTATCGCCACGAACTTGAAGCGAACATCGATCCTTTCCGCGGCATCCTGCTTGGCCTCTTCTTCATGGCCGTCGGGATGTCGCTCGATCTCTCGGTTGTCTTGAATTACTGGTACATCGTTCTTTTCGCCGCGCCAGCGATCATGGCGATCAAAGCCGTTATCCTTTACGCAATCGTGCGCCCATTCGGCGCGAACCATCAGGAAGCCGTCCACATTTCGGCGCTTCTACCGCAAGTTGGCGAATTCGCTTTCGTGATCTTTTCAACCGCTTCGCTTGCCGGTGTTGTCAGCGTTGAGCTCTCCTCCATTATTACCGCCATTGTGACCGTTACAATGGCGATTACCCCCCTCACCATCATGTTCGGTTCTTATCTGGTCGAACGGACGGAAAAAGAGGATGAAATTGACGAGGACTATGAGGGTGCGGGCGGGCAGGCCTTCATTATCGGCTTTGGCAGGTTCGGCCAGACCGTTGCCCAGACGCTTCTTGCACAGGGCATTAAAGTAACGGTTATCGATCACGATGCCGAACAGATCCGGAGCGCCGCCAAATTCGGCTTCCGCATCTATTATGGCGAAGGCATGCGCATTGAAGTTCTCAAGGCGGCAGGCATTGATAAAGCCCGTGTTGTTGCTTTGTGCAGCGGTGGCAAAGCACGCACGACAACAATCGCGAAACTCATCACAACAAATTTCCCGTAGATCAAAGTCTACGCGAGAGCCTACGACAGGGTTCATTCCGTCGAATTGATGGAGCTTGGTTCCGATGCTCAGGTGAGGGAATTGTTCGAATCTGCGCTTATTATGGGTCGATCCGTTCTTGACGGTATGGACGTCCCGCCTGAGCGCGCCCAATTCGTAGTGGAAGACGTTCGCAAACGTGATATGACACGCCTTCAATTACAGCAGACCCAAGGTATCTTCTCTGCCAATGAATTTGGCTATCGCACGCCGCTTGCGCCGGAACCCCTAATGGAGCCGCCGACGGAGGCACAGCATTTGTCGGAAGAGACCCAGAGAGTGACAGAAGAGCAGAAATAGTTTTGGCCACAGCCGTCACTCAAGATAGCCCGAAGTTTGTTAGCGGGTCGATTCTCCGGCATATCCTGGTCATGACATCCACCGCATCGGTGGGCCTTATGGCGATCTTTCTCGTCGATTTCGCCAATCTCTTTTACATTTCATTGCTCGGCAAAAAGGAACTCGCCGCGGCCATCGGCTATGCGGGGACGATTCTCTTTTTCAACATCTCGATCTGTATCGGGATCATGATCTCGGCAATCGCTTTGGTATCGCGTGCGCTCGGGGCGAGCGACCGCGTAGAAGCCCGGAAACTGTCCGGATCAGCACTCCTCTTCATTTTCATTATCACCACGCTCATTGCCGCGATCTTTTTCCCTTTTATCGATTTTACCGTCGGCCTTCTCGGCGCGACCGGAGAGACGCGTGAGATCGCGACCGCGTTCCTGCAAATCGTCGTCCCGTCATTGCCCGCACTCGGTCTTGGCATGTGCGCATCCGGTCTGCTTCGGGCAGCCGGTGATGCGAGCCGTGCAATGTACGTGACCCTTGGTGGCGGTCTAATTGCGGCAATCCTCGATCCTCTCTTCATTTTCACTTTCGATCTTGGGATCTATGGCGCCGCCTATGTCATGGTGATCGTGCGCCTCGCCATGGTTGCGATCGGGTTTTATGCGCTCATAAAGATTCACAATCTAATCGCGCTTCCGGATCTCGAGACGTTTCTCGATCATTCCAGACGATTGGTTGATATCGCGGTGCCAGCCGTACTCACCAACATCGCGACGCCCGTCGGCAATGCTTACGTCACAAGCTCGATCGCTCCGTTCGGCGACGATGCGGTTGCAGCCTGGGCCATTATCGGGCGCCTCATCCCTGTCGCTTTCGGCTTTATCTTTGCGCTTTCGGGAGCGATTGGACCGATCATCGGCCAAAACTATGGCGCCGGCGATTTCGAACGCGTGCGGAGGGTTGTGCGCGATTCTCTCCTCGTTACTGCCGTCTACACTTTCGCAGTGTGGCTCGTCGTATTCCTGTTTCGCGACGCCATCATCATTGCGTTCAATGCGGAAGGTGAAGCTGCTGACCTCATCGCGTTTTTCATCAACATCGTGATCGCTTCATTCCTGTTTAACGGCATGATGTTCGTTGCCAATGCCGCCTTCAATAATCTCGGCTACGCAACCTATTCAACCGTGCTCAACTGGGGAAAGGCGACCATCGGGACGATACCTTTTGTCTGGGCCGGTGCACAGCTGGCGGGATCACACGGAGTCCTTGCCGGTCAGGGTGTCGGCGCCGTTGTTTTCGGAGTTTTAGCGATCATCGTCGCTTTGAAGGTCGTCAAGAAAGTCGTCTAGGAAAAACCGGAGGGACCTCCGCCGCCGCCGCTTTGGCGTGCCGCACTCTCGGCGTTTTCGTCCGGTAAAGGAGCGAATATCTCCTAAAACATCATACGGCTTCGAGCGCCTCGGCAATTTCGCGCTTGATATCATCCCGGATCGCATCGGTGACACGCACTATCGTGCTCGCCTTCAGGAAATCGAGCACACCGAAACGATTGATCGGCGGACGGATCAGAACGTCGGGCTCACCAAATTCATTTAGTTTCTGGCGAGTGAGTTCCTGCATCATGATTTGGTTCGCGCC
>JBCDCU010000409.1:0-2910 GCA_039181265.1 Pseudomonadota bacterium | reverse complement strand
TCCGCCTTCTTTTGAGCCCGTTCTTTTAGGACTTCATAAGCAGATTCGCGGTCCTGTGCTTTGTCATAAACACCGAATAAGGGACTGTATTTTATGGCATCTTCGCGTTCGGATGCGCTGAGCGGACCCAATCGTGATGAGGGCGGGCGGATGAGTGTGCGTTGAACCACGCTTGGAACGCCTTTGCGTTCAAGTGTCGAGACAAGCGCCTCACCCACTCCAAGCTCCATAATAACGTCATAGGCATCGAATTCAGGATTAGGCCTGAATGTCGAAGCAGCTGTCTTGACCGCTTTTTGCTCGCGGGGCGTGAAGGCGCGCAGCGCATGTTGCACGCGATTTCCGAGCTGTGAAAGGACGCTGTCTGGAACATCAAGCGGATTTTGCGTCACGAAATAAACGCCGACACCCTTGGAGCGGATCAGCTTGACGACCTGCTCGACTTTCTCAATCAGAGCCTTTGGCGCCTCGTCGAAAAGCATGTGCGCCTCGTCAAAGAAAAAGACAAGGCGCGGCTTTTCCGGATCACCGACTTCTGGGAGTTCCTCGAAAAGTTCCGACAAAAGCCAGAGCAGGAAGGTCGCATAGAGCCTCGGCGCGCCCATCAGTTTATCGGCGGCCAGGATGTTGATGAGCCCCCTGCCCTTCCGGTCCGTGCGCATCAACTCCATGATCTCAAGAGCCGGTTCGCCGAAGAAGTTCTCGCCACCCTCTTCCTCAAGGACCAGTAATTGGCGTTGGATCGCGCCTATCGATGCCTTCGAAACATTGCCATATTCGGCGGAAATCTCGCTCGCCCGCTCAGCGAGATTGACGAGGAGCGCCCGCAAATCCTTCATATCGAGGAGGAGCAGTCCTTCATCATCGGCAATCTTGAAAGCGATGTTGAGGACCCCTTCCTGCGTCGGGTTCAAATTCATCAGACGGGATAGAAGGAGCGGTCCCATCTCGGAAACCGTTGTGCGAACCGGATGGCCTTGCTCGCCGAAGATATCCCAAAAAACAGCGGGAAAATCGCGATAGCGATAGTCGTCCGCGAAGCCGATATCGGACGCGCGATTTTCCAGAAAATCCTTGCTTTCACCTTCCGCATAAAGCCCGGATAGATCGCCTTTGATGTCGGCGCAAAAGACCGGGACGCCCGCATCGGAAAAGCCTTCGGCAAGGATTTGCAAGGTGACCGTTTTGCCGGTCCCGGTGGCACCGGTGATAAGACCGTGCCGATTGGCGCGCTTCAGGTCGAGATATTCGCCTTTCGTGCTGGTCCCGAGATATACATGACCGTCCTTCAGCATGCTTGCCCCCACTTTCTCTCCCTGCCCGCCTATTTGATCGTTGCGGCGAAACCGGCGCGCCAACATGCTACGCCCCCTGGCCGCCGATATAAGCGGATCGATAACGCCTCGGCAATCGTGAAGACGATGCACGGTCGACATTTTGCCTCAAAGGCGTGCAGCCATGATGTGCTAACTGCGGTCATTCGTGGAATTTTCGTGATTGATCACTTCGTCCTTGTGATCGCGCGCATGACATGATCAAAAGAAGCAGTTTCGTGCAAATCGCGCCCGTTTATCAGGCGCTTGAAACGGTTACATCCGGGAGGAAAAAATGGACGAACTGGTAAGCCGCATCGTCAGCAATGTCGGCATTGATGAAGAACTTGCGAAAAATGCCGTCAGCATGATTTTGAGCTTCCTTCAAAGCGAAGGGCCTGAGGACAAGGTGGCAGCGCTGATGGAGGCAATCCCCGGTGCACAGGAGATGCTGTCTTCAGGCGACGCAGCCGGTGGCGGCCTGATGGGCGCGATCGGAGGCATGATGGGCGGCGGCGGCGGTGGCGCCATGGCTCTGATGGGCCAGCTCACAGGTGCCGGGCTCGGCATGGGTGATGTCCAGGGCGTTGCTACCGAGATTATCGGCTTTGCCAAAGAACATGCCGGTGAAGAGCTCGTCACCGAAGTCGTCGGAGCTATTCCCGGCCTTGGACAATTCGTCTAAGCGTCTGACCAGATGGTGGCTGCGCCTTGCCGGACAACCAAGCGAACAAACTGGCGTTGATCGGCGGGCGTGCGCTCTTAAGGAATGCTCTTTGTGGGGCCGCGGTGCTCGCAGCACCCCCGGTCCTTGCCCACAGGGCAATCCATCTTCCCGCTCCTCGGAAGGGAACCCGCATCATCCCGGCTCAGGCCAATGGTCTCACGCCTGATTCTCCGGCTGATCAAAGCGAAGCGTTCCAAAGCCTTCTCAATATCGCCGCTGAAAAAGACGCGCCAATCTTTCTTCCAGCAGGGATCTACAGGATTGGCGGGATCTCGCTGCCAATCCGTACGCGCCTTATCGGCGTGCCGGGTGCCACGCGCCTCACCTTCACCGGCCGCGGCCATATGCTGAGAGCAGAGCGCGCGGACATCCTGTCAATAGATGGTATCCTGTTCGATGGCCTCAAGCTTGACCTTCCGACCGAGACGCCAGGTCTGATCACAGTCAGAACCGCGCGAGATCTTCAAATCACTCGCTCTCAGTTCCTTTCAAGCGGGCGCCACGGTCTCGATCTTGAAGGCGCAGGCGGCACGATTGACGCTTGCCGGTTTTCCGAAGCCGATGATATCGCGGTTTTCTCGCGCCAGAGCACCGGGCTTACCATCAGCAATTGCGTTGTCGAAAATTCCGGGAATGGCGGCATCATCGTCCACCGGTTCACGCCGGGCGCAGACGGAAGCCGTGTCATCAACAACCGGATCCTCGGCGTTCAATCGAGAAATGGCGGCACCGGACAATGGGGGAACGGCATCAACGTCTTTCAGGCGCACAATGTGACGGTCAGCGGCAACCACATTGCCGATTGCGCCTTTTCCTCCACTCCGAGTGGGCAGATGTGCTCTCGGGCACGCCGGAGGGCGGATCGTTGTC
>JBCDCU010000408.1:0-2950 GCA_039181265.1 Pseudomonadota bacterium | reverse complement strand
GTCGTTTCAGCTTTTGGACTGCTATCCGGCTCATCTCCGTCTGTGTCGAAGAGACGGGCGCGATGATGGTGACCTCAATCAGGCTTACAGGATCTATAGCCGTTACCTTGACGGAATTGCCGACCTGCTGGAACTCAAGGTAGATGCTGTCCTTCCGGTCTTTCGCGCTATCCATAGCGATTGTCCGCTCCTAATCGATGACCTCCAGGATAATAGGCGGAACACTTACATCAAAGGTTAAGGCCGGATGCAGCGCGCAAGCCCGGCGGACTCATCCACAGAAATCGCACGAAGGCGTGCGCGGGCACGGTGTTGTGCCCGCATTATTGGTTTGGTTTGATGCGCCTGATTCTAGCGGAGGGCAACCGGGCCAATGCCGTCAATGTTGTAAACATCGTCACGGAAATGGGTTACCCCGGTCGGCGTTCCCCATGCGGTGACGTAGGTCATGAGCAATGGAACCGCATTGTTGATATCAGCGTCGATGCGCTCGCCGGATTTGATCGTCTGATCAATGTTACGGCGTGACCAGCCTGGCGTTTCCTTCAGGAGCCATTGTACGAACTCCCGAACATTCTGAACGCGGACGCAGCCTGATGAATGGAACCGCACTTCTTTCCCGAAGAGGTTCTTGTCGGGTGTGTCATGCAGATAAACCGCGTGCGGGTTCTGGAAGTTGATGCGCATCTGGCCAAGTGAGTTGAAGTCGCCCGGATCCTGCCGGAACCGGTAATTGACGGCTTCGTCGCTGAACCAATCGATAGCTTCCGGTGCAATTTCGTCGCCGCCGGGAGAGAAAATCCGGATCCGATATTCCGTCAGATAGTTCGGCTGCTCCTGCATGAGCGGGATCAAATCCTTGCGGATGATCGAGACCGGAACCGTCCAATAAGGATTGAAGTTTACCTCGTGGATCGCGCTTTCAAGGATCGGCGTCTGGCGGTCGATCTTGCCGACAACGGCTGTGTGCCGTGAATGAATGCGCCCACCTTCAACCGTTTCGATTGCGGCTGCGGGAATGTTCACCATCACGAACCGATTGCCTTTGGTTTTCGGAACGTCCTTCAGGCGCTCATAATTCGTTTGCAACTGCCGGAACCGAACATTCGCAGGGATATTGAGCGCTGAGATCGTCAAGGACCCGATGATACCGTCGACTGCCATGCCGTGGCGGGCCTGGAAATTGCGAACGGCGGCATCAACATAGGAATCAAAAACATCAGATCCCGCGAGTGTCGGATCGAGGTCGCCTGATACTGCAAGCCGAGCCCTCAGGGCCTGAACGTTGGCACTGCGCGCACCAAGGCGAAGACGCCGCGTTTCCGGAACAACTTGCCAGCCGCCGCGTTCGACAATACCTGCATATTCGCGCAGCGAATTTTCGATATTGGCGACCGAATTATCTGAAAGTGTCGGATAGAAGTCCGACACCTGTTTTTTGCGTGAGAGTGAATCGAAACCGTCAGACCATTCCGCCTGGTTTTCGTTCTGCAGAATTTCAAGCAGCGGATCGAAGGATTCCGCCCGTGCGGCACTTCCAGAAGCAAGGGCCGCCGCCCCCGCAAGCAAAGTCCTGCGTGAAAATCTGGTGTCCACTAATCTGCTCCTGTCCCCGTGCCGTATCTTTGGTGTTGTAACGCTGTACCATTCAAATGCGTTACGATAGACGGCTTCCGCATCCCTTTGCGCCTAGCATACGGATAAGCCCGATACAATCTGAAGTGCCTGCTTCGTCCGCGATCTTCAAGGTGCTCGCAAAAATGTTATCTGAACGCGTGAATGCGTCATAAGTGAGGGTGCGACGTGGCACTTTATGTCAGTCTTTTCATAACGATAGCCGCCTTTTCTACGCTTTGGGCCATGAGCCTGAAACGCCAGGATCTTGGCATCATCGATATTTACTGGGGGCCAGGTTTCGCGGTGATCGGCGCGGTTCATTTGTGGCTGCTTGAAAGCCCGACGAGCGGGCAAATTATCTTTTATTTGCTGACACTTACGTGGGCTCTGCGGCTTGGTGGATACCTCTATATAAGGCATCGGCTGAGCCATGGCGAAGACCGCCGCTATCGCGCAATGCGAGAAAACGGCGGTCAGGATTTCTGGTGGAAGAGCCTTTTCAAGATTTGCTGGCTTCAGGCCGTCATTATGTGGGTTGTTGCCAGTCCGCAACATACCGGACTGTCCGTTTCTACTGCAGAACCCAACGCCATACTGTTTGGAATGGGAATCATGATCGCACTTGTTGGTTTGGCGATCGAAAGCATTGCTGACATGCAGCTTTATCGTTTCAAACAGAACCGTTCGAACCCCGACGCTATTTGCGTAGAAGGTCTGTGGCGCTATTCCCGCCATCCCAATTACTTCGGCGAAATTCTTGTCTGGATCGGCTTCGGTTTATGCGGCTTCGCCCTCTCGGGATCATATTGGGCCTTTTTGGGCCCTGCCCTGATCATATTTCTTTTGATCAAAGTGTCCGGCGTTGCGCTTCTCGACCGGCATTTGAGCGCTGCGAAACCTGATTATGCCGCCTATGCAAGTCGAACGAGCGCGCTTATTCCCTGGCCTCCGCGAACCGAAAGCGGCTAAAAGCAAAAACCCGCGCCGTGAAGCGCGGGTTCCAAGGGATTGCTTGCTATCGCTGATCTTAGAGCCTGTAAAGGATCTGATCCGTCCAGAAACGCTCAAGACGCAGAAGCGATTTGTTGAGTGTTTCGAATTCGTTCAAACCGATGCCGCCGACTTTATGGATCGACTGCGTGTGCCGCTCATAAAGACCGCTGACAATGTTTGCGACCTCACGGCCCTTCTCTGTCAGGCTTACACGCACTGACCTGCGGTCCATGCGTGACCGCTGGTGAGAAATGTAGCCGGCCTCAACCAGTTTCTTCAGGTTGTAGGATACATTTGATCCGAGATAATAGCCCCGTGTGCGCAGTTCACCTGCTGTCAG
>JBCDCU010000407.1:0-2957 GCA_039181265.1 Pseudomonadota bacterium | reverse complement strand
GATCGACAACCCGCGCGCGCGCCGGTTGAGCTGTGGTGGCTGGTGGAAAAACAGCGTCGCCACCGACGCCAAAGCGCGGAAGTGGTTTGACTAAAAGCGCTTCACCCAAACAAGGTCCGCCGAGCCCGAGGTTTCGTTTCCGGGCTCGACACGCATCTCGATCGTCCAACGTGGGGTTATCCGGTAACGAAGCAGACCGGTGTTTCCGGGCCCGCCCGACGGGTTGCTGGTATCGACGGTGAGGCTGTAGGCGACGAATAGATCGGGTGTGATCCATTTGCCGGTGGTGAGCGACGCTGCTTCGCCTCCTTCCCCGACTGCCAGATCAAGCGTATCGATCGGTAGCGCCTGCTTGATTTCGCGCTGCAGGCGCGACGTCGCCAGACCCGCGAGCGCCGCGGCGACGTCCCGTTGCCCCACATCGCCCCCCGTTGTCGCTCCCGGACGCCCACCGAGAAAGAAGCCGAGCGGCAATTGCCCTCTCCTGCGCCTCGCTCGTCCCCTGAAACGCCACGGCTTCCTGCGGGTGCGGTACAAGCTTTTCGATCTGAGCATGAGCCGCTAATGAAGATCGCGACCTGGAACATCAATGGGGTCAAGGCACGGGTGGAGGGCCTGGAAGCGTGGCTTCAGCAGGTCCAACCGGATATTGCCTGCCTTCAGGAGCTAAAGTCGCAAGACGAAACTTTTCCCCGAGAGCGCTTTGAGGCCCTCGGCTACAATGTTGAGACGCACGGCCAGAAAAGCTTCAACGGTGTCGCGATCTTGTCGAAACTTCCCTTTGAGGAAGTCAATCGCGGTCTGCCTGGTGACGATTCGGATGAACAGTCCCGATTTATCGAAGGCGTTTTCAGCCTACCCGAAGGGCCTTTGAGGGTCGTCTCGCTCTATTTGCCAAACGGCAATCCGGTCGATACCGAAAAATACCCCTATAAGCTTGCCTGGATGGACCGGCTTACCAATTGGGCAATGGATCGCCTTCTGCTTGAAGAACCGCTCATCCTCGCGGGCGATTACAACGTTATCCCACAACCCGAAGACTGTCACGATCCGGACGCTTGGTCGGGCGACGCGCTCTTCAGGCCGGAGACTCATGCAGCTTTTCGAAAGCTTTTGAATCTCGGGTTTGTTGAGGCTTTGCGCAATACCAGTGACGCGGGCGAACTCTATACGTTCTGGGATTATCAGGCCGGTGCCTGGCAGAAAAATAACGGCATCCGGATTGATCACTTGCTTCTGTCGCCGGAAGCCGCAACCGCGCTCTCTGCCGCTGGCATCGATAAATTCGTGAGGGGATGGGAGAAACCGTCCGATCATGTGCCGGTTTGGGTTGAGTACCGAACGGAAGCGGACCTTGAGGACCGCGACAGTAACGCAGCCTGAACGCCGCTCTGATCCATTGTGTGGACTGCACGCGTTATGATATTCTTCGAGTCATGAGAGTTATCGTGAAGACGGAGTGTCCGCCTATAATGAAACGTCTCTTTGGTTCGATCGCTGGTGCGCTGCTTCTGGGCCTGCTTCCAAGCGCTGTCCTTGCAGGGGAAAACTGTTATTGCCGCGCCACTGACGGTCAACGGATCGAGGTCGGGAATTTTGCCTGTATCAAGACACATTCCGGGCTCAAAGAAGCGAAGTGCGACTACGTGCTGAACAATCCGGCATGGAAGTTTACGGGAAACGAATGCCCGGTGACGTCCGTACCCTTGCTTCAGCGTTATGCAGAGTTGTCGTCGTCAGGCGAGAAACGTTCTACAGCGCCCATGTCATCCGCTGTGATTGATTTCGCGGACACATCTAAGCAGTAGCATCAAGTGATCTGGCAGCCGCTGCCTGCCAAGGATACGCCGAGCTCAAATTGCTACAGGGTTGTTTTAGCAGACCCGTGCGTCGGCGCAGTTTACCCGCATCCAGTCTTCCGCACGGCGAAGGGCTTCGTCGCGTTGATCGGCACTTGCCACAGAGAAAGCCCGCTCATGCAGTTTCGTCACCCAGGCTTCGCGAACTGTATGCGCCCGTTCTTGAGCAATGGTGAGCCACATCAGCCCTTGCACAGGTGACCGTCCGATCCCCTCACCTTCAAACAAGCGGTAACCGAGGCGCGCCTGTGCTCCGACATGGCCCCGTTCTGCGGCAAGGTTAAGCCAACGCAGTCCCTGGCGTGGGGTGCAGTGAAATCCACCTTCTCCATCGCACATTTCAGAGAGGCTGAAGAGGGCATTCGGGTTCCGGTAAAGGTTTCCGGCCGTGTAGAACATACGCCAAGCAGCTTCGCGGTTCTTTTCAATTGTGCTGCCTGGAATGCCCTCACGATAATAGCTGCCGAGTTGCGTTAAAGCATGGGCGACGTAAGGAGCGCGCGGTGAATAAGGCGAATGGTCACCTTCCGCGGCGACAAGGCGTGAGAACATGTCGAAAGCGCGCGCATGATCTTCGCTGCCATTGGCATTCTCGGCGTAATAGCGACCGAGCTGCCACATGGCCACTTCGTTGCCTGTATCGGCAGCGTATCGCAACCGTTCAAGTTCGCTCTGGGTCGCGTCCGACTGGGGATCGGTTCCAAGGTCGATCGCACGATTTGCGTTGCGTTCCAAATCATGGAAACCGAACGGGTTCGATCCTTGCTGCGTTGCACCGGCAGCTGCAAACGGATCATCCTGCGCTTGGGCGGCGTGAAACGCGACCGCGCACATGAAAGCACCAACACTGAAACTCAATAAACTGCGCATTGTCTCGTTAAATATCCGCGTAAACCCGTTTCTCACCGTGCCCACCTGGATGGGTCACCGCACCATTGCGCGCCGGACCGACGGTCTGGGCGTATTTCCAAATTGCGCCGGAACCAAAGACGGTTTCTCGCGGCGTCCATTCCGCGCGGCGTTTTTCGAATTCTGACTCGGAAACCTGAACATTCAGTTTTCCTTCGATGGCATCGATCTCGATTATGTCGCCGTTTC
>JBCDCU010000406.1:0-2977 GCA_039181265.1 Pseudomonadota bacterium | reverse complement strand
TTTCCCCGTTTGGCCAATTTTTCTCGACCTTACTTAAAATTTTACAGATTAACTTTAGCGCGAATAAAAACGCATTCGCTAGTGTACGTCCGAGGATTGGCTCTTGCTGACCCAAGAAGGTGGGATCGGACGATGACGCAACACGAAGAAATGCAACACGAAGAAAAAAGGCATGAAAAACGCCACCGGACGCTGAAGCGCGGAATGGTCGTGTTTAAAGATCGTAGCCTTTCGAGCGAAGTGACCATTCGCAATGAGTCGCCCCACGGCGCTCTTCTTTACGTTGACGAGCACCAGTTCATTCCGAACTATATCGAGTTGCGCGAATATCCGTCACCTAACTACCGGCCTGCAAAAATCATCTGGCGCAGTGAGATCGCGCTCGGCATCAAATTCCTCGATGACGAAGAGGAAAAAATGGGGGTCCGCCTCGATTCTGACCGCATTGCAGCATTCGAAGCTCTCGCGGCAGATGACGAAATTCAGGAACTTGTCGAAACTCGTGAATGGGATGGCGGGGAACGCCGTGATCTATTCCGTGAGCGCAGGCATACCGACCGACGTTTGACTGAACGTCGCGATGGAACCGATTTCGAGTGAAGCGAGCTCTCGAGGGAAACACCTCGTTCCACTACCCATGTTATGGGCCCGTATTGCACTCACAGCTCCAGCGGCATCGGGAGAAGTTCGCTCAAAAGAACCGGGCGCAACCCGCTTTCTTCCAACCAGGGTAATAGGAGCCTGAGTGTCTCTGCCGTTCGGCGTCCACGCTCGGCACGGTCATGGAGTACGATGATCGAACCCGGTTCGATCATTGAGCGCAACAGCCGCATTCGCAGTTTCTGCGACGAGATGTGCGTATCGAGTGGAAAGGCGTCTCCCAGCACCGTCAGGCAGCCTTGTGAGGCGGCGAAGTCGATCATGTAGCGCCTGTAGACGCCGCTCGGTGGCCTAAAGACCCTTGCGCCCCCGTATGGCTCAAGCAGCCTTGCACAGATTTCAAAATCTTGCCTGAAACGCTCACGCGACAAACGGATCGCGGGACGATCCAGCATCAGATGATTTCCGAATTGGTGCCCCGCAGCGGTAAGACGCTCAAGAACTTTTGGTGCCTCATCGACAAACTGCCCGGTGACAAAGAACGTCGCCAGCGCGCCATGCTCCGCTAAAACCGATGCGATTTCGCCGGTCGCCTGGGGATCAGGAGCGTCATCGATAGTAAGTGCGACAACGGGTTCCGTGGTTTCCATGAAGTAATGGACCCGTTCTTGCGCATACGGCAGAAGTGAAAGAAAACGGCGCAGCAGGCGTGCCATAACGTCCAACGAAATTCAGTATGCGGCCCGGGTTGCGATCGGGCCTTCAGATGAAAAGAAGGCAGAGCCATGTCAAAGACCCGCCCCTATGCAATTCTTGACGTCTTCGCAAAGACGCCGCTCAAAGGTAACCCGCTCGCTGTTGTCCTTGAGGCAGACGATCTGGATGACGAAACGATGCAAAAGATTGCAGGCGAGTTCAATCTTTCCGAGACCGTTTTTGTCCGCACGCCCGAAGATCCATCTAACGATGCGGCCTTGAGGATTTTCACGCCCGGCAAAGAGCTTCCATTCGCCGGGCATCCGACAGTCGGCGCGGCGGTTCTCCTGGCCCGCCAAAAAAGCGGGCCTGTTGATGAGTCGACCGATGCGGCGGTTGTTCTCGAGGAACGTGTCGGCTTGGTGCGTGCAGGCGTCGTAGTCAGACCCGATCGAACCGGCCACGCAACCTTCACCGTGCCGAAGAAACCCGAAGAAGTCGGCCCCAGCGTATCGCGGGTCTTACTCGCCGAGGCGCTCGGGCTTGATGAGGATGACATTGGCTTTGCCCGCCATCGCCCTGCAATTTACTCTGCCGGAAATCCTTTTACGCTGGTCCCGGTTCGCTCGGTGAACGCCGTAAATGCGGTTCGTCCGAATCTCTCGGCCTGGGACCGGGCCTTTTCCATGTCGGATGCAACGAATGCCTTCATCTATACGCCAGGTGGCGTGGCGTCTGATGCTGCATTTCATGCCCGGATGTTCTGGCCGGAGGCTGGGCTCGGCGAAGATCCGGCGACCGGTAGCGCAGTGGCTTCCCTTGCCGGTGCAATCGTTGATTTCGACCGACCGGGCAACGGGACGCATCAATTTCTCATCGAACAAGGCTTTGCCATGGGACGGCCGTCTCAGATGATGCTGGAAATCGATATCGAGAATGACGACATCTTCGCACTCAGGATTGGCGGCGACGCCGTCATCCTCGCGGAGGGTACTTTGTTCGTATGATGGTGGGTCTCAGGGAGCAGATTTCCCGTGTTTTCCGAGAAACTGGTTGTTTTTCAGACCAGATTATCGTGTTTCCTCAAGAAGGCCCGTTGCAATGCGTTTGTCTTTCCGTAAGGTGAAGCGTATAGAGTCCGGATGACATCGCCTCAGGCGCGATTGGCAATACGGTGGGATCCAGGTGAATAGCGCATTTCATAGTGCAGACCTCAAAGCAGCGTTCCGTTCGCAAGCGGGCGATGGTGCTGTTGGCAGGATGCATCTTGGTTCGGCGCACCTATGCACGCTCGGATTGCTCCTCCTGAAAAGCCTCCTCCTTATGCGCCCCTGAGCGCCGGCTGCCAGACGTGACATGGCGGGCACTCAGGGGGGAAAGCCGAACCGGGCGTTAGACGCGATGCGACGCCTTGAACGGAACACCTTCAAAAAGCACAATAGATGAGGCCCGTTAAGGTGAGAGGACACGCCAGCGGGATCCGTTCAAAGGATTGAGAACGATGAGCGAAACAACAAACGACAATATGGACCGTATCGTAATCTTCGATACCACGTTGCGCGATGGAGAGCAGAGCCCGGGCGCGACGATGACTCTTGAGGAAAAGCTCGAAGTCGCCGAGCTCCTCGACCAAATGGGAGTCGATATCATCGAAGCTGGGTTTCCGATTGCGTCAGACGGG
>JBCDCU010000405.1:0-3005 GCA_039181265.1 Pseudomonadota bacterium | reverse complement strand
TCCTGCAAAGTATCGATCAAGGCGGACTCCAGCTGCGCGGCGAATTGATGGTAGGGCGGGTCGGATTTCCAAGATTATGGCCTGGTTGCAAATATAACGTAAACGCGGACTTAAATTTGCCCTATGTGCGGACGTTTTGCCCTGATTACCGACCCCTCCGAGGCTGCCGCCGTCTTTGATGCTGAGACGACCGAGACTGCGCCACCGCGCTACAACATCGGACCGACGCAACCGATTTTCGTGATTTTTCAGGACTTCGGCAGGCGTAAGACCTGTCTGATGCGTTGGGGGTTTGTCCCGGCATGGGTCAAAGATCCAAAGAGTTTCAGTCTCATTATCAATGCGCGGTCCGAGACTGTCAGCGAAAAACCCTCTTTTCGCTCCGCGATCCGCCACAGACGCTGCATCATTCCAACCAACGGGTTTTACGAGTGGCAGCGCTCCGGCAACCGCAAGGTTCCGTATTACATCAGCGACCCGTCGGGTGGCGTCATCGGCTATGCGGGGCTTTTCGAAACCTGGTCGTCTGCTGATGGGAGCGAGATTGATACGGTCTGTTTTCTGACAACTGCGGCAAGTCCCGATATTGCGGCCATTCACGACCGGATGCCGGTCCCAATCGATCCGGAAGACGCCGAGACATGGCTCGACTGTGTGAACTTCGGACCGGCAGATGTTGAGAGGTTCTATACCCGCTCTACGGAAGGGCGTTATGCGATAAGGGCGGTTTCCGATCGGGTAAATGCGGTCCGAAACGACGATCCGCAAATCCAGGACCCACGCGCGGAAGACAGCGTTGGCGAAGAGGCGCCTAAGGAGGAAGAAAACGCCGGGAAGCCGGATGCTCCGGCATCGAAACAGCTTTCTCTCTTCTAAGGGCCGGTCAGCGTGGATCTCTTCTTTGCAAGCCTCTCCGGCTTTGTACTCGGCGCGAGCCTGATTATAGCGATTGGCGCCCAGAACGCCTTTATCCTTCGCCAGGGGCTTTTGCGGGAGCATGTCCTGGTCCTGGTTCTGATTTGCGCAACCTGCGATGCGCTTCTGATCGTCCTCGGTGTTGCGGGATTTGGCACACTCGTAAAACAATCACAGGTGCTGATTGATGTTGTCGCCGTTGGTGGAGGCCTGTTTCTCCTGACCTACGCGGCTTTCGCCTTGCAGCGAGCCTTTACACCCTCATCACTCACGCCGGATGCGAAAGGCGCTGGAAGCCTTAAGAAGGCAGTCATGACCTGCCTTGCGTTCACGCTGCTTAACCCGCATGTCTATCTCGATACGGTGATTCTCGTCGGCGGGCTTTCCGCTCAATATGACGGTATGGCGCGCGTTTTGTTTGGCGCGGGAGCGGTCACCGCATCTTTTGTCTGGTTCTTCAGTCTTGGCTATGGCGCCCGGCTTCTTGTTCCGGTTTTTCGCAAGCCGCTGGCATGGCGCATCCTTGACTTGGCGATTGCCGTCATAATGACGGCGCTTGCAGTATCGCTTCTCGCAAAGTGGTGGCAGGGCACGCTCTAACGCACCCTGCTATCACTAGTCTGGCCGGTATTCAGGCTTTGAAATGGCCCTCGCGAATGAGCATGTCGAGCGTTTCGTCGAGCGCTTTTTCCAGCATGTCGAAGAGGGCGTTGAGTTCGTCCTCGGAAATAATCATCGGCGGACAAAGCGCGATGGTGTCACCGATTGCACGCAGAATTGCCCCGTGGCGCTGAAGCGCCATGACGCACTTCATGCCGACTGTCAGCGAAGGATCGAAGGGTTTGCGTGTTGCTTTATCGGATGTGAGTTCCACAGCACCGATAAGGCCGCGGCTGCGTGTGTTTCCGACGAGCGGATGATCATTGAAAGCTTGAAGCCGCTTTTCAAAAAGCGGTGCCATTGATCTTACGCGTCCGACGATATCGCGCTTCTGATAGATCTCTAGTGTCTTGATGCCCATGGCACAGGAGAAAGGATGACCGCCATAGGTGTAACCATGCCCGAATGTTCCAAGCTTCTTGGATTGCTCAACAAGCGCGTCGTAGAGAAAGTCTGGCATCATTATGGCACTGAGCGGCGCATAGGAGGCGGTCAACTGCTTCGCACATGACAAGGTAGTCGGCTTGTAGTTCATGGTCTCGCAACCCCACCAGTTACCGGTGCGGCAAAAGCCGTTGATGACTTCGTCACTGATCGTCAGGATATCGTGACGTGCAAGAACCTCATGGATAGCCGGGAAATAGGTTTCCGGCGGGATGATCGCGCCGCCGGCCCCCATGATCGGCTCAGCGATAAAGGCTGCAATCGTCTCTGGACCTTCGCGCTCAATCAGATCTTCGAGGTTTTTGGCAAGCCTTGCGACGAAAGCCGCTTCATCCTCGCCCTCTTCGTGAAAAAGCCAGAAATGCGGGCAGTCTGTATGGAGAACCCGGTCGAGCGGAAGATCGAAATCATTATGGTTTGGTGGAAGGCCCGTGAGGGACGCCGCCATCAGTGTGACGCCGTGATAGGCCTTCACGCGTGAGATGATCTTTTTCTTTTCAGGCCGGCCCAACGCATTGTTGTAGTACCACATCAGCTTGATCTGTGTGTCGTTGGCCTCTGACCCTGAGGAAGAAAACAGGACCTTGCCGCACTCCATCGGTGCGATTTCCTTCAGCTTTTCGGCAAACTCGACGCCGACATCGGTCCCCTTGCCGGTGAAGTTGTGATAGTACGGCAACTTGCCAAGCTGCTCGCGGCCCGCCTCGATCAATTCTTCATCGGAAAAGCCAAGACCTGAGCACCAGAGCCCGGACATGCCCTCGATGAAGCGGTTTCCCTGCGTGTCGATCACATAAACGCCTTCGCCCCGTTCAATCACGAGTGGCCCGAAACTGCGCAGCTTGTGGAGCGGCGTATAGGGATGGACAACCGATTCCATATCGCGCGCCTGCATGTTGGTTGGCGGCATTTCATCAAGGGTCATGTGAGTGCCTTTCTGAGAACTCTTGTTTGTTACGAAAAAGGGTGCCAGCGATGGTCCGGCG
>JBCDCU010000404.1:0-3008 GCA_039181265.1 Pseudomonadota bacterium | reverse complement strand
TGTCGGGGGCCTGGTAGAGACGCATCCCCTCATAGGCATCATAATTGGTCTGAACCGGGACATGGTTTTCGTAGGTGAGCTCGCAATTCATCGCGTGGCCGAGGCCCCAGATGACCGATCCGGTCACCTGCGCTTCGAAGTTGACGGGATCGACAATACGTCCAACTTCACAGGCCACGAATACCTTGTCGATGCGGATGCCCTCGTCTGTCACCGAGATTTCGACGACCTCAGCAACCGGAACGCCAAAGGAAAGCGTAAAGGCAAGACCGCGGGCGCGGGTTTTGGAGATTGTCGGACCATTCCAGTCGGAAAGTTCTCCGACTGCTTCAAGAACGTTACGTGACAAATCATGGCTGCAGAGCTTGAGGCGGGCTTCAAGGGGATCAACACCCGCTTCTGCAATGAGCTCATCCATGAAGCATTCATGGAAAAATGCATTTCCCGATGCACCAACCGACCGCCAGGAACTCACCGGCACCATTTCAATGGCCCGGAAACCCGTCACGCGGTAGTTGGGAAGGGCAAACGGCTGATCCCACGCGCCCGCGACCAGAGTTACATCGGGCCCGGGTGGTGCGAACCAGAGGCGGCCGAACCAGGATGCCGCGACCGATTGCGAAATGATATCAAGATCGAAGGCGTCAATCGCGCCGTTCCCGGCCTTACCGCGCGCCCGCGCCAGAGCCATTGGACGGGGATAATCATGGGCCATATCTTCTTCGCGCGACCAGGTGAGCTTGATAGGGGTTTCGGGCACCGCCATCGCAATTTCGACCGCTTGCAGTACATAGGTGTCTTCAAGTCTGCGGCCGAAACTTCCTCCAATCGGAAGATTGTGAACATGCACCTTGTCTGCTGGAAGTCCCGAGAGTGCTGCGGCATGATCCTGAATGAAGCGCGGGATCTGCGTTCCAGTCCAGATATCAAGCCGCTCATCGCTGAAGCGCGCGACAGCGTTCATCGGCTCCAGTGGCGCGTGGGCGAGATAAGGAACGCGGTATTCCGCTTCGATGAGACCGCCTTCCGCAAGAACCGTTTCCACATCGCCGTCGTTGCGTTTGCGGCTGTCGATAAAGTCGTCGCTGTGGCAGGCATCCAGCACCTCCCACATTGACTGAGTATGAGCCGGATAATCCGGTGTTCCCCATTCGATTTGGAGCGCATCCGCTGCCTGGAAGGCGCGCCATGTGTTGTCGGCAATGACAGCCACCCCGTTTTCAATCGCGACGATTTTCTTCACGCCGCGCATGGTTTCAGCAACCGAAGCATCGAATGACAGGACGCGGGCACCTAGACCGGGATTGGCCTTGACGGTTGCGTAAAGCATGCCATCAAAAGAGAGATCGATCCCGTAGGTCTGCGTGCCAGTGGATTTCGCGACACTATCCGTTCGCCTAAAAGGCTTGCCGATGAGGCGCCACTCGTCGGAACTGCGGAGGGTAACCTCCTGCACGGGTTCGATCCTCGACGCAGCGTCGGCCAGCGCCGTATAGGGAACCGAGCTTCCATCTGGCAGGATCACCGCTCCATCGCGGGTCGAAAGACCATCCACGGGAACCTGGTGGATGTCTGACGCGGCCTTTTTGAGGGTTTCGCGGGCAACGGCGCCCGCCTCCCGTAATCGGTCGAACATATCAGGCACCGTGCTTGATCCACCGGTCATCTGGAGGCCGACAAGCTTGGCAGGAACAGCCATCAGGCCACGGACGCGCTCCGCAATCCAGCTCTCATCATAGGCGGCAAAGGGCGAGGCTTCTGCAAGCACCGCACCGTTGAAATAAGCAGGTGCCGGTTCTCCTGGCGAGAGCGTGACCTTTTGCGGATCGACATCCAGTTCTTCGGCAATCAGCATGGCTTGAAGAGAGTAAGCCCCCTGCCCCTTATCGGCGCGCGGCGTGATGAGTGTGATACCGTCCGCCGTTATCTTGACAAAGGGCGTAATTGCAGCCTCGCCCGGCTTGAGACCGGCCAGCAAAGGATTTTGGAGGTCACGGTTCGCCGCATAAAAGCCAAATGCAACCCCGCCCGCAATTGCGGCAGAGCCAATCAGAAACGTCCGGCGGGCGATCTTTCCAATCGACGCCATCAGACTACACTCCTTTGAGTTTGGCAGCAGCGCGTTTCACCGCAGCTTTAATCCTCGGATACGTCCCGCAGCGGCAGAGATTGCCGGACATGTAATCGGCAATGTCCTTATCGCTGGGATCTGGTATCTCAGTCAGCAACGCGGCTGCGGCGATGACCTGCCCGGACTGACAATACCCGCATTGCGCGACCTGCTCTTCAATCCAGGCTTCCTGCACGGGGTGCAGCGCGTCCGAGTTTCCAAGCCCTTCTATCGTTGTGATTTCACCTTCAAGATCGCCAATCGCGAGCTGGCAGGAGCGCATCGCAATACCATCAACCAGGACGGTGCAAGCGCCACACTGCGCGATACCGCAGCCATATTTGACGCCGGTGATCCCGAGTTCGTCTCGCAGCACCCACAGAAGCGGCATGTCATCTTCGACATCAATGTGATGCAGGCTACCATTGACCCTGATTTGCGTCATACAACTCCCCCTCGCAGCAGGACCATCCGCCTCCCGCTCCTAGATGTCAGGATTTTGGATCGATCCCCGCATCCGGCAAAGAGACCCCGATATCTGACGATTATAGCGCTTTGCTGGCATGCGTTGAAAATCAATTATGCCGTCGGGAATTGGAAAGACAGATCAGTTTCGGGGTGTCGGCAGTGGAAGAACCTTGCCGGTTTCCGGGTCACAGCGCTGCTCTCCAAGTTCAGCTACTCGGAATTCCTGGCCTTCTGCGAGACCGAATTGAGCCGCTTTATCCGCCTCGATTTCAAGCACAAAGCGCACAGGTCCACCAGAAGAAATCAACCGCTCGGAAAGTGGCTCAGTGCGCTCCGCGATACGTTGGATACGCGCTTTCTCGTCAATGAAAATCATGTCGAGAGAAATCAACGTATTGCGCATCCACATCGACATAGGCTCGGCTCTCGG
>JBCDCU010000403.1:0-3011 GCA_039181265.1 Pseudomonadota bacterium | reverse complement strand
GGCCCCTACCCTTATGGTTAAGGGATGTAAGACGGATCTGGTTAAGGCGGCGTTCAAGGACGTGGTAAATAATACATGAACGCCGTTAGGCAATGTCCGAATTGTCGCCCAATTTGCCCTGAATTGTGTCGGAAAAGTGTCAAAGCGAACACTTATGCCATCAGATTATTACAGCCCTGCCATGCAGCCACCGGTTGCATTCCGTCCGATTAGGCAGTTAGCCGTTAACCGTGCTCTCGCGCGGCTTTGGTTGGTTCGAAGGTCATTTGGTACCAAACGTCAGTTCACCAGCGGAGACCAAGCCGGATCGGACGCAAAACTGGGCGTTTGGACGCGTTGTTCGTTGTATCCGGTCACATCAACCGACCAGAGCTGCGGTCCGCCATTCGCACCTGGAACTTCACGGAAGAACATGAGGACACGTCCATTCGGCGCCCATGTCGGCCCTTCATTGTGAAAACCTTCGGTGAGAATACGCTCGCCAGATCCGTCCGGGCGCATAACGCCAATCAGGAACTTACCCTTATTGCGCTTCGTGAAAGCAATCCAATCTCCCTTTGGAGACCAGACCGGTGTCGAATAGGACCCTTCCCCGAAAGAAATGCGCTGAGGGTTCGAACCGTCCCCGTTCATCTTATAGAGTTGCTGCTTTCCACCCCGATCAGATTCGAACACGATCGAACGTCCATCCGGCGAATAGGATGGTGAGGTGTCAATGGAGATCGAACTCGTCATGCGTGAGGTGGCTCCGGATCTCAGATCCATCGCATAAATATTGGCGTTCCCGCCTTGTTGCAGGCTCATGATCACCCGCTGGCCGTCCGGCGAAAAACGCGGCGAGAACGTCATACCCGGAAAATCGCCAACAATTTCGCGCTGTCCTGTTTCAATGTTCAGCAGGAAGACTCGCGGTTCGTTGTTCTGGCCGAACGACATATAGGTGATTTCCTGGCTGGTCGGGCTGAACCTTGGGGTCAAAACGAGATCGGACCCGTTCGTGAGATATCGGACATTGGCCCCGTCCTGATCCATGATCGCAAGGCGCTTGCGGCGCTGTTGCTTTGGACCGGTCTCGTCGACGAAGACTACCCTTGTATCGAAATAGCCCTTCTCGCCCGTGAGTTTTTCATAGATTGAATCGGCGATGATATGAGCCAGGCGACGCCAGTTTTCTTCGGTCGTCGAGAATTGCTGGCCTTCAATCTGCTTGGATCCGAACGTATCCCACAGCCGGAACTGCGCCGTGATTTCGTTGCCGTTCTGATTGACAGAGCCCGTCACAAGCGCCTGGGCATTGATCACTTTCCAATCGTCGAAGCGCGGAGCGACATTGGGATTGGTGATATTCTCAACGAAAGTTGCACGGTCGAGGGGACGGAAAAAACCGGAGCGCTGCAGATCGGCAGCGATCACATCGGCGATGCGTTGCGCGTAGGACGGATCGCCGCCGGTCGAGGTCATAACCGGAATGGCGATCGGTAACGGCTCAATCGTTCCGCCAGTGATATTGATTGTGATTTCCGCACGCGCGGCAGTACTCGCAGCAGCGATGACCGCAGCATAAAGAGCCAAAAGGGTCAGAAGCTTTTTGAGACCCATCCCGCAAGCTCTAGCAATCATGCTTTTACCTTCCTCGTTGTTCCTGCGACCGAGCACCTGGACTGCCACTTATTAGCATGGCGCGTCCCTAACTCGGGGTAAATATGACGTTAATCGTCTTCCAGGTTTCGTATTTTACGACCGGCAACGTATAGGGTGCACAGCGCCGCACGGCTCTCGAAGCCGCCCCTTCGGCAGCGGTGCGAATTGAACCTGACAGACCGTCAACACCGGTAATCTGTGGAATTCCACTCAGAGTTCCGTTCTGCTGCATTTGCATGCGGATCGAAATCGAGAAATTGTCGAGCCCGACGGTTCCAGCAGGCGGGTTCCAGCATCGGCGCACCTGCGCAACAAGACTGTCGAGTTCGGTTTGCGTCAAAGGCGCACCGGTCCTGCCCGTCTCAGTTCCAAGTGAAGCCTGCTGCGTTGCGGTTCTGGGTTCCGGCTCTTGCTTGTCGATAAGGTCAGGACGTTGTGCCGTCCGGGTTCTTGGCCGCGGATTGAGCCTCGGAGCGGGCGGAACCGGCGGCGCAGCTTGCGGCGCTTCAGCCTGTTCAGGCTCCGGCTCTTCCTTCGGAGGTTCAGGTTCCTCAAGGGTTTGCTCGATCAGATTATCAAGGGCATCAGGTTCCGGCGCGCGTGCAACATCGACCGGTTCCGGTTCCGGTTCAGGTACCGGATCCGGTTCTGGAGGCGTCTCAGCAACCGGTTCTGGAGGCGGCGGGGCCGGTTCCGCTTCGGGCTCCGGCGGCGTTTCTTCCACCGGCGTTTCCTCAATCCGCTCAGCGGTATTGGTCACCTCACTGTCGATCACCTCCGGCGCATCTTCCGCACCTCTTGTGAGATCGGTCACTTCGGCGATTGTTACAAACTCGACAGGCAGCGCATCGACCGGCGCGGTTTCGAGCGGGCGCGGTCCAATCGACACCAATCCCCATGTGAGGATGACGGCGTGGCCGAAGAACGAGACGATGGGTCCGACACCGCGCATGTGGTTTCTTTACCCGCTTTGCTCTTCAAGCGAAACAAGGCCGATTTTCTTGTATCCGGCCGAGTTGATTTTACCCATGACGTTCAAGATCACACCATAATTCGATCCACGATCGCCACGCACCAAAATACGTTCGTCGAATCCAGCCCTGGCACTTGCGAGCGCTGTCAGCTTTTCAATGAGTTCGGCGGCAGTGACTTCATCTTCCTGAAGATAGAGCTTGCCATCGCCATCGATCGAAATTGTGATCGGTTTGGTATCAATATCGATAGGGCTGGCAGCCGTGCGCGGCAGATCCACCGGAACACCTGATGTCAGCAAGGGCGCTGCCACCATAAAGACAATCAGAAGAACAAGCATGACGTCCACAAAGGGCGTCACGTTTATCTCGCTCATCGGCTCGGAATGACGACCGCGC
>JBCDCU010000402.1:0-3027 GCA_039181265.1 Pseudomonadota bacterium | reverse complement strand
GATCTGGTTCATGATGGCGATTTTGCCGACATGATTGTAGCCGATCGTCGAATAATGTTCCGAATGGGGTCGGAGCGGCATCAGACCATGCAGATAATCGACGAGTTCATGATACTCCGTCAGGGTCACATGGAAATTCGCGAGCGTTGACGAGAAGACATGAGAGAGTGTCGTCTGGCGCAGGATGACAGCGTCGACTTCAATCCCATCCGCTCTGTTTAACAAGGCGAGGGCAAGCGGGCGGCGTTCACCGGCAACTTGGATCGCGCCGACGATGTAAGCTCCGCGGTTTCTGAAAAAGCCGGCCTCGATAACTTCCACATGTTCGACCGTGCGGCCGACACCGATAACAAGTTCTGAATTGATCCGTTCGGCAACGGCTTCCGCGTCGGCACTGAGATCACGAAACGCGGCCTTGAGATCGGGAATCATCAAAATGGTCTCAACGAGTTCTGGCGTAACGCGACCCGGCACCCGCATAAGACGGACAAAGCTTGGCAGAACCCGAGTGGGTGATTTGACAGCCTCGGGATCGGGCTCCCACGTTGTCTGGTGCAGAAAACGGCGGACAGAGGTCAAATAGGCTTTGGCAAGATCCCGTTCATACCGCTCCGCAACGATTTGCGAGAAGGCGCGCTCAACTTGCGCCCACAAGTCATCCGTTTCCCGATGCTCATCGAGATAGTGCTTGAGCGGTGGGCCGATTTTAGAAATCGCGACGGAGTAGATTGCGATCCGTTCCTGACTAAGAGCGATTGCAGCGGGCCAGTCGCGGGCCTCAAAGGCATCTTTGGCAAGTCCCGGAATTTTGCGGGATCGGCCGTAGTAATCGTCAAAACTCTCAACGATAATCTCCGCCAGAAGGGCAGCAATATCTGCGTCTGGCGCTGCGGTCGAAAGGCGCGAGAAGCCTGCTTGGGCAATTGCTTCAGTACGCAGCGTTCCGAAATCGCGCTTTGGTTGCCTTATCATAAGTCTATGGTGAACGATGGCCGCATGGCGCACAAGACGGCGCAGATATCTTCTTCGATCGTGCTCTCAAGCAAAGAAAAAGGCCGGGCGAGAGCCCGGCCTTAATGCAAGCAAATCGAGTGCGTGCCTACTCAGCAGCTTCCTTGGTTGGCGCTTCCCAGACATTCGCCTTGAATGCGTCATCAACCGGTGTATGGAGGATGTGGTTGGCGTAGTTCGAAAGCGTTTTCAGCCCGGTGCCGAGAACGACTTCGAGAACCGTCTGTTTCGTGTAACCCGCATCGAGAAGCGCCTGAACCTGCTCAGCACTCGGCCAGCCACGGCTTTCGACCACGATTTTCGTAAACTGACGCAAAGCCTCAAGTTTGGCGTCGGCGATCGGCGTTTCATTGCGAAGTGATTCCAGCACGTCTTCCGGAACGCCTGCCATTTTGGAGATCGTCGTGTGCGCTGCCATGCAGTAGGTGCAGCCGTTCAGCGAGTTGTTGGTCATCAAAATGACCTGACGCTCGGTTTCCGAAAGATTGGTCTTTGCGAAAATCCCATTGAGCGTCATGTAACCTTCGGCGAGGGCTGGCGCTTCAGCCATGCCGCCGATCAGGTTCGGAACGAATGAGAATTTGGATCGGGCGGCTTCAAGAAGGGGTTTTGCGGCATCCGGAGCGGTTTCAACTGTATGGATCGTAAAATCAGTCATCAGGCAATCCTTTCATGGTGCTGGAGAAAGCTGATGCACCTTATGGTGACCACTACAGGCTTCTTCAACTGCAGCCGCCCCCAATAGCCGGTTGAGACCATCACGATTTGTTGAAACGTGTCGCGTTCTCAGTAGCCGCGTACTCTATCGACGCTCGCTGGGACCGTCCCATCGCGACGGAAGGCGCGGATGTTGCTGGCGACGATCTTTGATCCTGTCTGACGGTTGGTCGGCGCAGAGATATGCGGAAGAAGCGTGACCTTCGGATGATCCCAAAGCGGTGACGTGAGCGGCAACGGTTCTTCATCGAACACATCAAGGACCGCATGGGCGAGATGGTCATTATTGAGCGCAGCGAGAAGGGCTGTCGTATCAACAATCGGACCGCGGGCGAAGTTGATGAGCTTGCTGCCTTTGGGCATGGCGGCCAGTGCAGCCTCGTCGACGATATGCCGTGTCGCGCTGGTCAATGGGATCACACAAACCGCAATATCGACGGTGGAGAGCATCGTGTGCAAAGCATCCGAGCCATGAAAGCAATCGACATTGGGTATGGTTTTTGGGGAGCGGCTCCAGCCCGCGACGCTGAAACCGAGGCCGGATAAAACCTCCGCCGCCCGTGCGCCGAGTTTGCCAAGACCGATCAAGCCGATCCGCCGGCCAAAAGCCGGTGTATGGTCGAGTTCCCGCCAGATTTTCTGTCTTTGCTGTGCGGCGTAGGTCGGGATATCGCGGTGAATGTAAAGGACCCAAGCAAGGATTGCTTCCGCCATCTTTTCCGCCATTTCAGGATCTTCCAGACGAACCACTTCATAAGGAGCAGTGCCGATCTCGGCCATCATCTTTTCAACACCGGCCCAGAGTGACTGGACGAAAACCAGATTGGGCATGGATTTGAGCCATTCCGGATTCGGATCGGCGACAATCGCCACCTTCGCTGCTTCAAGGTCCGCCTGTGAGAGGTCTTCAAACATCACTATGTTTTCTTCGGGCATTTCAGCGCTCAGCGCCTTGACCCAGCGCTTGCGTTCTTGGTCTTCACTCTGAGAGACGAAAGGAAGAGTTGGATTGGACATAAGCTTTGATCGGTCTCCTTGCCTGGAAAACGTTTTGGTGTGGGGGAGGCGTGTGACGTCTGATAGGTGGGCGGGTCTTTTGTGCTTGCGCTTGTGTCCCTGCCGGGTTCTATACGCGGAAAGAAGCTCTCGTTATCATATGTCGAAGTCAGCAGACAGGATTTGTTTATGGACAGTAATTTGGACCAACTCCTGGACCGTAAGAGGCTCAGGCGGAAACTGACCGTATGGCGTGTCGTCGCGTTCATCGCGATTGTGATCGGGATAATCGGGATTGCAGTC
>JBCDCU010000401.1:0-3036 GCA_039181265.1 Pseudomonadota bacterium | reverse complement strand
CTGCACTGCTGTCAGAAGCTGGCATCGACCACGATACGATTGAGAAACGAGGGTTCGATCATGGCACTTGGGTACCGTTATCACTCTTATATCCGCAGGCAGACATTCCGGTTGTGCAATTATCCGTCCAGCCACACCTCACTGCCGCTCATCATTACGCAATCGGACACGCCCTTCGCCCGCTTGTGGACGAGAATATTCTCGTTATTGGGACGGGAGCGCTGACGCATAATCTTGGCGCTCTGTTTTCGCGTGAGGGACTTTTGCACAATCGCGAAGACGAAGAAGTGGAATGGGCACGGCAATTTGCCGATTGGATGAACGAAAAAGTCGACGAAGGCGATATTGAAAGCCTCCTCGACGTTTTCGAAGAAGCACCTTTTGCCGTTCAAAACCACCCGACACCTGAACACCTCCTGCCTTTTTTTGTGGCCCTCGGCGCATCGACGAACGGGTCAGGTGAAAGACTTCACAAGTCTACGGAATTCGCCGTGCTTGCAATGGACGCATTTGCCTTTCACTAAGGCCAGATGATCCTGATTGGCTTTATCGCCCGCAATCGGCCGTGGATACTCGGCGGCTTCCTGCTGACCTTTCTATCCAGTTTCGGCCAGACCTTCTTCATTTCCCTGTTTTCCGGCGAAATCCGCCGCGAATATGATCTGAGCCATGGCGATTTTGGCGGTCTCTACATGGCCGCAACCCTGATGAGCGCGGCGACCTTGCCATTCTTCGGACGACTGATCGATCTCGTTAGCCTTCGTGCGATGGTGATCACGGTTTTTCTCGGTCTCGCCCTCTTCTGCGTCCTGATGGCGAGCGTCTCTTCGTGGTTCCTGCTTTTCATCGCAATCTACGGCCTTCGCCTCTTCGGCCAGGGCATGATGACCAATGTTGCGCTTACCGCAATCGGGCGCTGGTTCGATGCCAACCGGGGGAAAGCCGTGGCCGTATCCTCTGCCGGGCACCAGGCCAGTGAAGCCATTCTGCCAATCTCCTTTGTTGCTTTGAGCGCTGCCATTGGCTGGCGGGAAAGTTGGATCGTGGCAGCCCTGATCCTCGCCGTGCTTCTGCCGCTCGCCGCCTATTGCATGTCGCGCCCGCGCGAACCTGAAAGCCGCAATAAAGCACTGAAACATCAGGCAACGCGCGACTGGACACGGAAAGAAGCCCTTCGCGACACTTACTTCTGGGCTGTTCTGATAGCCGTCCTGACGCCCGGTTTCATCGGCACGACGCTGTTGTTCCATCAGGTCCACATCATCGAGACAAAAGGCTGGCCGTTCGAAGTCTACGCGGCCTCGTATGCCATCATGTCGGTCTCGACCCTCATCTTCGCCATCCTTTATGGCGGCTGGATTGATCGTTTTGGCGCAGTCCGTATGATGCCGACCTACCTGATACCCCTCGGCCTTGCCTGCCTCCTGATTGCTTTTGTCGATGAAGCCTGGGTCATCGCGGTCTTCATGGCGATCTTCGGTATCAGCTATGGCGGATCAATCGCGGTCTTGGGCGCACTTTGGCCGGAAATTTACGGCACCCGCCACCTCGGCGCGATCCGCTCTTATGTAATTGCGCTACAGGTCTTCGCCACCGCGGCAGGGCCGGGGATTACCGGTATCCTGATCGACCGGGGCGTCGCACTGACAAGCCAGTTCTTCGTTATGGGCCTTTATTGCTTTGCCGCCTTTGTCCTGATGCTTGCCGTTTCAAATAGGCTCATGCGCCGCCAGAAGGCCTTGAACGCTCCATCGCATGGCTGAAAAGAAAGGCTCATCCGCCGAGAGACCTGAAGCTTGTGCATGGATGCCTTGCAGGGGTCTTCTTCGATATGGACATTTCACCGAAAGGCCGCTAACGCATCCTCATGATGAAGGTACGTTTTGCTCCCTCACCGACAGGGAAAATCCACATAGGCAATGCGCGAACCGCGCTTTTCAATGCACTTCTTGCCATGGGCGAGGGGGGTGCATTTGTGCTTCGCTTTGATGACACCGACAGGGAACGCTCGAAGCAGGAATATGCCGATGCCATTCTTGAGGACGTGCGCTGGCTCGGTATCGAGCCTGACGAGATCGTCTATCAGTCAAGCCGCTTCGAACTTTATGATGCAGCCGCCGATCAGTTGCGGCAGGCTGGGCTTCTCTACGCCTGTTATGAAACGCCGGAAGAACTGGAGCGTCAGAGGAAACGTCGTCTCGCACGTCACCTCCCGCCGATCTATGACCGCTCCGGCCTCAAACTAACGGACGAGGATCACGCCCGTTTCAAGGAAGAGGGCCGCACACCGCATTGGCGTTTTCTTCTGCCAAACCATTCCGGCGATCCGTTTGCGCCAAAGCGCACCGATGTCGGCTGGGAGGATATGATGAAAGGCCCGCAGACTGTCGATCTCGCATCTTTGTCGGATCCGGTCCTGATCAGAGGCGACGGCACCTATCTCTATACGCTTCCGTCCTGCGTCGATGACCGCGATCTTGGCATCACCCATATCGTCCGCGGTGATGACCATGTCACGAACACCGCCGTCCAGCTTGAGGTCATGCGCGCGCTTGGCGCGGAAACCCTACCGATCTTCGGCCACCACAATTTCCTGCAGGACAAGACCGGCGGCAGTCTTTCAAAACGTCTTGGATCGCTATCGATTGAAAGCCTGCGCGAGGAGGGGTTCGAGCCGGGTGCTGTGGCGTCGCTTGCAACCTTGATCGGCACATCGCTTCCGGTTGATCCAAAAGCCACGCTCTCAGAACTCGGCGACGTGTTTACGCCCGATGTGGTCACGAGAAGTGCCGCAAAATTCGATCCCGAGGATCTCAACAATCTCAACAAGAAGCTTCTGCACGCCATGTCCTTTGAAACGGCAAAACCGCGTCTCGAGGCAAAAGGCATTTCCGATGGCGAAGCGTTTTGGGAGGCCGTTAAAGGCAATCTCACGATCTTTGACGATTGCCTGAAATGGTGGGACATCATCAAAGGTCCGATCGACGCGGAGATGAGCGAGGAAGACCGGGCTTTTGTTGGGGAAGCGAAACAGCT
>JBCDCU010000400.1:0-3038 GCA_039181265.1 Pseudomonadota bacterium | reverse complement strand
GGTTGTGCTTGCCGCTGTTGATGCCAGCCTTCGCTGGACAGCCATGCAGTTCTCGTTCGGTCCTGATCTTGCTCAAGTGAATTACGATCTTCGCCTTCGGCTTGGCGAGCAATTGCGGCTCATGCCACTGCAAAAGCTCTCGCAGCGCCGGGCCGGCGACCTCGGTGCAGTCCTGTCATCGAGCGTAGAAGACGGCATTGCACCCTTCGGATCTTTGAGCGGCGTCATCATAAGGATCATTGTGGTGCCTTTGGTCGCGATTGCCGCAACATTTGCAATCGACTGGCGCCTCGCCTTAGCAATGATCGTTCTCGTAGTGCTCGCATTCCCCGTCTATTATTGGCGCCGCAAAGGCGCGGGGCACGGCATGCACGGTATGGCCAAGGCACATGCCGACACAGAAGCCGACATTATCGAGTACATCCAGGGACTTCCTGTACTACGCGCCACGTCCCAGACAGGCAAACAGGCCGTCAAATTACAGGCCGCGTTCACCAATCTGCGCGATCTACAGAAGAAGGGCTCGATCAAAGCGCTATGGCCCTCACTCACCTTCAGTTCGCTGACGGAAATCGGCCTGATGGGTCTTCTTGGATTCAGTGTTTATCTCGTCCTTAACGGTGACGTTGCCGTTGCGCCGCTTGCCGCGCTCCTCGTTATCGCGACACGCTTTTCAGAGCCGCTTTCCCTGTTTGCAAGCTTAACCGTTGTATTCGATTTCATGGAGGCCGGGCTTCACCGGATCGATGAATTACTGGCTGTCGACCCGTTGAAGGTACATGAAGCGGCGAATCTGGACGAAACCTTCGACATTCGTTTTGACAACGTGACCTTTGAATATCACGAGGCCGCCGGAAACGATAATGCCGCGCTCAGAACGTGTTCCTTTTCACTGCCGCAAGGCTCGCTCACCGCTTTAGTAGGGCCCTCCGGATCGGGGAAAACGACGATCACGCGTCTTATCATGCGCTATGATGACCCGCAATCGGGAAGCGTTGAGGTCGGCGGCGTCGATATCCGTAACCTTCAGCCCGACGATTTGATGAAGCACATTTCAGTGGTGTTTCAGGATGTCTACCTCTTCAATGAGAGCATTTTGGAAAACATCCGCATGGGCGATCCGGATGCGAGCGATGAAGAAGTAAAAGAGGCCGCGAAGAAAGCGAATTGCCACAAATTCGTATCACGCCTGCCCGACGGATACGCGACTAATGTCGGTGATATTGGAGGAAGCCTGTCCGGCGGCGAGCGCCAGAGAATATCCATTGCGCGCGCAATATTGAAGGACGCACCTATCGTCATTTTGGATGAACCAACGGCTGCATTGGATACGGAAAGCGAAGTTGCCGTCCAACGTGCCATTGATACGCTGGTTAAAGACCGGACTGTGATCGTGATTGCGCACAGACTTTCGACGATTGTCGGCGCCAACCAGATCCTGGTTCTCGACAAGGGTGAACTCGTTGAACAAGGCGATCACGAGACACTTCTCTCCGGCAGGGGACGGTACAAGGCTATGTGGGACGCGCAGCAAAGCACCAAATCCTGGCACTAGAGGTCTGACTTCATGTCTGAAAATGCCGTGAAACCCATGAGCGAAAAATTGAAGGGGATGGCTGCAGTAATCGTCATGATTGCGATCATGGCGGCCGTCTTCTGGAACAGCGACGCAATAAGCTGGCACGAATTTGTTTGGCTTGGTCTGTTCTTTGGCATGTCTCTCATTCGAGCGCCTTTCGGGATGCAGAACCGGCAGAATAAGGTGACGGTCAGCGAAAACCATCTATGGGAAAAGCTGCTTCTTCTTGGCATGTTTTTGAGTATGGGCCTCGTGCCCTTGATCTATCTCGCAACCAAGCAAACAAACGCCGATATCTTCGGTTTTGCCGATTACACCTTGCCGGATTTTGCATCCTGGATCGGGGCTGCGATGATATTGCCGTTTTTCTATTTGTTCTGGCGCTCACATTCTGATCTCGGGCGCAATTGGAGCGCCAAACTCGAAATCCATTCAGAGCAAACGCTGGTCACCAACGGGATCTACAAATTTGTCCGCCATCCGATGTATCTGGCGCTCTGGCTTGCTGTGATCGCCCAGGCCTTACTCATCCACAATTGGATTGCAGGGTTTATGGTCATAGTCATCTTCCTTGCGATGTATCTTTCACGGATACAGCAAGAAGAAGCCATGATGCGCGCACAATTTGGCTCAGACTATGATGTGTACACCAAACAGACCGGGCGGATTCTGCCGAAACTCTTCTGAGAACGCTGTTCACCGAACTATAGGTAATGTGCCCAATTATCAAGCAGGATCAATAAGTTGCAGTTCCGCAACAACTGTCTTCGTTTACTTGTATTAACTTGACCGGAGTCACCAGATGTCGCTATTCGAGTTAAGGGGAAGGCGCACAATTTTTTGGACCAAATGGCATTTCGCCAGTTGCAAAATGGGTTAGTTGCGCGCTCTTCATGTAACTTTATAACGTAACAACGCGGGGGCGCGCAATGGCTGAGGGCTCGGTCGATTTTCACAAAAAGACAATCTATTCATTCGCCTTGGCCACGACGTTTTTGTGGCCTGTTTCGGCGTTACCGCAAGGTGTGGGCGAAACGATCGTTTTGGATGAAGTTCTGATCGAGGGCGACAAAATCGGACGCACCTTTGATGAAATCGTGCCATCGATTGTTGTCTTCACCGAAGAAGACCTAGAACGACCGGATCTGCCGACAGTTTTCTCCGTGATCAATTCATCTCCAAATGTGATTGCCGATGAGGATGGCACCCTGCCAACCGTGCGCGGCATCAGCAGCACGGTGAATACGAACCAGGTGCTTGGATCTGGCGTCTTGCCGCGTGTGCCGATCCTTGTTGACAATGTTGCAACGGGTGCTGCTCAAAGTAGCGGCTTGTTGAGCAATACGGCATGGGACGTCAGCACGGTCGAAGTCGCGAAAGGCCCTCAAGCGACATCCACAGGGCAAAATGCGTTCTCGGGCGCGATCAGAATTTTCACGAATGATCCGGTTTTTGAGCC
>JBCDCU010000399.1:0-3046 GCA_039181265.1 Pseudomonadota bacterium | reverse complement strand
GTCAAGGATTGCCTGTTCGTCGTCACGGTCTTTCGCAAGGCTTTCGATTTCCTCACGTTCAATCGACATGGCACGTTCGTCTTTTTCGACGCCATGACGGTTGAAGACGCGCACTTCAACGATCGTTCCTGAATCGCCCGGTGGCACGCGAAGCGACGTGTCGCGAACATCAGACGCTTTCTCACCGAAGATCGCCCGCAGAAGTTTTTCTTCAGGCGTCATCGGGCTTTCGCCCTTCGGTGTGATCTTGCCGACGAGAATATCGCCTGCTTTCACTTCCGCACCGATATAGACGATGCCCGCTTCGTCGAGGTTCTTCAAAGCCTCTTCAGACACATTCGGGATGTCACGGGTGATTTCCTCAGGCCCAAGCTTCGTATCGCGCGCCATGACATCGAATTCCTCAATGTGAATTGAGGTGAAGACGTCGTCATGCACGATGCGCTCTGACAGGAGGATTGAGTCCTCGTAGTTATACCCGTTCCATGGCATGAACGCGACGAGCGCGTTTCTTCCAAGCGCAAGGTCACCGAGATCGGTTGAAGGACCATCGGCGATGATGTCGCCTTTGGTTACAACGTCCCCAACGCGCACGAGCGGACGCTGGTTGATACACGTGTTCTGGTTCGACCGCTGGAATTTCTGCAACCGATAGATATCAACACCTGGACGGGACGGATCGAGTTCTTCCGTTGCCCGGATAACGATACGGGTTGCATCCACCTGATCGACGATACCTGCCCGGCGCGCACCGATAGCCGCACCGGAATCCCGTGCAACAACCGATTCCATGCCGGTCCCGACAAACGGAGCTTCTGCACGCAGAAGCGGCACAGCCTGACGCATCATGTTCGATCCCATGAGCGCGCGGTTGGCGTCATCGTTCTCAAGGAATGGAATGAGCGAAGCCGCAACAGAAACGAGCTGCTTCGGTGACACGTCCATAAGATCGACACTGTCGACAGGCGCGATCAGAACTTCACCGGCATGGCGGGCCTGAACCGTGTCATCGACGAACTGGCCACTTTCATCGAGTGGAGCGTTCGCCTGAGCGACCGTGTAGTTGGCTTCTTCCATGGCAGAAAGATAGACAACTTCAGTCGTCACCTTGCCATCAACCACCTTCCGGTAAGGGCTTTCGATGAACCCGTACTTGTTGACGCGTGCGAAGGTCGCAAGCGAGTTGATAAGACCGATATTCGGTCCTTCCGGCGTCTCAATCGGACAAATCCGCCCATAATGGGTCGGGTGAACGTCGCGTACCTCGAAGCCAGCACGCTCGCGGGTCAGACCGCCCGGTCCGAGAGCTGAAAGCCTACGCTTGTGCGTGATTTCCGAAAGCGGGTTGGTCTGGTCCATAAACTGTGAAAGCTGTGATGAACCATAGAATTCGCGCACGGCCGCAGCAGCCGGTTTCGCGTTGATGAGATCCTGCGGCATCACCGTATCGATCTCAACTGACGACATGCGCTCTTTGATCGCGCGCTCCATCCGCAGGAGACCGACGCGATACTGGTTTTCCATGAGTTCGCCAACGGAACGCACCCGACGGTTGCCGAGATTGTCGATGTCGTCGATTTCACCACGACCATCGCGCAGATCGATCAGCGTGCGAACAACTTCGACAATGTCTTCCTTGCGCAGGATACGCACGGTGTCTTCTGCGTCGAGACCCATGCGCATGTTCATCTTCACGCGGCCAACAGCCGAGAGGTCATAGCGCTCCGGATCGAAGAAGAGCGAATGGAACATCGCTTCCGCCGTTTCAATGGTCGGCGGTTCACCGGGGCGCATCACGCGATAGATGTCGAAAAGCGCATTTTCGCGGCTGTCGTTCTTGTCGACGGCAAGCGTGTTTCTGAGATACGGCCCGATATTGACGTGGTCGATATCAAGCAGCTTCAGCTCATCGAAGCCGTATTCGATCAGGTTCTGCAGAATGTCGGCATCAATTTCGTCACCAGCTTCAGCGTAGATTTCACCGGTCTTCATATTGATCATGTCTTCGCAGACATAACGACCAATGATGTCCTCGTTCTCGATCTGAAGCGCTTTGACACCTTTTTCGTCGAGCTGTTTGACGGTGCGAGCGGTAATCTTTTTACCAGCCTCGACAACAACCTCACCGGATTCGGCATCAATCAGATCGACTGACGCTTTCTGTCCCTTGAACTGGTTGCCATCAAACGGAACACGCCAGCCTTCTCCGGACCGCGTATAGGTGACGGAATTGTAGTATTCGGAAAGAACACTCTCAGGATCGAAACCAAGGGCATAAAGGAGCGTCGTCACCGGCAGTTTGCGGCGGCGGTCGATACGCGCATGGATGATGTCTTTCGCGTCGAATTCAATATCAAGCCAGGAACCGCGATAAGGAATGATGCGGGACGCGAACAAAAGCTTGCCTGAAGAATGGGTCTTACCCTTGTCATGGTCGAAGAACACGCCCGGTGAGCGGTGCATCTGCGAAACGATAACGCGCTCGGTACCGTTCACGATGAACGTACCGTTGCCGGTCATCAGCGGCATATCACCCATATAGACGTCTTGTTCCTTGATATCTTTGACGGATTTGGCACCCGTATCCTCTTCGATATCAAAGACGATCAGCCGCAACGTCACTTTAAGTGGTGCGGAATAGGTCATGCCGCGTTGACGGCATTCTTCAACGTCATACTTCGGGGCTTCGAATTCATACGACACGAATTCAAGGAGCGAGGCACCGGAAAAGTCGGAGATTGGAAAAACGGATTTGAAAACCGCCTGGAGCCCCTCTTCAAGCCTTGATCCGTCGGCTTGGCGCGCGACTTGCAAGAACTGATCGTATGAAGCCTTTTGGACTTCGATCAGGTTCGGCATGTCTGCAACTTCAGTAATATTCCCGTAAAATTTGCGAAGGCGTCTGCGACCGGAAAATGCGCTGGTCATTTTCGCTCCTTGAACAGGCAAACCTCTGAGCGGAGGCTCGCATTGGTTGAATTTCGTTGCCGTCCGCGCCGCTCAAACACCACTGCGCAACGAAACCAATTCAGTCGTTTGTCTGAAG
>JBCDCU010000398.1:0-3069 GCA_039181265.1 Pseudomonadota bacterium | reverse complement strand
CCTGAAGCCGCGCACAGGCTTGTTACCAGCCATTTGCGGCTCGTCGCCAAGGTTGCGATGGGATACCGGGGCTATGGTCTGCCGCTCAGCGAAGTCGTCTCTGAAGGCAATGTCGGCCTGATGCAGGCGGTCAAGAAATTCGACCCGGACAAAGGCTTCCGGCTTGCCACCTATGCTTTGTGGTGGATCAAGGCCTCGATCCAGGAATACATCCTGCGTTCCTGGTCGCTTGTTAAAATCGGAACGACTGCCAACCAGAAGCGCCTGTTTTTCAATTTGAGAAAAGTAAAGGGCCAGATCCAGGCCGTGGAAGACGGTGACCTTCGACCCGATCAGGTGGCCACGATCGCGGAACGTCTCGGTGTGACGGAAAGCGATGTGGTCTCCATGAACCAGCGTATGTCGGGCGACAAATCCCTGAATGCGCCGATCCGATCCGAAGAGGGTGCGGGCGAATTTCAGGACTGGCTGGTGGACGATTCCGATACGCCGGACGTGATTTATGAAGAGCAGGAAGAACTCGATCATCGCCGCTCGCTCCTCAAAGAGGCGCTTGGTGTGCTTGATGAACGTGAGCTTCGTATCTTCCAGGCGCGCCGGATGGATGATCCGCCGCTGACCCTAGAAGATCTTTCTACCGAATTCGATGTGAGCCGCGAACGCGTTCGACAGATCGAAGTCCGCGCTTTTGAAAAAATTCAAAAGGCCGTCAAGCGCCTTGCGAGAGAAGGCGCGCAGAACAAGCTCATCGAAGCGGACGTAACCTAAGAAAAACGGGCGCAAAGATGCGCCCGTCCTCAAAGTCTGTTTTTCTGAGACCTTACGAAGCTTCCCAGGTTTCAAACGCTTTATCGATAGCTAGCCGACCGGCTGCCCCTTTTTCAAGGGTCAGGATGGCGCGTTTACCGCTTTCGAAAACGATCGGGATATCTATCCAGCTTTCGGTCTTGAGCGCATCCGTATTGCTTGCCTGATCGGCTGCGCTGTTCGACATGGCAAGCCAGAAAACCGTGTCAGAGACTTTGGCAATGGCCCCCTGAAGTTGGCGGCCTTTTTGCTGCTCCTGCGGTTTCAGTACGACTGCACGAATGTTGCTGACATTATCGCCGTCGAAGAGCGGGCCTGGAATAAACTCAAGCTCGATCAAGTGACTTGCAGGCAGGCTTTCGTCGAGATTGCGCAGGATTTCAAAGCGAACCCTGAGGTCGCGGTTTTGTATCGTGGCGTTGCCCCTAACAGACGGCTGATTGGTCGCGCCGATCGTCTCGCTGCCATTCGGTATCGTCTCCCAGACAACCGTGCCGTTAGAAACGTCGGTTTGGCCAGCGCCGCTGCTTTGTTCTTCGTAGAGGATAGCTGTCGCGCCGAAGAGGTTGCCGGCTGCGGGCGCCGGCGTATCGGGAACGGCGGCAACGTCCGTCTCCGCATTGGATTCAGCACTTGGCGGCGTGAAGATTGGAGCCTCTTCTGCTGGCGGGGTCGTCACTGCTGGCGGAACCGCGGTGACATCCGAGCGATCTTCAGACGGGACAACGGAAACGGCCGGTTGATCGTCTGCGGGCGTTTCGACGGTCACCGGCGGAGCCGTCACTTTCGGGACCGTTTGTGGGACCGATTGCGGTAGTTCAATGCGCTCGCCAAGCCGGATGCTCTGTTCTTCGCCGTCGGAGCCTGCCGAATTATCGTTGATGTCATCCGGTTCGCCCGGAAGAAGGCGGTCTTCATCTTTTTGCGGCGCGTTGGAGGCGGCGCGCTCTGCGGGATCAGTCGTTGGTTGTTGGGTGTCGCCAGCCTCGTCACTGCCGAACAGGCCCGTCAGACCGGCAACAACGGGACCAAGGTTATCGCGCTGCGACCAGGCAAATGCACCCGTACCAACAATGATCAGCAGGATCAGAACGAGGACCAGGGCTCGCCCAATACCGCCTTTTTTCGAGGCCTGTGCAATTGCGTTTTGGGAGGCAACGGCTTCAACTGAACCTGGTGTGACCCCTTCATAACCGGTGAGAGGGTCGGCGGAACCGGCGAGCGCGCCAGACGCGCGGGCATCACCGGCACCACCCGCCTGTGCTGATCCAGGGAAATTGATGGGCTGAACGCCGTCTTGCGCCATCGTGCGCTGCAGTTCCGTCAGCGGATCTTCATCCGGATGCGGTTCTGACAGGCGGCTTTCTGCGTAAGCGCTTGCGGTTGCTGCGAGGGCCGGATCGGTGCCTGCAGATGCGCCCTGGATCGGTGCGTTCTGCGGATCGATTTCAACGGTTGTTCGCTCTTCCGGCTGGGTGAGCGGCGAGCGGGCGGACAGTGAAACTTCCGGAGCACTCCCGCTTGGCGACGGTTCAGCCTCCGGGAATACAGGTTCGTCGGCTCCAACATCTGTATCAATACCGGCAACGCGCGGCATCGAAGGTTGGGTGTTGGCGGGTTCCGGTTCCACATCCTCGACAGGTTCCCGGAAATCAGCCGGTTCCGGTTCTGTTTGGGGTTCAGGTGCAACACTGATTTCCGGCTCTGCGGAAGAAACGACCGGGTGATCTTCGAAGTTCTCGGGTGTTGGTTGAGGTTCGGTATCCTCGTCAATCACCTCCGGATCCGGAAGGTCCGGAATGGCCTCGCTGGCCTGTTCTTCGGCCAGGGGCTGATCCAGCGGTTCTTCGGGGATGTTTTGTGCGGGTATGTCTTCAGCGGTTTCTTCAGGGCTCGTAAATGCCTGTGCTTCTTCCGGATAGGGCTCCGGTTCAGCGGGTACCTCCGGCAGAGGTTCAGGTTCGGCAACAGGCTCGGGCTCTGGTTCCGGCTCCGCTTCGTAGACGGTTTCGGGTTCCGGCTCCGGCTCAGGTGTGGGCTCTGGTTCGGGTTCCGGTTCTTGCGATGTTACTGGCGCTTCCGATTGTTCCGGTTCGGAAACGAGCAGGTCATCGAGAGGATCGGCCTCGGGAACCGGCGCGAGCACATACTGGTTTTCTATCTCGCGGATCGCATCTTCCAGCTGCAGGCGCTGTTTTGAAATATCTTCAGGTGAAAGGGCAGGTTCCAATGAAGACAATTGCCGCATTAATGCATTGCGGG
>JBCDCU010000397.1:0-3091 GCA_039181265.1 Pseudomonadota bacterium | reverse complement strand
TCCTCGCTCACGAGTTCCAGAAATGCATCCATTGATGCCTTACCGGTTTCAGCCTCTTCAAAGGGAACGACGACGCCCAAAACCAACTCCTTCAATCAAAAACCGGCACAGCATAGGGGGCTGCCCGATCCCCGGCAAGTCACGCAAGCCGCAGGCGCGGCAATTAGCGCGTTCTGCGGATTGTGTAAATCCGTTGTGGATGGCAAGCGGTGATCCCGATAGCGGATTTGCAAGCGCAGCCGCGAGCCAAACTGGACTTTCGTTATTCTTTCTGCGAGTTAGCGTCTGAAACCGTGATGCCAACTGCGGCAAAGTGAGCGCTCTTGACCATGCAGGCGATTGTGAAAACCAATGATCCGACCGTTATCGCCTTCATTGAGGCGCTCCTTAAGGAGGCCGACATCGGTTATCTCGTTCTGGACCAGCATATGAGCATCCTTGAGGGCTCGTTAGGGATCATTCCGCGCCGTATCCTCGTCGAAGATGAAATGGTGAACCGCGCCCGCGTTATCCTGAAAGATGCGGGTCTCGGGCACGAATTGGAGCCGCATTGAACGAATGCCCGGCATTTCGGGGCTTGGAAACGCTATGAGCATCGACCATTCCGACGATGGTTACGATATCGGTACGAAAGCCGCTTCCGCACGCCATTTCATACTTGGCGGCCAAATCATGCTCCACCAGGATCACAAGGGCGGCCATCGCGCGGGCCTCGATGGGGTGATGCTGGCGGCAAGTGTAAAACCGGGAAAACCCGGAAAGCCTTTGCGTGTCTACGATCTCGGTGCCGGCGTCGGCACCGCGGGTCTATGCGTCGCCTGGCGTATTTCCGATGCCGATGTCACGCTCGTTGAGAACGATCCGGCTATTCTTTCGCTTTGCCGGATGACGCTCGCAGATCCTGACAATGCCGCATTTTCCGAACGTGTCGCCTCGCTCGATGCCGATGTCACCTTACGCGGTGAAAAGCGCTCCGCTGCCGGATTGACACCAGACAGCGCTGATAGGGTCATCATGAACCCGCCCTATTGGTCTCAAGGATCGGTGCGTGTCTCGCCGGATCCGGGACGGGCTAATGCCCATGTGCTCAATTCGGAAGGGCTTGCGCCGTGGTTCAGAACAGCAACAAGTGTGTTGTGTTCCGGCGGCATCCTCTCGGTTATTTTTCCAGCTGACAGTCTCGATCTCATCCTTGTTGAAATGCGGGGCCGCTTTGGGGCTATCACGGTCTTCCCGCTATTCCGAGGCGCAGGGGAACCCGCCACCCGCGTCATCGTAACAGGGATCAAGGGGAGCAAAGCGCCAATGAGGATCCTTCCGGGTCTCGCGCTCCATAAGCCGCTCATGCCCGGTCAGTCGAGACGGGCTTACACGCCTGAAGCCGATGCCATCTTGCATGGCAGGGCCGGGCTCGTCATATAGCAAGCACACACGTGCTTGAACCGACCGTCAACATCGCCCGCCACTCTATCCGACACGCTGTTTCAGCAAAATCACCTTAAAAGGAACCCATGTCCAAACTCTTTGATTTACTGCGCCCCGTGCTTCCAAAGAAATACCGTGAGAAACCAGTTGTCATTCCGACGATCCGACTTTCAGGTGCGATTATGGCCGGGCAGGGCGGTTTCCGGCCGCCGTTATCGCTCGCAACCAGCGCCGCGATGATCGAAAAAGCGTTCTCGTTCAAAGACGCTCCTGCTGTGGCAATCCTTATCAACTCGCCTGGCGGGTCACCGGTACAGGCCAACCTGATTTACAAACGCATCCGCGCGCTCGCTGAAGAAAAGTCGAAAAAGGTTATTGTTGCGGTGGAAGATGTCGCGGCGTCGGGCGGCTATATGATCGCGGTCGCGGGCGATGAGATCATCGCAGATCCGTCTTCAATCGTAGGATCCATCGGCGTGATCTCGGCAGGCTTCGGCTTTACGGGTCTGATTGATAAGATCGGCGTCGATCGCAGGGTCTATACGTCGGGCAAAAACAAGATGATCCTTGATCCCTTTCAGCCTGAGAAAACCGATGACATCGACTATCTTAAAGGGTTGCAAGAGGAGATCCACGAGACCTTCATCGATCTTGTCAAGGAGCGGCGCGGTGATGTCTTGAACGGCGAAGAGGATGATCTCTTTTCCGGCCGGTTCTGGACAGGACAAACCGGACAGCAACTGGGCCTGGTGGATCGCATCGGGGATCTCAGAACCCTGATGCGTGAACGCTATGGCGAATCCGTCAAACTTCGACTGATCTCCGGTGAGCGCGGTTTCTTTCGCAGAGGCATGTTCGGCGGACGGGTCTACACTGCAGTGGCGAATCCGGACTTTGCAGCTATCGGTGCGGGCGTAGCAGATCGCTTGCTGGAGAGCGTAGAAGAACGTGCCTTGTGGGCACGGTTCGGCCTATAACACCAGGAGACGAAACGAGAAAACAGCGCCATGATCCAGTTTGCGATTATCGTTGTGCTTGGCCTGATCGGGCTCTTTGCCTTCCAAAAGCTTAGGGAGGAGCTCAAAAAGCTCGACGAAGCTGAACGCATTGAAAAAGAAAAGAAGGCGCGCGAAGAGGTCGAAGGAAAGCGCAAGAAGGTCGATACGCTCACCAAGGACCCCGTGACGGGCGTTTATCGACTGGACAACGACGACGATCGTTGATGGAAACTCGACATCTTCTGGAAAGAGGTGGCCTTACACTCATCAAGTCTTGCGCGGTCGCCACGCCCTGTGCTTTAGCTCACTCCGTCACAACGCGGCACTGCGTCCTGAAAGAATTCGTCATTTCATGAGTGATCCGACCAAATCGCCTGAAACCGGACCGTCCGGTCATCTGGCGCCCGAAACCTCGTTTCAGGGCCTTATCCTCGCATTACACGCCTACTGGGCGAACTATGGCTGCGTCGTTCTCCAGCCCTATGACATGGAGGTCGGTGCCGGAACCTTCCATCCTGCAACGACCTTGCGCTCGCTGGGGCCGAAACCGTGGCGTGCTGCCTATGTTCAACCGTCGCGGCGCCCGGCCGACGGGCGCTATGGCGAGAACCCGAACAGGCTCCAGCACTATTATCAGTATCAGGTGCTCCTGAAGCCTTCACCGCCAG
>JBCDCU010000396.1:0-3101 GCA_039181265.1 Pseudomonadota bacterium | reverse complement strand
TTCAGCACTGCCGGTTTTGTGCCTTCGTAGACCCGCTCTAGGTTTTCCGCGATTTTTGCATTTTCGCGTTCGAAAAGGCAGGTGCCGTTGAGATCGGAGGCCACCATGAAGGGCCCCATTTCCTTGCAACAGATCACCCACATTGCCTGTGCGATTCCGAGTTCCTCATGCCAGTGAACAGCTTCGACATTCTCAACCCCGCGCCCCAAAAGCGCGCCGGTGCCATAGCCAACTGTCGTCAGATAGATCGCGCCGTTTGGAACGAAATGCTCTTTGTAGGTTGCTGAATTCATCCCACCCTTGCCGACAATCAGTTTCGCGCCTGACTGGGCGAGCCAGTCGCCGATCCATTTCGCAAAACGGAAAGAGGCAGTGGCCGTCACCGCACCCATTGTGAAGGAGCCGTCGGCGTTGATCGTTGCAGCCGGTGAGCAGTGGAAGTTCGCGGCACTCTCCGATGGCAATTCCATTGGAATATTCGCCTTGTCTTCGAGCGCGCGCTTATAGACGCCCTCGCGGGCGGTATACATGAGCCCGTTCAGGTAAACGATGTCGCCAAGTCTTAGTTCGGCAATCGCCTCGGCGGTCGGCGTTGTGCTCAGGCTGACTTTGCGGGGGCCGCTTGCGGAAGTTCCCATCCGACCGTCTCCCTTCTTTGATAATCGGTGAACCAATCCGGATCCGTCCGGTGTTCGACACGTCCGTCGGCGTAAATCCGCGCAACGGCCCGGCGTGATGATAAGCAAAAGGCATGAACGCTCATCTGCATACCGCCGGTGTGGCAATAACCGACCTCGATATGGCAGTCAATCACCATGGATTTGCCGACAAAGCCCATGGCGCCCATGCCGATGGAATTGCCAAGTTCAATGAATTCATCTTCGAGTTCAGCAATCTTTGGATCGGGATTTCGATCACCGACCACGCGAAGGCAGGCGGCGCGCTTTCCAAGCACCATACAGGTATCCTTTGAGCCGCCGAGGCCGATCCCGATAATGGCGGGCTGGCAGGCGAGGCCGCGCTTTCCGAAGGCAACGAGACTGTCGAGATAAAACCGTTTGATGCCCTCGATACCGTCGCTTGGGAAGAGCATGCGGTAGTCGGTGCCGAAAAGGCCGCCCTTGTGCACCGTCGTGAGATCGATCCACTCGCCGCCGGGCTCAAAGCCATATTCGATTTCCGGGGCGTTGATGCCGACATTGTTGTTGTGGTCGGTGCGCCAGAGCGGATGAACGCGGTTCGGCCGAAGCGGCACGCCGTTCGTGGCGTTGGCGGTTGCCTGCCTCAGGGCTTCTTCCAGGGCGATGGGGCCGCCCTCAATCATCGTTTCATTGCCCATTTTGACAAACCAGCGCGGGCATCCCGTATCGCCGCACATGGCGCGCCGGTCTTCCTTTGCGGCTTCATAGTTTTCAAGCATTGCCTGAAGTACGAAGGAGGAAAGATCTCCGTCTTCAACACTCGCAGCTTTCTTGAGCCCGGTGAGATAATCGTCCGGGATTTCGATTGCCGCCTTATCCATCAGGGTTTCGGCGGTCTCCTGGATCAGTTTGATCGGTATCATTGGGCAGCCTCCGTTTTATCAAGAAGCGTTTCGCCGGGCCGTACGATCGTGAAAGCGACCGGCTCTCGGGTGACGTCAATTCCTTCGTCCTTCCGGCGGGCAACCGTGAAATAAGAGCTCTTAAGATCGCCCTGGTCGGGGAAGTCTTCGCGGTAATGGGCGCCCCTGGAATTCTCTCTCTGGAGTGCCGCGCGTGTGATCACATCCGAGACGTCGAGCAGGCTTCTGAGGTTCAACCAGTCATGCCAGGTGATATTGAATGCCGGTTGATCGCCACTCACTCCGACTTCGCCAAGGTTTGCTGAGAGCGTCGCGATCTCTTCGAGCCCGGCCTCAAGTTGTGGCGCGGTCCGCATGACGCCAACCTGTTCCCACATCACTTCCGTAAGCTCGCGGCGTAAGGCGTGGACCGGGGCAGGGGGTTTTGAGAAGGGCACAACCGCCCGTTCGATTTCCGCAAAGACCGTCTCCCGATCGGGTTCCGCGAAAGCCGTTTCAAGGTTGATATCGCGTGCCATGACATCACCGGCAATCCCTCCGTAAACGGTCGAATTGGCAACACCGTTTCCGCCGAGCCGGTTCGAGCCGTGGGCGCCGCCTGCATCTTCACCTGCCACATAAAGGCCCGGCAGGACCGTTCTCGTATCGGTATCGACGACGACACCTCCCATGAAATAATGCGCAGTCGGCACGACTTCGACTTTGCCGCCCGCAAGATCGAAGCCGCAATCGGCACAGCGTTTCACCATACCCTTGAATTTCTCAGCGACAGTGTCCGGTCCAAGGTGCGCCATGGAGATATAGACACCGCCATGTGGCGAGGTTTTACCTTTGCGCATTTCGTCATAGATAGCGCGGCTTACGATATCGCGGGTCGCCCGTTCACCGCGGGTATCATAGTCGAACATGAAGCGTTCACCGTTGCCATTCAAAAGATGACCGCCCGCGCCGCGCAAACCTTCTTCAAGAACGGTTCCGGTCATCCGGGTTCCTTCACCGGCAAGAAGGCCGGTTGGATGGAACTGCACCATTTCCATATCGCGCAAGGGAAGACCAGCACGAAGTGCCATGGCAAGCCCGTCCATCGACTTATCGCCAGAAGGCGTGTGGTAGCGGTACATGGTCGGTCCACCGCCGGTCGCCATCAAAACGGCCTTTGCCTTGACGAGCCGGAAGATCCCGAGCCGCATATCGATGAAGAGAACCGCGGCGAGCTGAGCTTTGTCCCTCGTCGGAATGAGCGCGATGGCGCGATGTTCGGAGAGTTTCTCGACCGGCTTTGAGAGCACTTTTTCCATCAGGCGACTGATGATCTCAATCCCCGTCAGATCGCCCTTATGCACGGTTCGGTCGAACGTTTGCCCCGCAAAGGCTTTCTGGTGAATGGACCCATCCGGATTGCGGTCGAAGAAGCAGCCGATCTCATTTTCAAGTTCCCGGATCCGCGTGACGGCGGTTTCGCACAAGCGCCAGGCCATGTCCTGATCGGGCAGCCATTTGCCGCCCTCAATCGTATCCATGAAATGGCGTTCCACGC
>JBCDCU010000395.1:0-3102 GCA_039181265.1 Pseudomonadota bacterium | reverse complement strand
TGGCTTCGCAATGCTCGAAGCGGGCCTCGTTCGCTCAAAGAACGTATCCATGCAGTGCCTGAAAAACATCGGCCTTTACTCGATTGCCGGCATCATGTTCTGGGTCATCGGCTATAACCTGATGTATAACGGCGTCGGCGATAACGGCGGCTATTTCGGCACCCCTGGACCTTATGATTGGGATCCAGTTGGCGGTGATGCGCTCGACACCGGTTACTCCACGGCATCGGACTGGTTCTTCCAGATGGTGTTCGTTGCAGCGACCGCTTCAATCGTTTCAGGTACCGTTGCTGAACGTGTGAAAATTTGGCCTTTCTTCATCTTCACGGCCGTTCTGACCGGTATCTTCTACCCGATTTCCGGCTCATGGCAGTGGGGCGGCGGCTGGCTTTCAGAGATGGGCTTCTCCGATTTCGCCGGTTCAACGATCGTTCACTCCGTTGGTGGCTGGGCAGCACTTGCCGGTGCTATCGTAATTGGCGCACGCGCAGGTAAATTCGGAAAAGACGGAACGGTTCATCCGATGCCCGGCTCGTCAATTCCGCTCGCAACGCTCGGAACATTCATTCTGTGGCTCGGCTGGTTCGGCTTTAACGGCGCATCACAGCTTGCGATGGGCTCAATTGGCGACGTCAGCGACGTTTCTCGCATCTTTGCTAACACCAACCTTGCAGCAGCGGGCGGGGTTGTAGCTGCTATGATACTCACCCAGGTTCTTTACGGTAAGATCGATGTCACAATGGCGCTCAACGGTGCACTTGCCGGCCTCGTATCGATTACGGCGGAGCCGCTGGCACCTGGACCGCTTCTGGCAATCCTGATCGGTGCAGTCGGCGGCGTGATCGTTGTCATTACGGTTCCACTCCTCGACAAGCTGAAGATCGACGACGTTGTCGGTGCTATTCCTGTCCACTTGTTCGCAGGTATCTGGGGCACATTGGTCGTTCCGATTTCCAACAGCGACGCAAACTTCGGTACGCAGATTGTTGGTATTCTGGCATTCGGCGTGTTCACCTTCGTTGCTTCATTCATCCTTTGGTCGATCCTGAAGTTCACAATCGGTGTGCGTGCTTCTGACGAAGATCAGATGATGGGTCTCGATAAAGCTGAGGTCGGCGTTGAGGCTTATCCGGAATTTGGGACCGGCTCTCAAAGCATGTAAGTCATCAAACATTGGGCCGCCCCTTTAAAGCGGTCCAGCAGGACTACGGAAACCCGGCCTCAGGCCGGGTTTTTGTTTGGTCGAAAAGTGGCAGAAACCCGCACGCAAATCCTCTGGTTAACAACGGTTTAACCCCCCAGCACTAGGATGCCGGCAAACGGTCAGAGACCGGCATGCGGGAGCAACGGGTCACATGTCGAATTTGAACTTTCTTGACGGCGACGATAGAGACGATGAGGCGGATTCCTTCCTGTCTCGAAATATCAGGCGATGTGCCGGATTGGGAATAATCGCACTAGCGATCCTGACAGCGCTCGCCCTTGCAAGCTGGAACGTGGATGACCCCAGCCTAACCCACGCGACCGATCGCCCAGTGACCAATCTCCTTGGTTTTCCCGGATCTGCCGTCGCTGATCTCTTACTCCAGTTTCTCGGTCTATCGGCGCTCCTTGCGATCGCGCTTCCAACGATATGGGGCTTGCGCCTCTTCCGCGATCAGCTGGATGAGTTATCGCCGAAATCCTACGGATATTACGGTGGATCTATTGCATTGGCCGCAGCAGTCCTCTCGTTCTTTCCAGTTCCTGCCAGCTGGCCCTTGCCGACCGGACTTGGCGGGATCATTGGCGCTGCGCTCAGCGCTCCGTTCTTTTGGGTGCTTGGAGAGCCACTTTCCACCGGCCCCGCCGTCTTGATTGTCTTGGTGCTTGGCGCCCCGTTCCTCTTTTGCCTCGCCAGGGCGGCAAATCCAGAACGCGGGAAAGCAGAACCGGAAAAGCAGACTTCTGGAAACAAGAGAAAAAGCCGCAAAATCTCTCTCGACGATACCTTCGATGAACCCGAAGAAACCACGTTTCCATCACTTGTTGCCGGAGCAATTGTCCACTGGACTTACATGGCTGTGAGTGCAGCAAGGCGTCTATTACAAGGCCGTAACGGCAAACAGCGCAATCTCGATATTTCACCATTTGACGAAGCGCTCGATGACGAACCCGCCGGTGGGGATGGGGGAATGCTTGGCGGGCTTCGCAAGCTTAAGGCGAGGTTCCTGGATGATCCCGTTGCCGATGACGGCCTTGGAGATTATCTGAAACAGATCAACGGTCCGTCCGATGAGACCGAAGGGCCGTACAATCCGGATGGTCTCGACAATCGGACCCAAGAACCGAATATTACCGAATCAGCACCGAACATGCAGGCAATTGGCATCGCTGGCCCAGAAGGGTCAGCCGGACCCGTCGTTGGACGCAAGGCACCCCGCGCCCGGCAGGGGAGGCGAGCAATAACCGAAGCGCAGGCTGAACTGCCCATGATGGGGGAAGAGAACACGTTCGTTCTGCCGCCTTTGAACTTCCTCAAAGAAGCACCCGAAGTTCAGGAAGATCAGCGCTTGTCAGCCGAAGCGCTTGCCCATAATGCGGAACTTCTTGAAGGCGTGCTCGACGATTTCGGTGTTAAAGGCGAGATCGTCCATGTGCGGCCCGGCCCTGTCGTCACACTTTACGAACTTGAACCGGCACCCGGTATCAAATCATCGCGGGTTATTGGCCTTGCGGATGACATTGCACGGTCCATGAGCGCCATCGCTGCACGCGTTGCCGTCATTCCCGGAAAGAACGCAATCGGGATCGAACTGCCGAATGCAAAACGGGAAACGGTTTATCTCCATGAAATGGTCTCATCGAAAGCGTTCGAGAGCCAGAAGGGGAAACTGCCGATCTGCCTCGGCAAAACGATCGGTGGTGAATCGGTCATAGCCGATCTTGCAAGAATGCCGCATCTCTTGGTCGCAGGGACCACCGGCTCAGGTAAATCAGTCGCGATCAATACGATGATCCTGTCCCTGCTCTACAGGTTCACGGCCGAGCAGTGCAAACTGATCATGATCGATCCAAAAATGCTCGAACTCTCGGTCTATGACGGGATCCCTCACCTCCTTA
>JBCDCU010000394.1:0-3105 GCA_039181265.1 Pseudomonadota bacterium | reverse complement strand
TAAGTAGGAGTATGAACGCAACCGAAAGTTTTGTGGATCAACTCTGCGGGGTGAGCCTGGCTTCTTTAACAGGCCGTGGATCGCTTAACTGGGTCAGTGGGCCGACGGAAACAAAGGCCTAGCTGGCAGAAGGAACATGACATGGTAACCGTGCTCGACAAACGGAACCCGCTGACGCAAAAGCCGCGGCACCCCGAAAAGGCGAACCGTCCGGAGAGCGTTCGGCTGAAAAAACCCGACTGGATCCGGGTGAAAGCGCCGGGATCGCATGCGTTCAATGAAACACGAGAAATCGTCAAAGAGAACAATCTGGTGACGGTTTGCGAGGAGGCTGGTTGCCCGAATATCGGTGAGTGCTGGGAGAAGAAGCACGCCACCATGATGATTATGGGCGAGATCTGCACCCGGGCCTGCGCGTTTTGTAATGTTACAACCGGCCTGCCATTGCCACTTGACCGCGATGAGCCGGAAAACGTTGCCCTTGCAGTTGAAAAACTCGGCTTGCATCATGTCGTCATCACATCTGTTGATCGCGATGACCTGGACGATGGTGGAGCGCAGCACTTTGCTGATGTAATACACGCAATCAGAGCTCGCTCGCCGAAAACGACGATCGAAGTCCTGACACCGGATTTTCTTCGCAAAGAGGGCGCACTTGAGATTGTCGTTGCGGCTCGGCCCGATGTTTTCAATCACAACCTCGAAACCGTTCCAGCCAAATACCTGACAGTCCGACCCGGTGCACGTTACTTCCATTCACTGCGGTTGCTTCAGCACGTAAAAGAGCTTGACCCAACGATCTTTACCAAGTCCGGTATCATGGTCGGCTTTGGCGAGACGCGAAACGAAGTTCTGCAATTGATGGACGATCTGCGTTCGGCTGATGTCGATTTCATCACCATCGGCCAGTATCTTCAGCCAACACCGCGTCACCACGAATTGGTGCGTTACGTAACGCCGGAAGAGTTCAAAGCCTTCGAGACGATCGCTTATACGAAGGGCGTACTCATGGGGTCGTCGAGCCCGTTGACGCGGTCTTCACACCATGCCGGCGATGATTTCGAGCGTCTTAAGAAAGCGCGTCTCGAACGCGGCTGAGGCCACCGGACTATCAATGCCTGAATTCAAAACGAAAAAGACCGTTGCGCACAGCGCCACGAACATGTTCGACCTTGTCGCGGACGTGAAGAAATATCCGGAGTTCGTCCCGCTTTGCCACGCGCTGACAGTTCGAGCCGACAAGATGATGGCTGACGGCAAACGCGTTCTCGTCGCTGATATGACGGTCGCCTATAAAGTTTTTCGGGAAACATTCACGACCAAGGTCACGATGGATGCTGATAATGGCGAGATCCTGGTTGAATATCTGGACGGCCCGGTGAGCGACCTTGAGAACAGGTGGTCGTTTCACGCCGTTTCGGATACATCGTGCGAAGTCGGATTTTTCCTCGCTTACGAGTTCAAGAGCCGGACGTTTGCCGCCCTGATGGGCGCGATGTTCGACCGCGCGTTTCGACGTTTTGCGACGGCCTTTGAAGAACGAGCCGATGTCGTTTACGGCCGCAATTCCGCATAAAGGAGATCAAGTGCACGGCTGACCGTCGCTTCGCGAACCTCGGTTCGTCCAATGTCGCCGAAGAGTTCCTTGGAGACGAGGGGTGCCTTGCCGCGGCTTGCCGCTGATATGTAGACAAGGCCGACCGGCTTTTCGTCGCTTCCGCCGCCCGGCCCGGCAATTCCTGTGACGGCTACGGCATGATCTGCGCGCGATGATTGAAGCACGCCGATCACCATGGCCTCGGCGACCTCCGCGCTTACCGCGCCATGGTCTTCGATGAGGCTCTCGGGGACGCCGAGAAGTGCGTTTTTCGCTTCGTTGGAATATGTGACGAAGCCGCGATCGACGACCGCGGACGAACCGGCGATTTCTGTGAGGGCTGCAGCGATCAGACCGCCGGTGCAAGACTCGCCGGTCGCAACCATCGTTCCATTTGACGTAGACTTCTCGATGATCCGTCGCGCCTTTTCAAGAATTTGCGGTGCGAACATGGCCCTCAATCTTCTACTGGAACTGCAATCGTCGCCGTCGCCATCGCAGCAATGCCTTCTTCGCGGCCAGTGAAACCAAGCCGCTCTGTTGTGGTTGCCTTTACGGCCACTCTGCTCAGCGGCAAAGAGCAGATCCTGGCAATTTCGCTGCGGATCGCATCGCGATGAGGCCCGATTTTCGGAGCTTCGCACATGATTGTAAGATCGAGATGAAGGATTTTTCCGCCACGCTCTCTCACCCTTTCGCATGCGTGTATGAGAAAGATATCCGAGGCTGCACCTTTCCACTTTGGGTCACTTGGCGGGAAATGGCTGCCGATGTCTCCGTCGGCGAGGGCACCATAGAGCGCATCGGTGATCGTATGAAGGCCGACATCAGCGTCCGAATGCCCCTTCAGCTTTTTTGAATGCGGAATTTCGATGCCACCAAGAATGACGGCGTTGCCTTCCTCGAATGCGTGGACATCGAAGCCGTTGCCGACACGCGTTTCCATCTGAAGCTCACCTGCCATTTGCCGTTCCGCCTCTCTTATGTCCTCGGCTGTCGTAATCTTTTTGTTTTCCGGATTGCCCGCTACGATGTGAACCTCATGTCCCGCCCATTCCATAACAGCGCAATCGTCGGTGAATGCCTGACCTGCGGCTTCCTGGTGCGCCGAATAAAGCGCTAAAAAATGGAAGGCCTGAGGCGTTTGGGCGGCGTAGAGCGTCGACCGGTCTACGGTCTCGACAATCACGGGAAGATCCGCGGTCGATTCCGTTCGCTTGATTGTGTCGACGACGGGAAGGGCTGGCAGGATTGCTTTGTGATCGGACAGACCGTCGATGGTGCGATTAATGGTCGCTGCGCTTATGAAGGGCCGGACGGCATCATGGACAAGGACAAGATCCGGCTGTTGCGATGCCAGTGACTTCAGCCCTTCGTAAACAGACGCCTGCCTTGTCTCCCCACCATTAACCGGAGGCAGAATAGGGGACCGTTCCTGGGCAGAAAGCGCGGAAAGCGCTTCGTCATACATGTTGTGGTCATCGGCGTGGATCACCGGTTGGATCACC
>JBCDCU010000393.1:0-3110 GCA_039181265.1 Pseudomonadota bacterium | reverse complement strand
TGCGGCTTGACCGCAACCCGGTCTTCCGGCCGCAACACCGAAAAATAAAGCGTCGTCATGATCGACACCAAAGACGCGGAGGAGGCCTGATGGCCACCGACCTTGAGCCCGTCATCCTTTGACCGCAGATGGTTGGCGTTGTGGATCATGTAGTGGGATAGCCACAAGAGCCGTTGCTCAATGGTCTTCAAGTGGCGGATTTCGTCTTGGCTCATCGGTTTCCTTGAGTTTTCACGCTATGCGCTCGCACGACGGTCCTCCGTCTTAGCACGGTAAGCGACGCCTTTTGGTCATTGTTGTGATGAGGAAATCAAATCGCGAAAGCGACCTTTCAGAAGGTATCAGGCCTTTCCCGTCGCCTTCTTCGCTTTGGTCTTCGGCTGATTGCCATAGGTTTTGAACGCGGCCAAAGCTTCGTCCATTTCGGCATCAGTCAGAACAAAGGGTTTGCCAGCGGAAAGAGCCAGAACATATTGCTGGCAGAGGTTTTCAATCTCTATCCCGAGCTTCAGGACGGATTTCAGGTCTTTCGAAAAACATGTGAAACCGTGATTTGCGAGAAGGCATGTGTTGCCGTCGCCGAAGGCCGCCATCATCGCGACTGAGAGTTCTTTCGTACCAAACAATTCGTATTTCGCGCATCTTATGATCTTCGCGCCGGTGACACCGATCATATAGTGGAAAGCCGGGACATCCATTCTGAGGCAGGAAAGTGCCGTTGCGTGGGGCGCGTGGCAGTGGAGAACGGCGCCTGCTTCCGGTTTTTCAGCATAGATATCGGCGTGCATGCGCCATTCCGTCGATGGCTTCCAATCGCCCTCATAAGCCCCATCGGTCAGCATGGGAACGATCTGATCAGGCGTCATTTCGAGATACGCAATCCCCGACGGCGTCATAAGGAACGTATCGTCAGCGGTGCGAACCGAAATGTTGCCCGAAGTGCCGCGATTAATGCCCGACGCATTCATCGCGATACAGGTCTCGATCAGTTCCTCTCTCAGTGCCTGATCATTCATTTGCCGCTCCGTTCCCTGCCTTCCAGGTCACTTTTTCACTGTTTCGGGAAATAGTCCTCGAAATCGCCTTCGCGGTAAACATCCGCCGTACAGCAATGAAGCCCACCGCCGAACGCATAAGCATCCCGCAATTCGACCGGAACGACCTCCATACCAAGCTTGTCCAGTTGCTCCATCTGATGGACCTCGCTCGCCTCAACGCAAACGGTTTTCGGATCCAGGATAAGCACGTTCATGGAAAGCCATGTTGACGAGTAACAAAGCGGTGGCGGCTGGTTATGGGCGGGACGCGCCGCGTCTACAATTTCCCAATCGTTGCGCTCGAAAAGGGCGCGCTGGTCATCCGGAAGGCGGCGGTCGGGATTGTTGATGATGAGGCCCGGCCGGATCGGCGTGAAGGTGGCATCGATATGGATCGGATAAGGATCGCCCGGAAAATTGACGGCATGGACCCGATGATCCGGAAAATGGCGCTGGAGCCAGTCAATGCCCTTAAGATTGGTTGTGAAGCCATGCTGGACCACAAGATCCTTGCCGAAACGGAGCACATCCGCTGCATCGAAGAGCGGCTCTTCTTCCGTTGTCACGAAGAATTTGTCGGCAGTCCATTCCAGCCGCTTTTCGACACCGATCGTGTCTGAGAGGTAATCCGGCCGATAATCGTCATCAGTCAGGCGCGGCTTTGGGGCTGATTCATGACGCATCTTCGGATCGTCATCATAATAACGCTGGAGAAGCGGCCGATAGCAGAGATACTCAAAAAAGCGGCAACGGTAGGACATGGTCGCCTCAAGTATCTCCGTGCCAACCGTCAGGAGGACATCACGCGGCGGCATGCAGCCAAACATTGTCTCCGCCTCCCAGTCGGGCGTCGACGTCTTCTGATTGAAGTCAAGCGGTGTGGGTCGGTCAACGCGGATCCCCCGCTTTCGCAAAAGGTCTGCGAAATTGTCGAGAAGCTCGTTCGCCCTGTCGACCGTTTCCTGTGGGCGCGGTCCGAATTGTCCGCGCATGTCGCTGTCTTCGGGAACCTTCGCGTCAAGCGCCGGCTCGGGTGCGGGGATACAGCATCCATCCGCCCGCCCGATGATTACATGCTTGAGCGGATCCCATTCGTTCCACGATTTAACGGTTGTCTTTTCGGTATTTTCCATGCTTCGCCCCGTCTCCCCTACCCAACACAATTGGGACAGGGCTCCTTAGAAAGGGCGATAGCAGCCGTCAAGCGCTTTATCCGGCAAGACCCCTCGATGCGGAAAATGGTTGCAGGCTCACGTGGTCATCTGCGCTTAGGCGAGAGCGGGTTTGCGGCCGACGACAAAGAGCGAATCGTACTCACGCATCAAATAGAGAGCGAGAGAGGCGCCGAAAACGGGAATGGCTGCGACAAACAATTGATTGTCCATCATGCGCGGGAACGACACGACCATGGATGCAAGGTTCATCAAGAGAACGCCGCCGTAGGTCACGCGTTTGAAGGCCCCGGCAAGGAATGCGAGCAAGAAAAGGATCTGCGCGGCACCCAGTATCAGAACCAGGGTCGCACCAAAATCTATACCGTAGAAACTCTGGAAGATACCGGAATACCGGCTCGGATCGGCAAGCTTGAGAGCCGCCCAGACAATCATCAGCATAAAAACCGTGAGCCGCAGAGAGAATAGGGAATAAGCTATTGATGACTCGTCATGTTTCATGGGTGCGGCTTTCGAAGTGATTGGGATTCTTGCCTGATAACTATTCAATCGCCACGAGGTGTCCAGTCTTCGACGAACACAACCGGTAAGCTTCCCTTTGACAAATCCGTGAACGCACCGGCAAAGACCCGAGAATAAAAAAACCCGGCGCGGGCCGGGTTTTCTGAAGCACGTTGTTGATGCAGCTTAGTCTTCGCTCTCGCGTTCCTTGAGGGCCGCACCGAGAATATCGCCAAGCGATGCACCTGAATCGGTCGATCCGTATTGTGCGACCGCTTCTTTCTCTTCGGCAATTTCGAGCGCCTTGATCGAAAGACCGATCTTGCGGGCTTTCTTGTCGAAATTGGTGACACGCGCGTCGATCTTGTCGCCGACGGAGAACCGGTCAGGACGCTGGCCG
>JBCDCU010000392.1:0-3124 GCA_039181265.1 Pseudomonadota bacterium | reverse complement strand
GATACCATTGTCGGCTGTCTCGTCGTCCTCATTCTCCTCATCCCTTTGTTCTGGCGGGTTTTGAAGGCGATTGGCGCCGACAACGCGTCGCGGTTGAGGATCGAAACCGGGCACGGGCTCCGGCGGCGCACCGTCATCTCCCGCGTCAACAGGCTCTGGAATGACCAAATTCCCGGCATTATCCTGATTTGCCGCAGCAATTGGATCTTCCAGGGCCTCAATAAGACGTTGCCTGCGTATGGCTTCCTCAAAGAGCGCCCTGCTGAGATTGACGCCGAAGACATCAAAGACACTGCCATTCACGGTCTCTGGATTGGTTATGGAGAAGGTCCCGTCAACCTGTGCACTCGCCGTATTGCCGTCGATGCCTAGACCGGCCCCGTCGTCGCCTGCATCATCATCGTCATCATCACCCGCCCCGGCGCCGACCGGCACACATGTGACTGTTAGAAGAACCTGTGCGCCAACCACATTGTTTGTGATCTCGACCACGAGATCTCCGGTGGAGGGGGAACTTCCAAGACCTTCAATTGTGATCGTCTCAGAAACGCCGTCGACAAGGCTGATCAGCGCTCCTAAAAATGCCTCAAACCCGATCCGCACCTGATCGATAAAGATCGTGCCGCCCCCTTGATTGAGGGTCTGAGCGACAATGGTGAGAACGTCACCGGGATTGAGCGTAAAATCGCCGAAGTTCACATCTTGCGGACTGGACCCGGCGCCCCCGGGTGGACGCGGCGGCGTCAGGAAACTTGTGTTCAGGGTCTCGCAGGTCAAAGCCGCTTTCGCGGGGCGGATATGGACGAGTGTCCCGCCGGTCGCGAGAAAAACCGGTAGAATGCCGGCCCAGAGCGCCGAAAACACTGTCAGGATTTTAGACAAGCGGATGCATGCGCGCGCTCCACGCGCGACGACAGATTGAACCATCTGGCCGACTCCCAAATTATGCTGAATTTGGAGCGAGCCTAGCGACTGAAAAAATTCTGTAACCTACACGGTCATGTAGTTGTGCGGCTTTTCACGGGTCGCTCTAATGGCAAAGCGGCACTTGGGGCGCGGTCTGTCGCCCTTTTGCAACACCGATGATTACGCCGGAAACCAGAAGCGGATTGCTCGAATGGGTGGAAAACAAAGACTGGCGAGCCCTTACGGGAATTTGCAGAGATCCCGGTTTCCTCAGCTTCTGACACGGCGGGAAATCGAGATTCTTCATTGGGTTGCGGCCGGAAAATCGAACAACGAGCAAGCCATCCTTCTCAACATTTCCGCCGAAACGGTGAGCTATCACCTGCGCAATATCTTCCGGAAGTTCGATGTGAAAAGCCGGGCTGCTGCGGTCCAGGTGGCGGCCTCCATGGGTCTGATCACCCTTGCGGGATCCGGCAATAAGAAGACCGTCGAGACGATCTATAACAGTTTCATCGAAGGCAGCCTCGATCCGCTGGCGGAGGCGCTAAGCGACGAGACCGAATGGATCTCGACTGCACCGCAAAACTTCTTTCCCCATGCCGGGCTTTACCGCGGCAAAGACGCGATTTTGAAGCAGGTCGTCATGATCGGTGACATCTATGAAACGGTCAGCTTTCTTCCGCGGATCTTGGTTGAGGAAGCCGGTCAGGTCGCCGTTTATCTCGATGTCGGCCTCATCCATAAAAAATCTGGAAACGAGATGTTTTTCGATGTCGCCCATTTCTGGACCTTCAAGGACGGCAAAGTCGCCCGCTACGTGGAGGTGTTCAACACGGCCATTGCCCATGAGCAGCAGATTGAAGGACGGTCTTCCGATGAAGACCTCTAGCGTTGGTCATTCGGCTTAATGAGCGTCTTTGTTTGCAATGAGGCGCTTTCAGACGTCCTGAAGGGTCACGCGCAAAGATGACGCCGGAATCGCTTCCGCAGTCTTCTCAATTTCATCTGGAGGCAGGATGGATTGCGACGGATAGATGCCGCTCACGAGCGCTTCGGCATATTCCAGAAGACCGAGCCCCCGCATGGTTTCGGCAGCAGCCTCATGATCGTAATCAAGCGCGCAATGGTCAAAGACCAACTCGCCGTCAATCATTTCAATGATGGAATACCAGACTCTTGGTGTGCCATCGTTCGGCGGCAGGCCGATCACCCCGGCATTGTGCCAGATCTTGTCGCCGATCTCTTGCGTGAATGGCATACCGGAATGGCCTGCTAACACAACATCCGCGCCCGTCTCACTAATGATCGCCGCTTTCTTGGAGGGGGCGGTCGAGGGAAAGACGAACTCGCTGATATCCCGGTTCGAACCATGGAGAACGTGGAAGCGCTTTCCCGCATAAGTGAAGGCGATCCGATGCGGGAGCGAGCCCATCCAGTCTTTCTGCTCGGCGGTCGTTTCGGCCTGAGCGAGCGCGTACCACTTGTCCGACAGGATTGCGCATTCGCTTCCCTCGTCGAACCCGCAGCCGCAATCGTCGATCGCGTTCGATAGGTTTTCTTCGCAATTTCCCTGAATGAAGTGAAAGCCGCTTTCCTGCATGAGATCGACCGTCTCGCGGGGATTTCCGCAATAGGCGACGATATCGCCGGTGCAGATCACGTGATCGCTCGGGATACCGAGCCGGGCCACCTCCTCAAGAAGTGCCTTCGAGGCCTGAAGGTTGCTGTACGGCCCACCGAAAACGAGAATGGGCCGGTCAAATTCCCCGAGATCCTGCGTGATCGGCGGGCTGAAACTTTCCAGCGTTACGTCATTCATCAAGGGGGCCTTTGGGGAGCGGGTATCAGCGGAGGCTGAACCTTTGCGCACGGTGATATTGCCCGGACTGTCGCATTTTCTTTATTCGACGTGCCATAGGTAATACGAATAAGGACCAATTGTTCCGCTCAAAGCGGCAGCCACTCAAATCCCGGGAAGATCCTCAGGCGGATTTTTGTGATTTTCAAAATGCGATCGACGCCGAATTCCACCGCGCGGTCATGCGCGATCAATCCCTTCTCAACCCTTTCCACCTGGTCAGTGCGGCGTTGCGGTGACCGACTGACGACCAGGCATGTGCGGCTTGACAGTCCCCACAATGAGATCGAAAGAGCGCGTTATCTACCGGGTGCCCCCCCTATGGAGGCGCACTGTGGAGAATCCAGAACACTGGAT
>JBCDCU010000391.1:0-3150 GCA_039181265.1 Pseudomonadota bacterium | reverse complement strand
GTTCGGCGATCGTGCGTTCAATCGCTGGAAATCAACCGGACGCATCAGAATGGTGAGAATTGAAAGGCGAAGAATGCCAACGATCAACCAGTTGATCCGCAACCCGCGCAAGCCGCAGGTCAAGCGTAACAAGGTTCCGGCCATGCAGGCCTGCCCGCAAAAACGCGGGGTCTGCACGCGTGTCTATACGACAACGCCGAAGAAGCCGAACTCGGCCCTTCGTAAGGTTGCAAAACTGCGCCTGACCAACGGCTTTGAAGTGATCGGATACATCCCGGGCGAGGGCCACAATCTTCAGGAGCACTCTGTTGCCATGATCCGTGGCGGCCGCGTGAAAGACCTTCCAGGCGTTCGTTACCACATCATCCGCGGCGTTCTCGACACCCAGGGCGTGAAAGACCGCAAACAGCGCCGTTCGAAATACGGCGCCAAGCGTCCGAAATAGGTAGGCAAGACATGTCACGTCGTCACAGAGCTGAAAAACGCGATGTTATTCCGGATCCGAAATTCGGTGACATCGTCATTACGAAATTTATGAATTCCGTCATGCGCGACGGCAAAAAATCCGTTGCTGAAAGGATCGTCTACGGTGCACTCGACACGATCGAGAACAAGACGAAGTCCGATCCCGTCAAAATGTTCCACGACGCGCTCGGCAATGTCATGCCGCAGGTTGAAGTGCGCTCACGCCGTGTTGGCGGTGCGACCTATCAGGTTCCCGTCGAAGTGCGCACTGAGCGCCGTCAGGCCCTCGCGATTCGTTGGATGCTGACTGCCGCGCGCAACCGCAACGAGCGGACGATGGTTGAGAAACTGTCGGGCGAACTGATGGATGCTGCGAACAATCGCGGTGCTGCAGTCAAGAAGCGCGAAGACACACATCGTATGGCTGAAGCCAACCGCGCCTTCTCACACTATCGCTGGTAATCATCGGAGCGCCTTACCATGCCACGTGAATATACGATCGAAGACTACCGCAATTTCGGGATCATGGCCCACATCGACGCGGGCAAGACGACGACAACCGAGCGGATCCTTTACTACACCGGTAAGAGCCACAAGATCGGCGAAGTGCACGATGGTGCTGCGACGATGGACTGGATGGCTCAGGAGCAGGAACGCGGAATTACGATCACGTCAGCGGCGACAACCACATTTTGGGAAGGCCGTGACGGCAAAAAGCGCCGCTTCAACATTATTGATACGCCCGGCCACGTGGACTTCACGATTGAAGTTGAGCGTTCACTTCGCGTGCTCGACGGCGCTGTCGCCCTTCTCGATGCAAACGCAGGTGTCGAGCCGCAGACTGAAACCGTATGGCGTCAGGCTGACAAATACGGCGTTCCGCGCATGGTCTTCGTCAACAAGATGGACAAGACCGGTGCGGATTTCTACCGCTGCGTAGAGATGATCGGCGATCGCCTTGGTGCGACTGCTCTTCCGGTTCAGATCCCTGTTGGTGCAGAAACCGAACTCCAGGGCGTGGTCGATCTCATCGAAATGAAAGCACTCATCTGGCAGGGTGAAGACCTCGGCGCATCATGGGATGTTGTCGACATTCCGGCTGATCTTGCTGATCGTGCGGCAGAATTCCGCGAGAAAATGATTGAGATCGCGGTCGAGCAGGACGAGGAAGCGCTTGAGGCTTATCTCGAAGGCAACGAGCCGGATGGCGAGAAGCTCCGTGAACTCATCCGTAAAGGCACAATTGCAAACGATTTCGTTCCGGTTCTCTGCGGTTCTGCATTCAAGAACAAAGGTGTTCAACCGCTTCTTGATGCTGTGGTCGACTTCCTGCCGTCTCCGATCGAAATTCCGGCGATTAAAGGTATCGGTCCGAAAACCGAAGAAGAAACAGAGCGTCCAGCAGATGATGCCGAGCCATTCTCCATGCTTGCCTTCAAGCTCATGGACGACCAATTCGGTTCAGTCACCTTCTGTCGTATCTATTCCGGTGTTCTGACCGCAGGTACGACGCTTCTGAACTCAGTTAAAGAGAAGCGTGAGCGCATCGGCCGTATGCTTTTGATGCATTCAATCGAACGCGAAGAAATCAAGGAAGCTTATGCAGGTGACATCGTTGCCATCGTCGGTCTGAAGGATACGACGACTGGCGACACACTGTGTGATCCGATCAAGCCGGTGATCCTCGAGCGGATGGAATTCCCAGAGCCTGTGATCGAGATTGCGATTGAGCCGAAAACGAAGGGTGACCAGGAGAAAATGGGCCTCGCGCTCAACCGTCTCGCAGCAGAAGACCCATCCTTCCGCGTTAAGACAGACGAGGAATCAGGCCAGACCATCATGGCTGGTATGGGTGAACTTCACCTCGACATCCTCGTTGACCGTCTGAAGCGTGAGTTCAAGGTTGAAGCGAATATCGGTGCTCCGCAGGTTGCTTATCGCGAAACCATTACGCGGACCTACGAAGCCGATTACACCCACAAGAAACAGTCTGGTGGTTCCGGACAGTTCGCGCGCGTTAAAATCGTCTTCGAACAGAATCCGGACGGCGAGGATTTTGCGTTCGAAAGCCAGATCGTCGGTGGTGCGGTTCCGAAAGAATACATCCCGGGCGTTGAAAAAGGTCTGGGGAGCGTCATGAGCGCCGGTCCAGTCGCCGGCTTCCCGATGCTCGGCGTTAAAGCGACCCTGGTGGACGGCGCTTACCACGATGTTGACTCAAGTGTTCTTGCATTTGAGATCGCGTCACGGGCGTGCTTCCGGGAAAACAAAGATCAACTCGGGGCGGTTCTGCTGGAGCCGATTATGAAGGTCGAAGTTGTGTCTCCCGAGGAGTACACAGGTTCGATCATCGGTGACCTGACCGGTCGTCGCGGCCAGGTTCAAGGCCAAGATGTCCGCGGCAACGCGAACGTCATCGATGCGATGGTGCCGCTCGCCAATATGTTCGGCTACATCAACACCTTGCGCTCCATGTCGCAAGGCCGTGCCCAGTACACAATGCAATTCGATCACTATGAGCAGGTGCCGACGGCGCTTGCCCAAGAGATCCAATCGAAAATGGCCTAACGGGCTTAAGACCAACCTGAAGACCGTTACGGTCATCGCGTAGAAGAGAGAACGGAGAGTTCTGATGGCAAAAGAGAAATTTGAGCGTAACAAACCGCACGTGAACATCGGCACAAT
>JBCDCU010000390.1:0-3154 GCA_039181265.1 Pseudomonadota bacterium | reverse complement strand
TCGCGAGACGGACTGCCCGTTGCGGTGACAGCCGCGTTTTTTGCTATCGCGTTCGGAACCGTTGCCAGCGAAAAGGGCCTCACCTTCATCGAAGGCATGGTGATGACGGCAATCGTTTTTGCAGGCGCGAGCCAGTTCATGGCGTTGCAGTTCTGGAATGAACCGCTTCCCTTTGTGACGATTGTTCTCGTCGTTCTAGCGGTCAACTTCCGGCACGTTCTTTATGGCGCGTCGATCAGCCGGAAGCTCTATAACTTCAGCGGCATCCAGAAGTTCTTTATGTTTTTCGTTCTGACTGACCCGAATTTCGCGCTCGCAGAACGACGGCATGAAGTTACGGAGCCGAAATCCACCGATCCGGGGCTCACGCCGGATTATTACTTCGGGGTCGCCTTTCCAATCTTCACCTTTTGGGTTGTGGCGACCGGCGTTGGCCTTCTCTTCGGAAATCTTATTGAAGACCCTGATGCCCTCGGCCTCGAGTTTATCCTGGCACTCTATTTTATGCTGCTTCTTCTCGGCTTTCGAAGCAGGGCCAACTGGCTGCCGGTGGTGCTTGTTTCAGGTGTCGCTTCAACGCTCGTTTATCTGACGCTCGGCTCGCCCTGGCATATCAGTGCCGGAGCGCTCTGCGGTGTGATTACCGGCGCTTTTCTGGGCGAACCCGACGCCGCTCCCGGAAACGACAGCAGGGAGAATTCGTGATGGACGCGCTCACCCTTATTCTCGCTCTCGGCGCCCTCACCTATCTCACGCGGTGCTCGGGGCATTTGATTGTTTCGCAATTCGGTGCCTTGCACCCAAGGGTCCTTGCCGCGCTCAATGCGGTGCCGGCAGCCGTCCTCGTCACGATTGTGGTTCCTGCGGCGATCGATGGCGGCCTGCCGGAGCGGCTTGCCCTTCTAACCGGTTTGATCTTGAGTTTCCGCGTGTCGATGGTCCCGACCATTCTCATCGGTATCGCGGTGCTGGCGCTTCTGCGGGCGCTGATTGGGAGCTGATGCTCTTTACCCCTCCGTGCGCCCTTCAAAGGGGCGCACAAGCGTCCTGCAAATAGACACGGTCGTCACCTTCCAGCGATGCGCCGATCTTCTGCAAAACCTCTTCATGATAGTGGTCAATCCATGCTCGCTCACTCTCATCAATCAGATCCAGAGTGATGAGGGCCCGGTCGATTGGCGCGAAGGTCAGGGTTTCAAAGCCCATCATCGCACGGTCTCCCCCGTCGATATCTTCCGGCTCGGTCACGAGAATGAGATTTTCGATGCGGATCCCATAAGCATCGGCCTGATAGAACCCCGGTTCATTGGAAAGGATCATACCGGGTTCCAGTTTGACACCTGAGGCTTTTGAGAGCCGTTGCGGCCCCTCATGAACGCTCAGGAAGGACCCGACGCCATGTCCGGTTCCGTGATCAAAATCCAGCCCGGCCTGCCAAAGCGCATGACGTGCAAAGGCATCAAGACTGCCGCCGGTCGTTCCCTTTGGAAAGCGCAGCCGTGAAATGGCGATCATGCCTTTCAGAACCAGTGTGAAGTGCTTTCGCATCTCTTCGCTCGGCGTACCGATCGCAACGGTGCGGGTAATGTCGGTGGTCCCGTCGCGGTATTGCCCACCGGAATCGATCAGGTAAAGCGTCTCGCTCTCAAATTGCCTGTTGGTCGCTTCCGTGACGCGATAGTGGACAATCGCTCCATTCGGGCCGAAACCGGAAATTGTATCGAAAGAGATATCTTCGAGCGGAAAGTTCGTTTTTTCACCCACTGCGATCCGACATGCTTCAAGCTTGCGCGCCGCCTTTATCTCATCGATCTCCGACCGTTCCATGCGGCCAAGCCAAGCGAGAAATTGCGCTACGGCAATCCCGTCACGAATGTGAGCGGCCCGAGCGCCTTCGCATTCTGTGGTGTTTTTGCGCGCTTTCGGAAGTAGACAAGGATCGGGCGCCTCAACGATCCTGCCGCCGGCATTTTCTACCTCGATGCGGAAGATGTCGCTTGCATGGGCAGGATCGAGTGCAAGCGCACCTTTATGGTCTTTCAGACTGGTGAGCAGGGCGTCTTTCGGCAGAAGACCGGCAATGCCGTCGAGGTCCTGCCGGACCAGTTCGTCGAGCTTTTCAGGTTCAACAAAAAGCATCGGCTTTCCCTCCACCGGGACAAGTGCGAAGGAAAGGACAAGTGGCGTGTGCGGGACATCGCGCCCTCTGATATTGAAAAGCCAGCAGATGGAATCCGGGGCGGTCAATAAAAAGGCGTCCGCATCATGCTCCCGCAGATCCTCCTGGAACCGGGCGATTTTCTCAGTAACCGGTTTTCCGGCAAGATCGGCAGGATGAAGCTGGACTGGGGCGAGTGGAGGCGCGGGACGATTCTCCCAGATGGCATCCACGAGGTTTTCACTGCCGACAAGAACCGCGCCCTTGCTCTCAAGCGCTTTCCTGAGCGCTGCTGCCTCTTTCACCGTATGCAGCCAAGGATCATAACCGATCCTGTCCCCCTCGCCGACCTCTTCCGACAGCCATTTTTTGAGCGGTGTTTCCATGCTCGGAACGGGGTCTATGACGTCAGTGTCGACTTCCGAGCGCACCTGAAGCGTATACCGCCCATCAATAAAGATGGCCGCCTTATCTTCAAGAATGGCTGCGGAACCGGCGGAGCCCGTAAAACCCGTCAACCATTTCAATCGCTCGGCTGAGGTAGGTACATACTCGCCTTGGTGTTCGTCGGCACGCGGCACGATAAAGCCAGATAGATTCGCTTGCTTCATTCGAACCCTCAAGGCATCGATGCGCTCGCGATCGCCGTCTGAAGCGGCAGGCGCTGAAAAATCTTGAAACATTCTTTCAAATCTCCGTCGTCGATGCCCCTTTCCTAGCCGAATTTCAGACGCGAGGGACAGAGATTTGTTCGATATTACAACACTGTGACGTGAGTCGTTTTTGGATTTGCAAAATTTGCAGTGCTGCCATCCGGTCTTGGCGCTCCATATTTTGGACTGAAGACACTATTATCTCCTCAGCGTCGAAATTACGGCTCCCTCCCAAGCAGTAATTGCGCGAAATAAGGAGATCACTTCAAAATGAAACGATCTATTCTTTCCGGTCTGATCAATGCTCGCCAAAGACAGGCTAATCGTTATGTAAACGGTTACT
>JBCDCU010000389.1:0-3158 GCA_039181265.1 Pseudomonadota bacterium | reverse complement strand
GTCCGCGCCCAAGAAGCAAGAGGGGTGGGGCGGGATGGGCGCAATCCGGCGCTGACGCACCGGATGGGAGACGGGGGCGATTTCCAAGATGAAGTCAACTTGAGTTCCGGCGGATGGATTTTCTGGATCCCGGGTCAGGCCCGGGAATGCAGATCTGAGAACCTTCGTCACATCAAGCTTTGGATGCAAAGGAAGCGACAGAGCATAGGTTTGCGGCGCAGCCCCATACCCTCAACAGCATCCCCGGCCTTGAGCCGGGGTCCAGAATACCTCTCCGCTTGCGAAAAACCCTGCCGGATAAGAGTACTGTTCCAGCTCAAAGAAGCCCCCAAGCATCCCCTCAAACCGGCTCCAGCCCGTCAACCGATTTAACGCATTCGGCCACATGGTCGATGAAGTGCGAGATGCGGGCCGGGACGACGACGGAGGGTTTCCTCACGGCATAAAGCGGAAAGGCCGATTGGTGATAATCGGGAAGCACCAAGGTCACGTCGCCGCGTTTGAGTGCCCCCGCAAAGGCCCAGAGCGGCCCGTTATGAATGCCGGCGCCGGCCGTCACCGTCTTCACCGCCGAGCGGATCGCGTTGATCGCAACGCCCTTTGAGCGCATCACCTGATGTCGCCCGCCTTTCTTATCGATGAGTTCGAGCGGCTGGGTGCGGTTGCGCGCCAGAAAAAACACGAAATCGTGGGTTTCAAGATCGGCCGGTTTTGTCGGGGTCCCCCGGCGCTCGAGATAAGAGGGTGCTGCGACAAGGACCCGCGGCGCATCGGCAAGCTTCTTCGCAATGAGCGCGGAATCGGGAAGCGAGCCAACACGGATTGCCACATCCACGTTTTCCTGCACCATATCGATGAAGCCGCTTGCAAGCACCAGATCGTATTCGACTTCCGGGTAGCGCTCGCGGAAGGCAAAGAGCCAGTCGGTCAGAAATTCCTGGCCGAAATCGATCGCGGACGTCACGCGCAAGAGCCCGCGCGGGGTGAGATGTTCGCCGCTCACTTGCTGGTCGAGCGCCTCGAGCTGATCGACGATCTTGGAAAGACCCTCGTAGTAGATCTGGCCCTGTTCGGTCGGAATTGTGGCGTTTCCGGCCCGGTCGACGAGCTTCGTGCCAAGGCGCTGTTCAAGCTGCGTGATGCGTCTTGAGACGCCCGACGGGTCCTGGTTGAGGGCGCGCGCTGCCGCCCGGATCGAGCCGAGTTCAACGGCTTTCAAAAAGGCGATTTCTCCGGCTTTTTTCAATCGTTCGGCCCTCATTGTGTGCCAGTGTGAAGGTGTTGTTATTTTGTCTACACTGCATTGTCAAATGGACGACTTCTGTCGCGAAAATCCATCCACTATGTTCTCTTCAACAACGAGGGGATGAAGCGATGAGCGACACACTGTCTGGAAAAATCGCATTGGTGACCGGCGGAAGCCGCAATATCGGGCGTTTGACGGCGCTGGAGCTTGCGGAGAAGGGCGCGGATATCATCCTCACCTACCGCGCAGAAGAGGCGGCAGCGGCTAAGACAGTAACGGACATCGAGGTGCTCGGACGCCGGGCGGTCACTCTTCAGGCGGATTTTTCTTCTGATGCGGGTGTTCAGGCAGTTAAGAACCGTGTGCCGGAAATCCTTGAAAGCTGGGGTGCCGATAAACTCGATATCCTGATCAACAATGCCGGAACGCTGCGGATCGGCGGTCTCGACCAGATCACCGGTGACGATCTCGACGCAATTTATACGACGAACTTCAAAAGCGTCGTGTTGCTGACGCAGGCGCTTGTTCCCCATCTCGCCGACGGCGGGCGGATCGTGAACTTAAGTTCCGGGCTTGCGAATGGCGTCTTCCCACCGCTCATCGCCTATGGGCCGTTGAAGGCAGCGCTTCAGACAATGACGCTCTACTGGGCGCAGATTCTGGGCGGGCGCAAGATCACCGTCAATGCCGTCGCGCCCGGCGGCCTCGACGATGATTTTAACGCCAAACTCTTCAACGAGATCATTCCCGGCGCGCGGGATTATATCGCGGGCGCAACGGCCCTTGGCCGGGTCGGATTGCCGGACGATGTGAGCGGTGTCATCGGCTTTTTGTGTGAGCCGAAGGCAGGCTTCGTGACGGGCGCCGTGATCCCCGTCGACGGCGGCTTCAAGCTTTAAAAGAATGAATGAATAGAGGGTATTAGGAGAGAAAAATGATGCAGTTTCTGAATAATGATAAGAGCGGTTTCAAGGGCTATGGCGCGGCTTGTGCGTGCGCCTGTCCGGCTCCCGCTCCGAAGGAAGCCCGCGACAGTGTGTGGACAGGCCGCCGCGGGACCCCCGGCTGGTCGGTGGTGATAGAGCGGGTTGTGGGGTCGTTGTTGTGAGACGCCGGTTGATAGGGGGCGTTTCGTTTTAGGCGACCGCGCTTTCTACAAGCGGTGGGTTTGGTTCTGGATCCCGGCCCCCGAGCCGGGGTCCAGTTAATGCCAGCAACGTGTATTGAGGCTTCTGAAGCACCCTCCGGTCCATGTACGTCGCGGTACGAGGATTTCGCCAGGATCGAGGGTGGGTGCATATGCGCCCGCCCAATTGGGGGCGGGACGGGCGCAATCCGATGCTGACGCACCGGATGGGAGAGGGGTGCCGGAAGGGGTGTTTATCCGGGGCTGATTTGCCAGTGGATGGTTTTTCTGGATCCCGGGTCAGGCCCGGGAATGCAGATTTGAGGGTATCGGGCTATGCGGCGGTGATCTTTTTTGCGGATCCGCGAGACGGATGTTCGAGAGGCGAAGTCTCTCTCCACCCGTTCTCCGGGCCCATAAACAAAGGAGGGCCGGGGTCCAGGACAAGTCATCTACGGGCACGAGCGATCAAGTTGGACTGGGGATCGGCCTTGAGGAACTCCATTTCCATACGCCGATACGAGGATTGCAGTCCGGCCCCCTTTCTATTCTCGGGGAGGTGGGCGTGTGCGCCCGACCCCCAAGAAACGGATAAAGCGGGCGGGACGGGCACAATCCGGCGCTTACGCACCGGATGGGTTGGTTGCTGGGAGATGATCGTCGACAAGGCCGCAACCGATTAAACGGACGTCTGACGGCTCCCCCGTCCCCGATCTTCATCAGCCCTCATCCAGCCTCTCAGAAAGTAAGCGCCCGCTCACCCGATACTCAAAACACGCGGGATGG